>CACGZX010000006.1 GCA_902577625.1 uncultured Pelagibacteraceae bacterium
ACAACTATACAAGTCGTCATAATACATTTATCCCAATACCTAGGACTTAAGAAGCCTAGAAAGAAAACACAGAAAGCAACCATTATTGTAGTCCCCATATTTCTTCCACTGGCAAAATATGCAAGAGCAATTACTGAAATCATTAGTAATGGCCACGGCAACCCAACCATAAAATTTTTCATATCTGTATAAAGACCTAGTAAGAAATTATTAATTCCTTCAAAAAACATTCCATATTCTCTAATAAGTTTATCAAAACCTTCGTTTAAATAAGGCATCAATGGAAGATCTAGCCACTTAGGCCAGTTACCCAACCAAGACAGATCTGTAAATAAAATTGAAACACTTTCGGGTCTATATTTTGAGCTTGTATATGCAATATAAACCATTGCAAAAAAAGCCACTAAATACAACGAATATAAAATATGTTTTTTATATTTTCCCATTTATTCCTTTTTTAAAAACTAAGAGCCCTTTCGGGCTCTTAGAATTAATATTTATTTTAAAATTAAAGAGTATCTTTAACTTTTGCCGCAACATCAGCTGGTACCCATTTTGTCCACATACCAGTGTTTGACAAGAAGTGTTTAGCTGTTGCTTCCATGTCTCCACCTGATTCATCCATATAGAAAGCAAGTGATCTATTTACATCTGGTGTTGGTACAGAATAAGCTCTAATAAAATCTATAATTTTTTTATTAGATTTTTTATTTGCAAATGTTGTTGACGCAGATTTTGTTAAAGCCATGTTAACGTAAGCGCTTGCACATGTATCTGTATATGCGTCAGGTCCATCAGCTTTAATTTTTTCTACAACTGCCATCATTTTAGTCCAGCAAGCATTATCATAAGCAGGCTCTTCAAGTTGCACTAAGTCAACTTTTCCCATTAAGCCAGTCGGTGTCCAGTAGTAAGAAAATACTGGTTTACCTTTTTTAAATGCTCCAGCAATTGCAGCATCTAAAGCTCCACCTGAACCTGGGTCAAAGTTTGTATAATATTCATCTAAGCCATAAACTTTGTGTTTAACCATGTTAATAGTGTAACAAGTCCATCCTGAGATACAGCTTGTCATTCTACCTTTTCCTGGTGCTTCAGGGTCAGCAAACAATTTTGCTATATCTGGATTCTTCATATCCTCAACAGATTTCAAACCATACTTATCTGCAGTTGGTTTATCTACATAGAAACCTTGAGTAGAAGAAGGAGTATTAATCCCTAACTCAATAATTTTACCTGCTGCTACAGCTTCTTCATGCATCTGAACTATATTATCTCTCCAAACTTCAGTGATAATATCAAGTTGTTGATCATAATGTGCTGCCATTATCGGACTAGTACTACCTTTAGTCACTTCAACATCGCATCCATATCCGTTTTCAAGAATATAGCCTACGATAGCTGTGTGAACGTTAGCACTATCCCAGTCAAAATCTCCCAAATGCACTTTGCATTTAGCATTTGCACTTGTAGTAGCAAGTGATGTTACAGCAATAAATGCAATCGAAAGAAATATTTTTTTAAGAAATTTCATGAATTCCCTCCATATTATTAGTTTAAACTGGCTGTATTAAAACTTGATACGCAATAAAATACAACCTTTAATGAGGTTAGCAGATGTTAATAAAGTGAGGAAAAAAGATCATATAATGCATAAATTCAATTATAAATTGAATTGAAAACAAATTTAAATAAAATAACAATTAATTTATGGCAATAGAAATTTCTAAAGTTTCAAAAAATGGCTCAGCATTAAATGTAGAGTGGAGTGATGGAGAGAAAAGCAATTTTCACTTTATGTGGTTAAGAGACAACTGCCCAACAGCTCATGATAAAGATTCACGACACAGAATGTTTAATATACTTGAAGTTTCAACAAACATAGAGCCAAAAACATGTAAAATTAATAATGAAGGCAAGCTAGAAATTGAGTGGAGTGAAGGAAATCACGTAAGTTATTATGATCAAGAATGGTTAAGAAAAAATTGTTATACAATAAATAATAATAAAAAATATAAATCTCCTTATAAATTATGGGACTGTTCTTTACAAAAAAATTTTGAGACTATCAAAATAGATCATGATGAAATTATTAATTCTAAAGAAGGTTTAATAAAATGGTTAGAACTTTTACATTACAAGGGAATTGCAATTGTTAAAAATGCTCCAACAGAGAAAGAATCTGCTTTTAAAGTTTTAAACAGAATAAGTCATACAAGAGAAACTTTTTTTAAAACTCCTTTTGAAGTTGTAAATATTCCAAAACCGAATAACTCAGCTTACACAGCTCACGCTTTAAGGAATCATATGGATTTACCTTGGTTTGAAAATCCTCCGGGTTATCAATTTCTTCATTGTTTAATTAATTCTGCAAAAGGAGGAGATTCTTCAGCAATAGATGCTTTTGCGGTAGCAGATTATTTAAGAAATAATGAAAAAGAAATATTTGAAACATTGGTGAATATACCTCTTAAATTTAAAGATAAAGATTACACACAAGAAGCCCATAGAAGTTTTTATGCTCCAGCAATTTCTTTAACTAAAGATGGTGATTATAACGATATAAGATTTAGTGTAGCAACTATGGATGCCTTAGATTGTCATCCAGATGTTATGGATAAAGTTTACAAAGCTCACCATAGATTTGGAAATCTTTTACACGATGATAAGTTTCAAATAAATTTTAGGCTGGAGCCTGGCGATATTTTTTCATTTAATAATAGAAGAGTTTTACACGGAAGAACAGAATTTGATCCAAATTCAGGTCATAGGCATCTCCAAGGTTATTATATGGATCGTGATGAAATAATAGGAAGATTAAGTTATTTAAAAAATAATTTATAAATTTTCAAATATTAAATTATTCTTTTTATTATATTTATTAAATTCTGATTTAGTTTTGATCGTATAGTAGTATTTTTTAATTTTTAAATTTTGAATATTTTTATTTTTTAAAAAGGACTTATCTAAAATTAAATAGTCAATTTGTTTGTTGCTTGATTTTTTAATCACCATTTTGACACTAGTAGAATTTGAAAAAGACAAACCTACCTTTGTATTACTTTTCATTTTAAGTAAATTATAAATATTTTTATGTTTAAAAGAAATAAATACACATTTTGTATAATATGATGTTTCTTTCAATAATTTTTGTAAAAGTTTTTTTGAGAAAGCTGGTTTTAATTCAATAAATAAAGGGTACTTATTTTTTGAAGTTTTTAGCAAATCTTTTAATAGTGGAATTGTCTTTTTATTTTTAGAACTTATTTCTTTAATTTTAGAATAATTTAAATTCTTTACGCTAACATTTTTTCTAAAAATTCTATTTAAAGTAAAGTCATGAAAGCAAATAAATTTATTATCTTTTGTTGCATGAATGTCAGTTTCAATTCCATATCCTTTTTTAAACGATTGCTTAAATGATTTAAGAAGGTTTTCTTTATAATTTTTATTTACAATACCTCTGTGAATTAACAGATCTGTCATTTAAAATTTTATTTCCAGCCGGTAATTGTTTTTACCTCTAGATATTCTTCTAATCCCCAAGAACCACCTTCGCGTCCATTTCCAGATTGCTTGTATCCACCAAAAGGAGTTCCAGAGTCTGGAGAATTTCCATTAATATAAACGATCCCAGATCTAAGTTTTTTAGATACTCTTTTTGCCTTTTCTTTATCTTCAGTTTGAAGGTAATTTCCAAGGCCGTATTCTGTATCATTGGTAACGCTAATTGCTTCTTCTTCCGTTTCAAAAGGTATAATAGAGAGAACTGGTCCAAAAATTTCTTTTTTTGCTATCTGCATATCATTTGTAACATCAGTAAATATGGTTGGTTTAATAAAATATCCTTTATTTAAACCATTAGGCATTTCAGGACCTCCTGCAGCTAATGTTGCACCTTCATTAATTCCATCTTTTATTAAGTTAATAATTTTATCGTATTGAACTTTTGAAACTACTGGACCTATATGATCTCCTTTTTTTGATGCTATATCTACTTTAATTTTATTGGCTTCATCCACCGCTTCACTTATAGCTCTTTTGTATATAGATTTTTCCACAAGCATTCTTGTTGGGGCATCACAAGATTGTCCGGAATTGCTCATTACATTTTTTATTCCATCTCTAACTGCGTTAGGGTACGAGTCTGCAAATACAATATTTCCACCTTTACCACCTAGTTCTAAACAAACTCTCTTAATTGTTTCAGCTGCATTTTTTGTAATTAGTTTCCCTGCTCTTGTTGATCCAGTAAAAGAAATCATATCAATATCAGGATGACCAGATATATATGTTCCAACTCCAGCTCCATCTCCATTTACTAGATTAAAAACTCCAGGTGGAAAACCAGCTTCATGAATCATTTCAGCAAATAACATTGCTGATACGGGAGCTATTTCTGAAGGCTTAAGTATCATTGTGCAGCCAGTTGCTAAAGCAGGTATTACTTTAAGTGCAATTTGGTTTATTGGCCAGTTCCAAGGAGTAATTAATCCACAAACTCCAATAGGTTCATAAAATATTTGATTATTTGATTTTGATTCAAATTGTTCATCAAATTTAAAATTTTTAAGCCTTATAATAAAATCTTCCAAGTGTGCTTGACCGGATGCATTTTGAACATTAGAAGACCAATCCATTGGAGCTCCCATTTCTTTAGAAATTGCTTCAGTCATTTCACTAAATCTTTTTTTATAAACTGATAATAAATTCTCTAATAATTTAATTCTTTCTTCCTTAGTGGTTTCTTTCCAAGATTCAAAAGCCTCTTTTGAGACTTTAACAGCTAAGTCAACATCAGCTTTAGACCCCAAAGATATTATCGCAAATGTTTCTTCATTTGATGGATTAATTACTTCAAAATCATTTTTTTTTGAAGGCTCTATCCATTCACCGTTAATATAAAATTTTCTTTTATCTAACATTTTTATATCTCATATCCTTTTTCTTCAGGCTCATTATCAATTAATTCCTCTGGAAAACCTAAAGCTCTAAAGTTTATATTATACTTTTCTTCAAGTCTTTTTACCACCATAGATGACCAGGCTCTTGATCCAAACTTTTTTTCAGCTTCTTTAAATATATTTAATACAAATGGTGATATTTCTAATTCTGTATTTAGTTTTTTGGAAAGTTGATCAAAAAGATTCATATCTTTCTTTACTAAGTCCATAGTAAAATTAATGTTATATGAACCGTTTAAAATTACCTGACTTTCAGTTTCATGTACAAAAGAATTTCCAGATGAAGCAGCTATTCCTTTATAGGTTTTTTTAAGATCTAAATTAGATTTTTTTGCAACAGTCCATGCTTCTCCTAGCGCAGCTAAATGAACAGAGGCTAAATAATTAGTAATCACTTTTAAAACAGATGCAGTTCCAAGCTCTCCTGTATGTAAAATTTTTCTTCCCATAATGCTTAAAACTGGCAATATTTTTTCAAAACTATTTCTTTCACCTCCAACAAAAATAGCAATATTTCCAGTTGCAGCTCTATGACATCCGCCACTAACTGGCCCATCCATTGGAATAGCTTTTTTATCCATAACAAGTTTACCTAATCTCTTAACTTCAGACTCATCTGTTGTACTCATTTCTAACCATATTTTATTTTTTGAAAGCCCATTAATAATTCCGTCATCAGATTCCATAACTTCCGCACATATTTCAGGAGATGGAAGGCAGGTAATAATTAAATCTGTTTGTTCAGCTAGCTCTTTAGCACTTTTAGAAACTTTTGCTCCTTTACTTTTAAAATCATTTGTAAGGTTTTTTTCTACGTCTCGTACTGTTAAATCGAATTTATTTCTTAACAAGCTGTTTGCCAATTTGCCCCCAACATTTCCAAGTCCTATAAATCCTATTTTCATAACAACCTTTTAATTATAGTGAATATTAAATGCTTTATGATATATTTTTTTTTGAAAATGTATTCAATAAAAATAGAACCAAAATACAACAAGTATCAAAATCCGAAAATCGGGTTAATTGCACTTGCAAGTGATTACATGATTGAAAAAGACTTTATTAATGTAATTAAAGATAAAAAAATAGACTTTTTTGTTAATAGAATTGAATGTTTTAATCCTTTAACCAGTGAGAATTTAATAAAAATGTCTGAAAAAATTACAGAAGTTACAAAAGATATTCTGCCAAATGAAAAAATTGATTGTGTAGTTTATGGCTGTACCTCAGGAACCATTGCTGCTGGTTATCAATCTATAGAGAAAAAAATAAAGAAAGCAAAACCTGAAGCCGAAGTTACAACTCCAAGCACATCATCTATTAAAGCTCTTAAAAAGTTAAATCTAAATAAAATTGCAATTTTTACCCCCTATCCTAAAAAATTAAATGACGAAGTGATAGATTTTTTTGAAAAAGAAAATTTTCAAATTACATCAAACTCTTATTTTGATATTGCTTCTGATATTGATATTGGCAAAGTAGATGCTAATTATTTATATGATGTTTTGTCAAAAATGGATTTAAAAGGAGCAGATGCATTATTTATTTCGTGCACAGCTTTGCCAGCTTTGTCCATAATAGATAAACTTGAAAAAAAATTGGGCAAAATCGTTTTATCAAGCAATCAAACATTAATATGGGATACTTTAGAAAAAATAGGTGAAAATAATTCAATAAACGGCTTTGGAAAATTATTTTCAAATAATTAGAAATGTTATTTACAAAAGAAGAATACAAAGAAAGACTTAAAAAAGTTCAAAAATCAATGCAAGAAAAAGGCATTGAACTATTAATTTCTCAAGATACTAACAATATGAATTATCTTACGGGATATGATGCTTGGTCATTTTACTATGCGCAATGTGTAATAGTTCATGTTAATGCAGAAGAACCTTTGTGTTTTGTAAGAGCACAGGATGCAGGTGGAGCCTATATAAAAACTTATTTAAAAGATGAAAATATTATTGTTTATGATGAAAAATATATCCATGTTTGGCCAATACATCCGTACGATAGATTAGTAGAAATTATAAAAGAAAGAAAATGGGAGAACCTAAGTATAGGCGTAGAGATGGATAGCCATTATTTTACTGCTTATTCACATGAAAAATTAAAAAATGGTTTGCCTAATGCCAAAATTAGAGATTGTGAGAGATTAGTTAACTGGGTGAGATTAGTTAAATCTGATGAAGAGATTAAGTATATGAAAATAGCATCTCAAATTACTCAACTAGGAATGAAAACTGCATTTGAAGCAATTAACCCTGGAGTTAGACAATGTGATGCCGTTGCAAAAATATATTCAACATTAATAAGCGGAACCAAAGAACATGGCGGAGATTATTCGTCAATTGTACCATTGATACCAACAGGCAAAGGAACATCTGCCTCTCACTTATCTTGGACAGATGATAAATTTGTTGAAGGAGAAGCATCAATAATTGAAATTTCTGGAGTATATAAAAAATATCATTGCCCCATGGCAAGAACAGTATTGTTGGGGAAACCTGATCAAAAAAAAATAGATACAATGAAAAGAACAAGAGAAGCACTGCAAGCAGGTATTGATGTGACAAAACCTGGAAATACTGCAGACGACGTAGCCCAAGCATTTTGGAAAGTTTTGGATAAATATGGAATAGAAAAAAAATCTAGAACAGGTTATTCAATAGGAATAGGCTATCCACCAGATTGGGGCGAGCATACACTTAACATTCAAAAAGGAGACAAAACTGTTTTACAAAAAAACGTTTGTTTTCATATGATTGCAGTAATGCAGTTTGGAGAATGGGGTGTTGAAAGTAGCGAGTCAATTAGAGTTTCAGAAAATGGAGCTGAGAATTTTTATAAATTTCCTGGTGAGTTACATATCAAAGGGTAATGAAAAAAATTTTAGGGATCGTGTTTCTGGTTTTTTTGTTAAGTACAAACGCTCATTCAGATAATATTAAAGATTTTAAGATTGAAAACATAAGTATTGGAAACAGTGCTTTGGATTTTTTTAATGAGACTGAACTAGAGAATGGCGAACTTGATTGGCATAATTATAGTTATAAAGAGTATTCAACTTCACTTTTATCGGGTAAAGGAATTTATGATTGGTTTAAAATTAGTTATAAAAGTGATGATGATAATTTTATAATCGAAGGAATAGTTGGAATAGTTGTAAAAAAAAAATATGAAGATATTCAGTGTAACAATGAGCTAGATAATGCTGCATTAAATATATTGGAATTATATAAAAATATTAAGCAAAGAAAAAAAAAATCATATAAAGTTGCTTACAATCCAAGAAAAATTTTCCAAGAACCAAGTCAATCGGGAAAAAGTATAGCAACTAGTATTTCTTTTGATTTTAAAGATGGAGGAAAAATAATTTTGTCATGTTACGATATGGATAAAGCAACAAATCAAATTGATTCACCAATAAAAGATATTAATCAATTTGATACATTCAGAATTGATATTAGAAGCAAAATTCTTCTAAATTATTTAGAAAAAGTTTGAGAAAAATTATGAAAAAGTTAGTACAATTCATTATTTTAAGCTTGTTAGTCTTTAGCAATGTTGGTGCTGAAAAAAAAGATAATGAATTAAACAAACTATTTAAACTTCTTAAAAACAGCAAAAATACAAAGGCCATAGAAATAGAAAATAAAATATGGAAAATTTGGTCAACACATCCATCTGAAGATAGACGAGGTTATAGATTAACAGAATTGTTGGCTCAAGGCTCACTATTAATTAATCAAAGAAAATTAAATAAAGCCTATGGGCTTTTTTCTCAGATAATTTTAGAGGATCCTAAATGGGCTGAAGCTTGGAATAAACGTGCAACTGTTCTTTATATGATGGGCAACTATGAGCAGTCTCAAAACGATATAAACGAAGTACTTAAGATTGAAAAAAGACACTTCGGAGCATTATCCGGGCAGGGTTTGGTTCAAATTGAATTAAAAAATTATGATAAAGCTATTGAAAGTTATAAAGAAGTACAAAAATTATATCCATCTATGGAAGCACCGAAGGTAATGATTCCACGTATAAAAAAATTAATTAAAGAACAATCAATATAAAAAATATAGTAAAAACAACTATAAGAAGTAATTATTAATTAATCCTTGAATTAATCTTTATCTAATGTTTTAAATGTGCATGTCTCAAAAAGATAGTTTCGTAAAATTCGAGAAGGTAGATAAAAGTTACGATGGTGAAATATTAGTCGTTAAAGATTTAAATCTTGATGTTCCAAAAGGTGAGTTTTTAACTATGTTAGGACCTTCTGGATCAGGTAAGACTACAGTATTAATGATGTTAGCTGGATTTGAAACTCCAACAAGCGGAGAAATTTATTTAGATGGAAATCCAATAAGTAGTATTCCTCCAAATAAAAGAGGGATAGGCATGGTCTTTCAAAATTATGCTTTATTTCCTCATATGACTGTAAAAGAAAATTTAGCAT
The DNA here is from genome assembly GCA_902577625.1 of uncultured Pelagibacteraceae bacterium. Classification (GTDB taxonomy): domain Bacteria; phylum Pseudomonadota; class Alphaproteobacteria; order Pelagibacterales; family Pelagibacteraceae; genus Pelagibacter. Next base: position 9,427 of record CACGZX010000006.1, read on the forward strand.
TTCCACTTGAAGTTAGAAAGATGCAAAAATCTGAAATCGATGAAAAAGTTGGAAACGCACTTGCAATGGTTGAATTACAAGATTTTGGAAATCGAATGCCTTTACAATTATCTGGAGGACAACAACAACGTGTCGCATTAGCAAGATCTTTGGTGTTTGAACCGAGATTAGTTTTAATGGATGAGCCACTTGGAGCGCTTGATAAAAATTTAAGAGAGCAAATGCAGTATGAAATTAAACATATTCATGAAAAAATTGGAATAACAGTAGTTTATGTAACTCATGATCAAAGTGAAGCATTAACGATGTCAAATCGAATTGCGGTATTTAATGATGGAAAGATACAACAAATTTCTTCACCAGATGTTTTATATGAAAAACCAAATAGCTCTTTTGTTGCCCAATTTATTGGGGAGAACAATCAGCTAAAAGGAAAAGTGAAATCAATTAATGGAGAAAATTGTATTGTTACCACTGAATCAGGAGATGATATCCATGCTTTAAAAATAAATGTGAACAATAACGGCGATGGTTCTTTAGTTTCATTAAGACCCGAAAGAGTTGCTATTAACTCATCTGAGAATTTTGAAAATAATTTTGACGCAAAGGTAAAAGAATTAATTTATTTAGGAGACCACATAAGATCTCGAGTAGAAGTTTGTGGAAATGATCAATTTATAGTTAAAATTCCAAATTCTTATAAAGAAGAAAATTTAAAAGAAGGTTCGACAGTCAAACTGTCATGGAAAGCGTCAGATTCTAGGGCTCTAGACCTTAATTAAGCTAATAAATTTAGGGAAAATATATCAAAAAACGTTTTGCAGTCTTTAAGTAATTATGTTTTACTTTCGCCTTTAAAACTTAAATTAAATTTAATTTAAAGGGGAAAATAAATGAGAAAAGCAATCAAAGCAGCTTTTTTTGGTTTAATCTCAATGGCGTTTGTTGGATCTGCAGTAGCAGATATAACTTTCGTTTCTTGGGGTGGTGCTTACACAGCCAGCCAACAAAAAGCTTACATAGACACTTATAGCAAAGGTTCTTCGATTACTGTTGAAAACTACAATGGTGGTCTTGGAGAAATCAAAGCACAAGTGGAAGCAGGAAATGTAACTTGGGATGTAGTAGACGTACTTCCAGACCAAGCGATCACAGGATGCGATGAAGGTTTATTTGTTAAAGTAGACCAAAGTGAGTTTATCAATGATATGGTAGTACCACCAGTTTCTGACTGTGTTGTTCCACAAATCTTTTGGGCTTACACTGCATTTTATGACAAAGCAGCGTTCCCAGGGAAAAAACCAAAAAACATTAAAGATTTCTTTGATGTTAAAAAGTTTCCTGGAAAAAGAGGAATACATACTTGGGCAAACGCTTTAATCGAAATGGCACTAGTTGCTGATGGTGTTAAAGCAAGCAAAGTATACGAGGTAATGAGTACTCCTGAAGGAATAGACAGAGCATTTGCAAAACTAGATACAATTAAAGATCATGTTGTATTTTGGTCAGCAGGTTCTAAGCCACTTGAGCTAGTATCAAGCGGTGAAGTTGTTATGGCATTAGCTTACAACGGTAGAATTGGTGCTGCTATCCTTTCAGAAGGTAAAAACTTCGAATACATTTGGGACGCTACAGTTCTTGAACAAGAATATCTTGTAGCTATCAAAGGTGGAAATGAAGCTGAAGCTCTTGAGTTCATGGCGCATGCTTCAACAGCAGAGTCAAATGCTGAACAAGCTAAATACATTCCATACGGTCCTATGAGAAAATCTAGTATTGATATTATCAAAAAAGGTGAACCTTGGTTCATAAAAGAAGGTGGTAATATTGATATCTTACCTCACATGCCAACTACTCCAAAAGTTCTAAAAAGAGCTGTAATAGGAGACCCAGTTTGGTGGGCTGATAATGGTGCAGAAGTTCACGAAAGATTTGGTGCTTGGAAAGGTAGCTAATAATTCGTAGTATAATTTAAAAAAGGCGAGATTTTTATCTCGCCTTTTTTTTTATTGTATAATAATTTTATTGTATAAAATAACTTTATGAATCAAACCCAGGCATCAACAGGTCCAATATTAACAACCGATGGAATTCCATTAAAAGTAAGTCTTAAGAAAGCGGAACGTATAAATAAAATAAGAGCATTTTTATTAGTACTCCCACTTTTGGCATTTATTTTAATTACATTCTTAGTTCCAATCGGCGATATGTTAGCTCGAAGTGTTGATGACAGACAAATTAATACAGTTTTCCCAAAAACTTTTGAGGTTTATAAAAAATGGGACAGACAAGGCCTTCCTTCAGAAGAAGTATACAAAACAATGTTTTTTGAATTAAAAAATAGTGAAGGCTATGCAGTTGGTAAAGCAAGCACTAGAATGAATTATTCTAAATCTGGTTGGAAAAGTTTATTAAAGAAATCTAAAAGAAAATTTAAAAAAATTGAAGAAGGTCCTTTCAAAGAGCAAATGATTGCTATTGATAAAAAATGGGCAGACCCTGAATATTGGCTAGCTCTTGGACAAATGGTAGATCCTACGACAATGGGATATTATTTAAACGCTGTTGATTTAAAATATGATTCAAGCAAAAACATAGTTCAACAAAAAGAAAATAGACGTATTTACAACAAAACATGGATTAAGACTTTTAAGGTAAGTCTTTTAGTTACATTGTTTTGCTTACTTTTGGGATATCCAATTTCATATTTGCTTGCAACATTGCCTATGAAATATAGCAATCTTTTAATGATATGTGTCTTACTACCTTTTTGGACTTCTTTGCTAGTTCGAACTGTTGCTTGGATGGTCATGTTACAACAAAAAGGTGTTCTGAATAACCTATTGGTTATGTCAAATTTGCTCGCTGATGAGAACCGCTTCCAACTGATGTATAATCAAACAGCAGTTGTAATAGTAATGACACAAATTCTACTACCTTTTATGGTTTTACCTTTGTATAGCGTAATGAAAACTATTTCACCAACGTATATGAGAGCAGCTTTAAATCTTGGAGCTTCTCCTATGCATGCATTTTATAAAATTTATATGCCAAATTCAATTCCAGGAGTTAGTGCAGGGTGTTTGCTTGTATTTATAATTGCTATTGGATACTACATTACACCTGAACTTGTAGGTGGTAAGGATGGACAAATGGTAGGAAATTGGATTGCTTATCATTTAAAAACAACATTGAATTGGGGACTTTGTGCTTCGTTGGGAGCTATACTTTTAGCAATGATGACTGTTTTGTATTGGGCTTATAATAAAATAGTAGGAATAGAAAATATTAAATTAGGATAATTATGGCTTTACCCGCATATGCAACAACTGGACAAAAAGTAGGATACTATTCTTTTTTAACCTATTGTGGTCTTGTTTTTTTCTTTTTAATTGCTCCAATTTTTATAATTCTTCCACTCTCTTTTAGTGCATCACCATTCTTTGAGTTTACTAGAGAATTTATGAATTTTGAGCCAGAAGCTTGGTCTCTTAGATGGTACAGGCAGATGGTTGGTATTAGTAGCATAGGAGATACAACAGTTGTTACTGATAAATGGATGTTGGGAACTAGAAATAGTTTTTTTGTTGGAATTGTTGCTACACTTCTTGCAACTGCTTTAGGTACAGTTGCTGCGTTAGGATTAAGCAGACCACATATGCCATTTAAAGCTGTTCTTATGGCAATTTTAATTTCGCCAATGATTGTACCGCTAATCATTACTGCAGCAGGAATGTTTTTCTTTTATTCAAAAATTGGGTTAACTCATACATATCTAGGATTAATTTTAGCACACACCGCTCTTGGAACACCGTTTGTTGTAATCACAGTTACTGCTACTTTAACTGGTTTTGATACCAATTTAATACGAGCATCACAAAGTTTAGGAGCAGATACAATGAGAACTTTTTTTAAAGTTATTATGCCCCTAATTCTTCCTGGTGTAATCTCAGGTGGATTATTTGCGTTTATTACTTCTTTTGATGAAGTTGTAATTGTTATGTTCATTGGTAGCGTTGAACAAATTACCATACCAAAACAAATGTGGGCTGGGCTGCGTCAAGAAACCAGCCCTGTTATTTTATGTATGGCAACATGCTTGGTAGCATTATCAATAGCCCTATTAACAACTGTTGAGATGCTAAGAAGAAGATCTGAAAGATTAAGAGGAATCAAACAAAGATAAATTTTATCATTTCAAGACAGACTATTATAAGTTAAAAACCATTTCATTTATGGAAATAAAAAAAGTTGTAATTATAGGATCAGGGACAATGGGAAGCGGTATTGCAGCTCATTTATGCAACGCAAATATTCCTGTGACATTGCTTGATTTAAAAACAGAAATTTCAGAGAAAGCTAGGGAAAAAATACACAAATCTAGACCTCCATTGTTAATAGATAAGTCAAAAATAAATAATATTAATGTTGGGAATATAAATGATGATTTTGATGTAGTGAAAGATGCTGATTGGGTAGTAGAGGCAGTTGTTGAAAGAATTGATATCAAACATAATATTTATGAAAAAATTTTTAAATCAAGAAAAACAGGTGCAATTGTTTCATCCAATACTTCATCAATACCTATAAAAATTTTATCTGAAAAATTAACAAATCAAGAAAAAAAAGATTTTTGTATTACACACTTCTTTAATCCAGTTCGTTATATGGGATTATTAGAAATCGTAAAAAATGAAAATAATGACCTTGATAAAATTAATTCTTTAAAAAAATTTTGTGAACAAGAACTAGGAAAAGGTGCAATAGTTTGTAATGATACTCCAGGTTTTTTAGGAAATAGAGTAGGAGTTTTTGCAATGCAAGTAGCAATGACAGAAGCTTTTAAAATGAAGTTATCAATTGAGGAAGCAGATGCAGTTTTTGGACGACCTATGGGAATACCAAAAACAGGTGTATTTGGTCTGTATGATTTGATCGGTATAGATTTAATGGCCGATGTTTTAAAAAGTTTTATAAAAGAACTTTCAGAAAATGATCCTTTTCAATTAGTTGCTAAAGAAATCCCATTAATTTCAAAATTAATTCAAACGGGTTATACAGGAAGAAAAGGCAAAGGTGGCTTCTATAGAATGAATAAACAAAATAACCAAAAAATATTAGAAGCTATTAGTCTTGAAACAGGTGAGTATTCCTCTACAAAAAAAATTGATCTTGGTATTGATACTGTAAATTTAAACTTACTAATTAATAGAAAAGATAAATATGGTGAGTATGCATGGTCAGTGATTTCACAAATAATAAAATACGCATCATCATTAGTTCCTGGAATCACAAATAAATTTAATGATATTGATGAAGCCATGCGTCTTGGTTTTAATTGGGCTATGGGTCCATTTGAAATGTTAAAATCAATTGGAGTTAAAAATTTCTTTGATCGTATTGATAGTTATGAAAATAATAAATTCTTAGAAAATTTATCAAAATCAAAAGATGAAAATTTTTACGGAGAAAGACAACTTTATACAAATATTGAAACTTTAGGAAAAATTAAACCTAAGGCAATTAAAGTTGATAAAAATAAATCTGCTGAAATTTATAGATTTAAAGACTTCAATATTGTTGAGTTTACTACAAAAGCTTGCGCATTAGACTATGACTCTATGGACGCATTGAAAAATGCAACTGACAAACCTTTAATAATTATAAATGAAAGTATGCAATTTTCCGCAGGTGTAAATTTAACTTATACTATGAATTTTGCAGACAAAGGTGATTTTAAATCTATCGAAAAATTTATAAAATATTTTCAAGAAACCTGTAAGCATTTAAAATATTCAGATCATCCTGTAATTTCAGCTCCATCTGGTTTAGTTTTAGGAGGAGGAGAAGAGGTAGCTATTCAATCAAATTTTGTAGTATCGCATACAAATATTGTAATGGGTCTGGTTGAAACTGGAGTAGGTCTTGTACCAGCTGGAGGAGGGTGCAAGGAAGTACTATGGAGATGGTCTCAAACTCCTGAAGCAAAAAAAGATCCTGATTTTGCCCCTTTAAAAGTATTTAATATTATTGGTTATGGAACTACAGCAACCTCAACTGTTGAAGCGGAACCACTAAAATTTTTAAGACCAGAAGATAAAAAAGTTATGAATAGAAACAGTTTGTTTGAAGTTTCAAAAAAATTAATATTAGAAAATAAAGATTTTACACCTCCAAAAAAATGTTCGTTCAATTTATCTGGAAAACCTCTTAAGGAAAAAATGATAAAAGTTTTAGAGAAATTATATAACGATAAGATTATACTAGATCACGGTATGAAGGTTGGTTCAGAATTAGCGAATGTTTTAAGTGGAGGAGACACAACAATAAAACAAACCCTTTCAGAAGACGAATTATATAAATTAGAACTAGATTCTTTTATGAGATTAATAGAAACAAAAGAAACTCAACAAAGAATCAAACATACTTTAAATACAGGTAAACTTTTAGTAAATTAGAATGACTTACTTGTCTGACCGCCAGATAAAATTCTATAATGAAAAAGGTTATGTTGCTCCAATCGATGTACTTTCAATTCAAGAAGCTAATGAAATTAGAGAAGAAATAGAAATTATTGAAAAAAAATGGCCAAATGCTATTGAGGGTCTAGGACGAAATTATGTACATATGATCTCTCCTGTCTTTAATAATGTATGTCTTAATAATAAAATTCTAGATGCTGTTGAAAGCATTATTGGTAAAAATATTCTTATTTGTGGAACAACACTTTTTATTAAAAATGCTAATGAAAAAGGGTTTGTAAGTTTTCATCAGGATGCAAAATATATAGGTCTTGAACCTCACAACTGGGTGACAGCCTGGATAGCAGTAACGAATTCGAATGAAGAAAATGGATGTATGCGAATGTGGCCAGGATCTCATAAGGAAGATTTAAAGAATCATGAACAAAAATTTGATGAGGATAATTTGCTTACAAGAGGACAAACAATTGAAAATGTGCCAATAGAAGAAACAGAACCTGTAATTTTAAAAGCAGGTCAAATGTCATTACATCATCCAACTGTAATCCATGGTTCAGGTTTAAATAGAAGCAATGATAGAAGAATAGGATTTGTAGTTCAAAGCTATATCGGGAGTAATGTAGATCAAGTACTTGGAAAAATATATGTTCAAAAAGCAAGAGGAGAAGATACTCACCAATTTCATGAATATTCTAATGTTCCCAAAGGACTTATGGTAAAAGAAAACATAATATCGTGGAATAAGGCAAAGGACGAACTATCAAAAATATTTTATAGTGGAGCAACCAAAAAAGGAAAGTATTAATATTATGAATTGTTCAATTTCATCTATTTATTATTGTCCAGTTAAAACTTTATCATTTCAAAGCATTGAAAGTTGCAATGTAAAAAAAGAACTAGGAATGATCAACGATAGGATATTCGCATTTTCTAGAGGGGTAGATTTAGAAAAAGCAAAGTCCATGGAATCCAATCCTAATGATAGAAAATTAATTAATTTGTTAACTTTAAAAAATTCTCCAGCTTTAAATAAATATAATTTTACTTATAAAGAGGAAAAACTTAGTTTAAATCTTAAAGAAAAAGAAATAATTTCAATCTCACCAGATAATAATGAAGAAAGAATTAAACTTTCTGAAAAGTTAATTGAATTAGAAAGTTCTTTAGCAAAACCTATCTTTCTTTTAAAAAATGTTGAATTTCCGTTTTTTGATACTACTCATTCTAATAATATTTTTAACTCAATATCGTTAATAAATTTAAATACAGTTAAAGATTTTGAAAAAAAGATTAATCAAAAAGTTGAGTTTGAAAGATTTAGGGGTAATTTTTATTTTGAAGGGTTAGAAGCAGGTGAAGAAAGAAATTGGATAGGCAAAGTTATAAAAATTAATAATATTTCTTTTAAAGTAGAAAAAAATATTCCAAGATGTGTAGCTATAAATTTAAAACCAAAAACTGATGATAATTCTTTAAATTTACTCCAATCTCTAAAAAAAACTTATAATCATTTTGATATGGGGATTTATTTAAATGCTTTAGACGATGGAAAAATAAATATTGGTGATAAAATTCAATTATCCCAGTAATTTTTTTTAACTTCCATTAGTCAACCTCTGATTGAAAAAATAATTTTGTGTGTACAAATAACCATTTTTTTAGTTAAATTATTTAAAATAAATTAAATGAGAGGGAAATAAACTATGAGTAGATTATTTAAATCTTTTACTGTTCTTCTTGTTATTCTTTTTAGTGTTTCATCAGTAAGTGCTGCAACACTAACTCAAAGACTAGCAGACGGACATAAATTAAGACTAGGATTTGGTACAGCAGTGCCTTGGGCATATGCTGGAGATAACGGTGAAGCACTAGGATTTGTTAATATGATCGCTTTAACAGTGCTAGAAGAAATGGGAATTACTGAGCATGAAACTAAGGTTTTTGAGTGGTCTGGATTAATTCCTGGTATTAATGCCAATAGATCAGACATGATAACTGGTGGTATGTATATTTTAAAAAGCAGATGTGCGAATATCAATTTTTCTGATCCTATAGGAGTTTTTGGTGATGCAATGCTAGTACCTAAAGGTAACCCTAAAAATATTAATAACTACCAAGATGTTATTGATACGGGTGCTACACTAGTTACAGGTGCTGGTTTCAATACTGTTGAAGCAGCTAAAAAATTTGGTGTTCCAGATAGCCAAATGTTACTAGTTGAAGGTGAAGTTGGAATATTAGCTGCAATGAAAGCAGGAAGAGCTGATGCCGCTGTGCAAACTTTCTTTGGTGCAAAAGAGCATGAAGAAAAAACAGGTGGTGCATTTGAAGTTACAGATCCTAAATTAATGCCTAAAGAAACTGTAAACGTAGTAGGAATTGGTTTTAGAAAAAGTGACGAAGAGTTTAGACAAGCTTTCAATGCTGCTTTAGCTAAAGTTATGGCTAATCCAGGTAAAATGTTAGAGAGAGCTGGTAAGTATGGGTATGATAAAGCTCAATTACCTCCTCCTGATATGACTACTGAGTGGGCTTGCTCAACTAAATAGTATAAAAATACATTTATTTAATCAGGCGGCCAAAAAAAGGTCGCCTGATTTTTTTTAATTTAATTAAAGGTTTTTAGTGAGTTATTTTGCATTTTTAACTGAACATGGACCTACACTCTTGCTGGGTACAGTTACTACAATTAAAGTTTTAGTTTGTTCAGCTATTCTTTATGTAATTATATCGATGATATTTGGTTTAATGCGTTTATCCAAAAATCCTGCAATACAAGGAATAGCAACTGTATATATTGAATTTTTTAGAGGAACATCTTTGTTGGTTCAATTATTTTGGGTTTATTATGTATTACCTTTTTTTGGTCTTTCCTTAGAAGCCTTTGTTGCAGGCGTAGTTGCTTTAGGAATGAATTTCGGAGCATATGGTGCAGAGATAGTAAGAGCAGGAATACTTGCGGTACCTAAAGGTCAATGGGAAGCAGCACATGCACTTAATTTTAGTCCTGCAAAAAGAATTAAAAGAATTATTATTCCTCAAATATTTCCAATTATTTTGCCACCTGCTGCAAATTTAACTGTAGAACTTTTAAAAGCTACTGCACTCGTAGCTCTTGTTACAGTTGTTGATTTAACTTTTGAAGCAAAACAAATTAACTCTATCACGTGGCTTTCTGCACAATGTTTTGGTACCGCTTTGTTAATTTATTATATTATGGCAAGATTTGCACTTGTTCCTTTTTTAAGATGGTTAGAAGTAATAGCAGCAAGAAAGGTTGGAAGGTAAAAGGTATAAAATATGGAAATGGGATTTAGATGGGACTTTGCTTATGAAATTTTACCACAAATGTTATGGGCAACTTTAAATACTATAATCGCTGCAGGAGTCGGATATGCAATAGCTTTAGTTGTTGGATTATTTTTTTTACTTGGCCAAAGAACTCCTTCTAAGATTGTAAATGTAATTAACAGAGAACTAGTTGAATTTATCCGTTCAACACCACTTTTAATACAATTATTTTTTGTTTACTTTGTGCTACCTCAATTCGGCATAAAATTATCGGCATGGCTATGTGGAATGATTACCATCGGTTTACATTTTGGAACTTATCTATCAGAAGTTTATCGCGGTGCATTAGAAGGAGTTTCTAAAACACAGTGGGAGGCATGTAGAGCGTTAAATTTTTCAACAGTTTATACTTATAGAAGAATTGTTTTGCCTCAAGCATTCCCTATTGCAATACCAGGAATGGGTAATTATTTAGTTGGAATTTTCAAAGATACTCCACTCTTATCAACAATTGGTGTTGCAGAGTTGTTTCACGCAGCAACAGCTGTAGGTGGCTATAATTATAGATATTTGGAACCTTACACAATGGTTGGTATAATATTTTTAACACTTTCTATCCCAGCAGCTATGTGGGTTAGAAATTTAGAAAAAAGAGTTAATGTAGCACAAGGAAAAATAAAACGATAATGGATAAAAGTTCTCAAGAAACAATAGTCAAGTTTGATAAAGTTACTAAACAATACGGAGATCTTGTAGTTTTAGATAAGCTAAATTTAAATATTAAAAAAAATGAAATGGTTTCAATCATTGGTCCATCAGGCTCAGGAAAAACAACCGTACTAAGAGTATTAATGACTTTAGAAAAAATTAATGGTGGAGTTATTCATTTGGATGGTGAACCACTTACCCATATGAACACAAACGGCAAGCTGATTGAAGCAAATGAAAAATATTTGAGAGATAGGCGTTCAAAAATTGGTATGGTATTTCAACAATTCAATTTATTTCCTCACATGACTGCACTTCAAAATTGTATTGAAGCGCCAGTTGAAGTTTTAGGTATGAAGAAAGAAGAAGCAGAAGAAAGAGCCCTTGAACTTTTAGAATTAGTTGGATTAACAGATAAAAAAGACCAACATCCTTCAAGACTTTCAGGAGGTCAACAACAACGGGTTGCAATAGCAAGAGCTTTAGCAATGAGACCAAAAGTAATGTTGCTAGATGAAATAACTTCAGCCTTAGATCCAGAAGTGGTTGGAGAAGTTTTAAATGTAATTAGATCTTTAAATAAAGAACATAGTTTAACTATGATTATGGTTACACACCAAATGGGATTTGCTAGAGAAATTTCAGATAGAGTATGTTTTTTTAACGAAGGTAAAATTTTTGAACAGGGCCCACCAGAGCAATTGTTTGGAGATCCTAAAAATGAAAGAACAAAACAATTTCTTCATGCAGTGCTTGATGCCAATTAAAAACTATGTATAAAATTTAAATAATAATACTTTGAAAAATAATAAAAAAACAATTCAACCAGTTAGTGGAACAAAAGTTCCTAGATTTGCAGGACCTTCAACTTTTGCAAGGCTGCCAGAACTAAGAGATGTAGATAAATGTGATATAGCAATAGTTGGAATACCTTTTGATGCAGGAACAAGTTATAGACCTGGTGCAAGATTTGGACCACAAAGTATAAGACAAGCGTCAAGGCATTTAAGAACCAATTACCATCCAAACTATGATAGCGAACCTTTTGTTGAACAGCAAGTTGCTGATGCTGGAGATATAACATGCAATCCATTTAATATTAATGAAGCAATTAAACAAATAGAAGTTGGAGCAACAGACTTGTTAAATAAAGTAGGTGGAATAATCAGCATGGGAGGTGACCACACAATTGCATTTCCACTTTTAAAAGCTGTAAATAAAATTAACAAAGGTCCAGTCGCATTAGTCCATTTTGATGCACATTTAGATACTTGGGACACATATTTTGGCGCACCATTTACTCATGGAACTCCATTTAGAAGAGCAAGAGAGGAAAATTTATTTTTAGACGATGCTTCAATGCACGTAGGTATAAGAGGTCCTTTATATAGTAGAAATGATCTTAAAAATGACGAAAGTTTTGGATTTAAAATAATTCATTGTGATGAATTCCAAAGTCAAGGTACTGACAAAATTGCAGAAAGAATAAGAAATAGAGTAGGCAATAACCCGTTATATTTATCAATTGATATAGATGTTTTAGATCCTGCTTTTGCTCCTGGAACTGGTACACCAGAGATTGCAGGTATGACTACAAGAGAAATGGTAAATGTTTTAAGGGGACTTTCAGGTCTAAATTTAATTTCAGCTGACGTAGTTGAAGTTTCACCTGCATATGATCATGCTGAAGTAACATCTTTAGCTGCTGCGACTATTGTTTATGAATTAACAAATCTATTTGCAAAAAAAAAACTATAGGCTAGATTTCTCAAATGTTGGATAGAAAAAACTTTTATATTGATGGAAAATGGGTCTCACCAGTAGAACAGAGAAATTACAAAGTAATAGATCCATCAAATGAAGAAATTTGTGCTGAAATATCTCTTGGAGGAAAAAAAGATGTAGATAAAGCAGTTAGCGCTGCAAAAAAGGCTTTTGAAACTTGGGCTTTCTCAAAAAAAGAAGAAAGATTAGATTTATTAGAAAAATTATATGTAATTTATAAAAAACGTTGGGCAGAAATGGCAAAACTCATATCACTTGAAATGGGAGCGCCTATGAAATTTTCAACAGAAATGCAAGCTGCAACAGGAGCTAGCCATATAAAGTCTTTTAAAAATATTTTAAAAGATTTTAATTTTGAAAAAGATTTAGGAGAAGAAAAAAATAATCAAAAATTATTATATGAACCAAAAGGAGTATGTGCTTTAATCACACCTTGGAATTGGCCAATAAATCAAGTTAATTTAAAAGTAATTCCAGCACTTGCATCTGCTTGTACTGTAATATTGAAACCTTCTGAGATAGCACCACTATCATCTATGTTGCTTGCAGAAATGATTGATGAAGTAAAATTTCCTTCTGGAGTTTTTAATTTAGTTAATGGAGATGGAGAGACAACTGGAGATGCATTAACAAGTCATCCCGATGTAAATATGATATCGTTTACTGGCTCTACCAGAGCTGGTGCATTAATTTCTCAAAATGCAGCGAAAGATTTTAAAAGAATTAGTTTAGAGCTTGGTGGAAAAGGTGCAAATATAATTTTTAAAGATGCTGACTCTGAGGCAGTAGCAAGAGGAGTACTAAGATGCTTTAGAAACTCAGGTCAATCATGCAATGCACCGACAAGAATGCTTGTTGAAAAATCAATTTATAATGAAACTGTAGAAAAAGTAAAAGAATTAGCAAATAACACTAAAGTAGACGCGCCACAAAAGGAAGGTGATCATATTGGACCAGTAGTTTCAGAAGTACAATTTAATAAAATTCAAAATTTAATTCAAAAAGGAATAGATGAAGGAGCAAAGTTAATTGCTGGTGGAATAGGAAAACCTAAAGGTTTTGAAAAAGGATATTATGTAAAACCAACAGTTTTTGCTGATGTTAATAATCAAATGGAAATTGCAAGAACTGAAATTTTTGGTCCAGTATTATCTATAATTCCATTTGAAAATGAAGAAGAGGCTATTTCAATAGCTAACGATACTCCTTATGGTCTTACAAATTATATTCAAACTCAAGATAAAGAAAAAGTTAAAAGAGTTGCAAGAAAACTTAGATCAGGAATGGTTGATGTTAATGGAGTTGGCATAGCCGTTGCCTCACCTTTTGGAGGTTATAAGCATTCTGGAATTGGACGAGAAGCCGGAACAGAAGGATTGATAGAGTTTTTGGAAGTAAAAACAGTTGGTGGCTGGAATTAAATTTCAAATTTAAGTTAATCGATCAAATTGGGTTTTATAAATCATAAATTTGGCGGCTTTTAACTTACCTATAATAAACGCTTGAAATTATCATCATAAAACTTACCGTTATTTAATTAGAAAACATGGAAGGAGGAAGATATGAGTAGATCTTCTAAATTATATAATAAGGATTTAGCTCCAACTCCAAGTTCAGAGAAAAAATGGGGATGGTTCGAAATCTTTAACGTATGGGCTAACGATGTTCAAAGTTTATTTGGATATACTTTGGCGGCATCATTATTTATAGCATCAGGTTTAAATGGCTGGGCTGTATTTCTTGCATTGATACTAGCAGGATTTTTTATAATGTGGCTTGTTAACCTATCAGGAAAACCAAGTGTTAAACACGGTATTCCATATCCAGTATTTGCCCGTGTAAGTATGGGTGTATTTGGTGCAAACTTTCCAGCAATGGCAAGGGGTCTTGTTGCTATGTTCTGGTATGGTGCTCAAACTTATGCAGCTTCAACAGCAGTTGCACTTTTAATCACAGGATTAACAGGAATTGAAGGTGAACCTGTATTACTTGGAATGTCAGGAGTGATGTGGGTATCATTTATTTTTGTTTCACTTTTCCAAGTTTATCTGTTTTGGCAGGGGATTGATCTTGTTAGAAGATTTTTAAACTTTGCTGGACCAGCAGTTTATATTGTGATGATTGTTTTAATGATAGCTATTTGGGCTAAAGCTGGTGGAGGATTATTATCAGAAGTTGGAGAAATATTTTCAGGTGGTGAACGTTCAGGTGGATTTGAAGGTTTAGGTTCGTTTGGAGCTTTCCTAGCTGTATTCTCAATTATGGTAGGATATTTCGCAGCAGTAGTTATTAACTTTGGTGACTTTGCTAGGTTTGTTAAAAATGAAAATGAAATGAAAAAAGGTAACCTATGGGGATTAGTAGGGAACGTAGTTTTCTTCTCTTTCATAACTTTAATGATCACTGGCGGTACAATTGCAATATTTGGAGAGTACATTGCTCAACCAACAGAAATGGTTGCTAAAGTAGATAATTTACTTTTAACATTAATTGCAGCTTTTGCATTTTTTGCAGCTACAGTTGGAATAAATATGGTAGCTAATTTTATACCTCCAGCGTATGACCTTGCAAACCTAATGCCAGATAAAATAAATTTCAGAACTGGTGGATTAATCACTGCTATTTTTGGATTTGTAATTGGTGGTATGTGGGTTGCTGTTATAACTCAAATGGGTATGTTTCCATTTGTTAATACGTTAGGAGCAATTTTAGCGCCTGTATTTGGAATAATGATTACTGACTATTACTTGATTAAGAAACAACAATTAAATGTTGATGATTTATTCTCAGAAAAATCAAGTGGAAGATATCATTACAATGGTGGATTCAATGGAAAAGCAATGTTAGCTTGGGTAATCTCAGGTTATGTTGCAGTTGGATCTGTTTGGCCAAATATACTATTTGCTGGTTTAGATGAATTCTTCGCTAATTTAGGCGGAGGCGGTGGATATGCATGGATGATTGGAGCAGCTTTAGGTGCTATCATTCATATGGCGATATCTGGAAGAGGCAAATAAAAGTTTAAGTTTAAAAGTTCGCCGCGCATGTTGTGCGGCGTGGCGGACTTTAATATTTCAAAGTAATATTTTCTTTTTCTAAGTTTTCGATAACTAAATTATCTCCAGATCCTTTTCTATCAACTACTAGAAAAT
Source organism: uncultured Pelagibacteraceae bacterium (assembly GCA_902577625.1). Classification (GTDB taxonomy): domain Bacteria; phylum Pseudomonadota; class Alphaproteobacteria; order Pelagibacterales; family Pelagibacteraceae; genus Pelagibacter. Next base: position 24,845 of record CACGZX010000006.1, read on the forward strand.
TCATATCCTCAGTAGATATCAATGGGAAATGCCAAGTTCCGGGATTGTAATTTACTCCTATTCCAGGAGGAATTATAAAAGCTTCAATTTTATTTAAATCTAATTTATCTTCCTTTGGGGCCACAAATACTAAAAAAGTAGTTTCTTTCATTGGTATGAATGCTTGGCTTCCTAAAGGATGTTTTTCCATCATATCAATTTTCATTGGAAAATTTCTTTTTAAAGCAGAAAAGATGCTAATTGTAGTTTCACCATTATCATTTGAAGTATTTAAATTTGCTATTCCATCATATCTTTTTGCATATCCATTATTTATTTCTAAAGGTTTTATATCTTTTGTTGAAATCATATCTCCATATTTAGCAAAATTTTCTTTTGTAATTGGAATAGGTGTTATTATTTTTTCAGTCATACTATTTTTCCAAAGGCTCTTATTCTAGAAATTCCACCGTCAGGGAAAATATTAATTCTAATATAATTTATTTTTTTATTTTTCATTATTTTATTATTAAAATTATGTTTTTTATGTGCATAGAGTTTAATTTTATTAAGAAGATAGCCCCATCTTTTTGATTTATTAACAATATTTTTTTCTGAGATTTTATTTGGAATATAGGCAGCTTGCACCGAACATTTATCTGGATAATTTCCTTTAAAATGATGAGTATCTAATTGAATTTTATTAATTTTTCCTGGTGATGAGCATTTTATTATTATCCAGTCAAAATTTTTTCCTCTACTTCTTCTAGTTTCCCATCCATCACCCATATTTTTACCAACGCCTGGAGCAAGTATATTTTCTGCCCTTCCAAAGTGTTCGTTATTGCAAGCAATTGGTACCGCTCCGTTAACAACAGACGTTAAATTTTGAATTTTATTATTAATTTTATTATTTGTTTTCATAGAGCCATAAACTCTTAATCTTGCTACTCCTCCATCAGGAAAAATGTTTAATTTTATATGTGTAAAATAATTTTTATTTTTCACTTTAAAAAAATGATGGCTATTTGCTTTAGTTCTACTTTTTTTAATAATGGTTATCCATTTAGTTTTTTTATCAGGTACTTTTTTTTTACTAATACAGGCTTGTAATGAAATTTGATCTGGATGATTTCCAGAAAAGTAAGATGTATCAATATCTACTTTTTTTATAACACCTGGTTTTCCAAACTTTAAAATTAGATAGTCATATCCTTTTGTTCTTTTTCTTCTAGTTTCCCATCCATCCATCCACTTACCATGTTTATCAAATACTCCTTCTTTAAATACAGGAGGCCAAGGGTTAATTATTCTTTTAGCGGATGCAAAAAATTCATCAGTTTTATAAACAATTTTAGAACCCAACCGTGACTGAGCTAAATCAATTAATCCGTTTAAGTAAATAATATTATTTTTTTTCATTTTTTTTGTTAGCTTGGGTAATTTTTAATCCAGTGATTTGCAATATCTAATCTTTTACAAATCCATACATCATTAAACTTTAGAGCATAATCTAAGAATTTTTTAAGGGACTCTATTCTTCCTGGTCTTCCAATTAATCTACAATGTAATCCAACTGACATCATTTTTGGATTAGTTTTACCCTCTTCATATAGAGCATCAAAACTATCTTTTAAATATGTATAAAATTGATCTCCAGTATTAAAGCCTTGATTTGTAGCAAATCTCATATCGTTGTTATCTAAAGTATAAGGAATAATTAATTGTTTTTTATTTTTTTTATACTCCCAATAAGGTAAGTCATCACTGTAAGAGTCGCTGTCATATAAAAATCCACCATCATCAAATACTAAATCTCTTGTATTTGTACTACATCTTCCTGTGTACCAACCCAAAGGTCTATTACCAAAAATTTTTTTTATAGTTTTAATAGCTAATTTCATATCTTTTTTTTCAGTACTTTTTTTTACATTTTGATAATCAATCCATCTCCAGCCATGGCAGGCCACTTCATAATTTCCATTCTTTATTGCCTTACACACTTCAGGATTTCTTTCTAAAGCCATTGCAACTCCAAAAATAGTTATTGGTATTTTTTTTTCTTGAAATAATTTATGAAGTCTCCAAAAACCTCTTCTTGAACCATATTCATACATAGACTCCATATTAATGTGTCTGCTTTTAAATGCTTGGGCTCCTATAATTTCTGATAAAAAAGTTTCAGAATGTTTATCCCCATGAAGAATGTTATTTTCAGCACCTTCTTCATAGTTAAGAACTATTTGTAAAGCAAGTCTTGCATTATTTGGCCAAACCACTTTTGGTACTTTTGATCCATAACCTATCATGTCTCTTGGATATTTTTTTGGCATTTATTTAATTTTGTATTGATTTATCTTTAACACCATTCAAGAAATTTAAACATTTATTAATTTCTTCTAATTTAATAAATTCATCTATTTTATGTGCCTGTTCTATTGATCCTGGACCACATACAGCTGTACTTATACCTATTTCTTGGAACAAACCAGCTTCGGTTCCAAAAGAAACTACTTCTCTTGAATTATCACCTGTTATGCTAGAAACAAACTCACATGCTTCAGATTTTTCGTCACGATCAAATCCAATTATTTCTCCAATTATTTCTTTTGAAATTTTTGAGTCTGGATAAACTTTTTTCATATCTGGCAAAAGTATTTCATTAACATATTTATCTAGTTCTGCGTTCAAATATAATGCATCATCTTTAACTACAGGTCTTGTTTCCCATTTAACATTACACTTGTCAGAGATTACATTGTGTGCAATCCCTCCAAATATTCCTCCGACAGAAAGAGTAGAATATGGAGGATCAAATATAGAATTTTTTGGGACTCTATCTTTTAATTTTTCTCTTAGTTCGATAAGTTTATTGACATATCTGGCTGCATACTCTACTGCGCTAACACCTTTATGGGGTTGAGAACTATGACCAGCCAAACCTTCAAAATATGTTGTATATTCATAAGCACCTTTATGAGCATCAATGATTTTCATATTTGTAGGTTCACCTACAATACATATTCCTTTTTTAAATCCTCTTTTTTTTAGTTCTTCAATTAATAATGGAGCCCCTATACATGCTGTTTCTTCATCAAATGTAAATGAAAAATTAATATCCCTATCTAAATTTGATTTTGAGAAAATTGGTGCAAAGGCTAATGTACATGCAATAAAACCTTTCATATCGCACGAACCTCTACCATATAGCTTGTCATCTTTAATTGTAGCTTTGAATGGATCTGTAGACCAACCTTTGGAAACAGGTACCACATCTGTATGACCTGATAAAATTATTGGAATTTTTCCATTTGGTTTTTTTGCCTTTAATGTAGCAAAAAGATTTACTCTTTTTTTTTCATCATCAAATGTTTTAAACGAAGTTGCACCTAGCTTTTTTAAAATATCATCACAATAATTGATTAAAGAATTGTTATCTTCCCCAGAAATTGTTTTAAATGATATGAGATCTGATAAAATTTTTATTGAATTATTGTAAAGTTCCTTGTTATTATTTTCTGTACTCATAAATATAATCAATTATATATTAAAAAAATGAAAGAACAAATAACCTACGATATTTTTAATAAAGTAGATATAAGATTAGGGACCGTTATATCTGTAAAGAAAAACGAAAAGGCTCGAAAACCTTCATTAGTTGTTGAAGTGGATTTTGGTAAAGAAATAGGAATTAAACAATCTTCTGCCCAAATTACACATTATTATAATGAAGAAAATTTAAAAGGAAAACAAGTTATAGCTGTTTGTAATTTTCCTGAAAAAAACATAGCAGGAGTGGTTTCTCAAGTTTTAATTCTAGGATCAGTAGACTCAGAAGGTATAGTTACTTTAGTTCACCCTTCACAAAAAGCTGATAACGGTCTTCCAATAGCTTAATTAAATGCACCCAGAACTGTTATTATTAATTGGTATTTCATTTTCAATGGGATTTACACCTGGTCCGAACAATGCTGTAGCATCTTATTCCGCATTTAATTTCGGAGTAAGAAAAACTCTTCCAATAATTTTAGGAGTAGGTTTTGGTTATACTTTTTTGGTAGTATTATTAATATTTGCTTTAATTTCAGTTTTTCAAAAATACCCTTTTTTGCAAGAAATAATTAGAATTCTTGGATCAATATTTTTAATTTATTTAGCTTATAAAATTTCTTTTTCAAAAGGTAAATCACAATCAAAAACTGAAAATCCTGTTAAATTTTATGAAACATTTTTATTTCAATTTATAAACCCAAAAGGAGTAATGGCAGCGATTACACTTATTTCTAAATTTGTGTCACAAGAAAATTATATTAGTTCTTCAATCACAGTAATTTTAGTTTGTTCAGTTACTGCTTTTTTAAGTATAACAAGTTGGGCTTTATTAGGTAAATTTTTAAGAAAATTTGCGACAAATAATGAATTCATTAAAAGGTTTAATTATGCTATGTCCATCCTACTTGTTGGCTGTGTAGCAAGTTTTTATATATAAATTATGAAACCTGGAAATAAAAATTCATTTAAATCTTTAAAATCAATAAAAATAAATAATAAAGATTATAAATATTTTTCTTTAGTAGAGGCTGAAAAAAATGGTTTAAAAGGAATTTCAAATTTACCAAAATCGTTAAAAGTTTTATTAGAAAATCTACTTAGGTATGAAGATGATTTGTCAGTTACCAAAAATCAAATAGAAGCAGTTCAAAAATGGTTAAAAGAAAAAAAATCAAATACTGAAATAGCTTACAGACCTGCAAGAGTTTTATTGCAAGACTATACTGGAATACCTGCTGTAGCAGATTTAGCGGCTATGCGAGAGGCTGTTAAAGAAAAAAATAAGGACCCAAATACTATCAATCCACTTTCAGCTGTTGACTTAGTAATAGATCATTCGGTACAGGTTGATCAGTCTGCAAAACCCGGTTCATTTGAAAAAAATGTTGATATAGAATTTAAAAGAAATGGTGAAAGATATTCTTTTTTAAAGTGGGGACAACAAGCTTTTAATAATTTTAGAATTGTTCCACCAGGTACTGGTATTTGTCATCAGGTAAATTTAGAGTATCTATCAAAAGTTGTTTGGTCTGAAAAATATAAAGAAGATGAATATTTATTTCCCGATACTTTAGTTGGAACAGATAGTCATACAACAATGGTAAATGGTTTATCTGTACTTGGTTGGGGAGTTGGTGGAATTGAAGCTGAAGCCGGGATGCTTGGTCAGCCAATTTCAATGTTAATTCCTGAAGTTATAGGTTTTGAAGTAAAAAATAAAATGCCTGAAGGCACTACAGCTACTGATTTAGTTTTAACAGTTGTAAAAATTTTAAGAGACAAAGGTGTTGTTGGAAAGTTTGTAGAATTTTATGGAGATGGGTTAAAAAATCTAACACTTGCTGATAGAGCCACTATCGCAAATATGGCTCCAGAATATGGAGCTACTTGTGGTTTTTTTCCAATTGATGATGAAACTTTAAAATATCTAAGATTTTCAGGAAGAAATGAACATATAGTTTCTACTGTAGAAAAATACGCAAAAGAACAAGGATTGTGGGCAAGTGAAAACATTGAATTTACTGATAAGGTTTCACTAGATATGTCTTCAATTGTTCCAACAATATCTGGACCAAAAAGACCACAAGATAAAGTTTTATTAAATGAAGCATCATCAGAATTTAAAAAAGTATTTAAAAAAATTACTGAACGTAAGGAAAAACATATTTCAGAAGTTAATGGAACTGATTTTAAAATTAAAGATGGTTCTATATTAATAGCTGCAATAACATCTTGCACAAATACTTCTAATCCTAATGTTTTAATTGGAGCAGGCTTGTTGGCAAAAAAAGCTGTAGAATTGGGATTAAAAACAAAACCTTGGGTAAAAACTTCATTAGCACCAGGGTCACAAGTAGTAACTGATTATTTGGAAAAAGCAGGTCTTAATAAATACCTAGACGAATTAGGATTTAATTTAGTTGGCTATGGATGCACAACTTGTATTGGAAACTCAGGTCCATTGCCTGATAATATTGTAGAAGCAATTGAAAAAGAAAATATATATGCAGTATCGGTTTTATCTGGTAATAGAAATTTTGAAGGCCGTATATCTTCTCATATAAAGGCAAATTATTTAGCATCACCCCCACTCGTTGTTGCTTACGCTTTAGCTGGTTACATGGAAGTAGATTTATATAAAGATCCTTTAGGAAAAGATAAAAATGATAAAGATATTTTTTTAAAAGATATTTGGCCTTCAAATAAAGAAATAGAGGATGTTTTAAGAGAGGCACTAAATGCAAAAATGTTTGTTGAAAGATACTCCAACGTCTCTGAAGGACCAGTTCAATGGCAAAAAATTAAAACTGAAAAAAGTAGTATTTATAATTGGGATGAGGGATCAACTTATGTAAAAAGACCACCATTTTTTGATAATATGCCAGATGAACCAGAGGGATTTAAACAAATTAAAAATGCGAGACCATTATTGATTTTAGGAGATATGGTAACAACAGATCATATTTCCCCAGCAGGATCTATTCAAAAAGAAAGTCCAACTGGTGAATATTTTATGGAACATCAAATTTTACCAAAAGATTATAATTCTTATGGATCAAGAAGAGGGAACCACGAAGTCATGATGAGAGGTACATTTGCTAATATAAGAATTAGAAATGAGATAGCGCCAGGTACAGAAGGTGGATTTACGAAACTTTTTCCCGAAGGAAAAATAATGCCAATTTATGATGCAGTTGTAGAATATAAAAAAAGAGGAACTGACTTAGTAGTAATAGGTGGAAAAGAATATGGAACTGGTTCATCCAGAGATTGGGCCGCAAAAGGTACCAAGTTATTAGGAATTAAAACAGTTATAGCTGAAAGTTTTGAAAGAATTCATCGGTCTAATCTTATTGGAATGGGAGTATTACCTTTACAATTCATAGATGGAATGAATAGATCAAATTTAAATCTAAAAGGATCTGAGTTAATCAGTGTATTAAATATCGAAAAAGGCCTATCCCCTTCAGATAAAGTAGAATTAGAAATAAAATACATATCTGGTGACATAAAGAAAATTAAAACATTGTGCAGAATTGATACAAAAAATGAGTTAGAATATTATAAAAATGGTGGAATTCTACAATATGTTTTAAGAAATATGATTTAATATGGATGAAGATATATCAATAATTAATGCTAATACTAGACAAGAGAAAATAAAAAATTTTTTTATTAAAAATAAAAAATCTTTAATTGCAATCTTATTATCAGTTATAATTATAGTTTTTGCTTTTTTTGCTTTTGCCGAAATCGAAGATAGAAAAATAAAAAACTTAGCAGAAAAATATAATAACATTTCAATAAATTTTAATTCTACAAATAAAACGTATTTTAAAAATGATTTAGTTGAAATAATTAATGAAAAAAATTCAACTTATTCTCCTTTGGCGTTATATTTTATATTAGACAACAACATTGAATCATCAAATGATGAAATTAATAAATATTTTGATGTAATAATTAATGAAATTAATCTTGATAAAGAAATAAAAAATTTAATTATTTATAAAAAAGCTTTATTTAATGCAGACTTCGAAACTGAAAATAATTTAATAAAAATATTAAATCCTATTATTAATTCAGATAGTGTGTGGAAATCACATTCTTTATATTTGTTAGCTGAATATTTTTTTGATAAAAATCAAAAACAAAAAGCTAAAGAATTTTATAATCAAATTTTAAATTACAAAAAAAGTAACGAAAATATATTAATAGAAGCACAAAAAAGACTAAAAAGAGATTTCGGTGAATAAAATATTAAATTTTTTTTTTATATTTTTGTTAATTTCAAATTGCTCTCTAGATACAAAAACTGGTCTTTGGTCACAATCTGAAATTATTAATTCTGAAAAAAAAACTGTTGAAGAAAAATTATTTGAAGATACTAAAATTTATGAAAAAGAATTTAATCCAGAGCTCAAAATAAAATTAAAAAGTGATTTTAAAAAAAATAGTTTTGTAAATAATCTTTTAAACAATAATGGTATAATTAATTTTGATGGAAAATTATCTAAAATTTCTAAATATAAATTTTCAAAGATTAGCCAATTTGATTATTATCAACCTGAATTATTAATTACAGATAAAAACACCTTCTTCTTTTTTGATGAAAAAGGTTCAATTTTAAATTTTTCGGATAATAATAAGCTAATATGGAAAAATAATATTTATTCGAAAAATGAAAAAAAACAAAATCCGATATTATATTTTGCCTCAAACAACAAAACATTAATAGTTACTGACAGCATAGCAAAATATTACGCAATAAATATTAGAAATGGAGAATTACTTTGGTCAAAAAACAATTCTGCTCCATTTAATTCTCAAGTCAAAATATTTAAAGATAAGTTTTTTGCTATAGATTTTGAGAATATTTTGAGATGTTATTCTATAAGTGATGGAGAAGAAATTTGGAACTTTAAATCGGAAAAGTCTTTTATTAAATCACAACAAAAACTTTCGTTTATAATTAACGATAATAGATTGGTTTTTATTAATACATTAGGTGATCTCAGTTCAATCGATATAAATTCTGGCAATTTAGTATGGCAAACCCCAACACAAAGCAGCGCAATATATGAAAATTATTTTTCTTTGAAAAATTCAGATATTATTGCAGAGAACAAAACAATATATTTTTCAAACAATAAAAATGAATTTTTTGCAATTGATGAAAGAAATGGAGTGATCAAATGGAAACAAAACATTAATTCAAATTTAAGACCTACATTCGTAGATGGTTTGGTATTTACTGTTACATTAGAAGGATATCTTGCGGCAATTGACGCGAGAAATGGTAATATTGTTCGAATGACAAATGTTTTAAATATAGTAAAAAATTATAAGAAAAAAAATATTAAACCTGAAGGATTTATTATCGCTAATGATAAAATATATTTAAGCTTAAACAATGGAAGGTTAATAATTATTAATACTTTAAATGGAAAACCTGTAGATATAAAAAAGATTGATAACGAAAAAATATCTAGACCTTATATTTTAAATAATAATATGTTTATAATTAGAGATAATGCTATTTTAAAATTAAATTAAAAATGTTTCTTAAAATTCTTTCAAAATTAGGAAGAAAAAAAACTGTATTAGATAGAGGCCCATCACATCCAAAATTTAAAGAAGCAAAACCTTGGCTTAATAGATATTATGTTTTGTTTAGACATCGACCAAAATGGTTTCCATTTAATATTATAATTCATGAAATGTTAGACGATGATCATGGTGACGGAGTTCACAATCATTTATGCCCATACATTACTATAATAATTAGAGGAGGTTACTGGGAAACGACTAAAACAGGCAAACACTGGAGAGCACCAGGTTATATTGGATTTAGATCAGCAAATAATTTTCATAGAGTTGATTTAAAACCAGGTACAAGACCAATGACTATATTTATTCCTGGACCTTTTGGATTAAGAAAAGGTCCAAGATCTGAATATGGAATTGATTTTAAAACTAGAATTAAATGAATGGGTTGTAAGCCCATTGCAATATAGCTTGTCTCTGTCTTCTTCTACACCCAAGGTCGTTTTTTTCACAATTTTTTTCAATTGCCAAAACATGTCTTCTAAAATTTTTCCATCTTTTAATTTGTATTTCATCAATGTGAGAAATTCTTCTTCCATTACAAAATCTACAATACCATTGAAACCATCCCAAAGGATCTTCTTTAAAAATCCAACCTTTTTCAATCCAGTGTTCTCTTGATAATCCTGACTTAACTTTAAAACGATTAATATTTACATCAAAATTTCTACTAAGCTTAGCATTTTTAAACCATGATGATGGAAACTCTTTTATTTTTGATCCGAAGTAAGAACCACCAAATACTCCAAGTTCTAACATTTTTTTAGGTGTTAATTCTGGTTTAAAAATTTTATAAAAATCAAGATTTACAAAATTTTTTTTATAAACTTTTCTCATTTTTTATTGAGTTAGCAACTTTTGATATAATTCTGCGTCTGCATCTCCCTCACAACCAAACAAAAGTACGTTTGATCCCTCATTTAGATTAATTTTTTTTTTTATTTCATGATCGTTACTCAATCCAATTAAACTCGCAATTCCTGGAGTCGAACACTCTCCACCTATAATTTTTTTTTCACTGAATTTTTTATTTGCAAGACATTTTATAATATCCGAAATGTAATCATCCGAAACAGTTACGCAGAAATGTACTGAATTTCTTAATATTTCCCAGGGAACCAATGATACTTCACCACAAGACATTCCACCCATTATACTCTCTTTTTCGATAGAAATTTTTTCAATTTTTCCTGTTTTAATGCTTTCTAAAACACATGCTGCGCTATCTGGTTCTACTATTATAATTTGAGGAATATAATCTAAGTATCTGGCAATACCAGCAACCATTGCTGCCGCCATACCTCCAACTCCAGCTTGTAAAATAACATGAGAAATTTTTTCACTTTTAATTTGTTCAGAAATTTCTTTCATCATTACAGAATATCCAGCCATAGTTAATTTTGGAACTAATTTATAATCTTCCCATGCAACATCCTGAACTATCTGCCAATTATTTTTATTTGATTGATTTATACATTCATTTAAAGAGTCTTCATAATTTCCTTTTACTCTGATTACTTCAGCTCCAAAATTTCTCATAACTTCTGCCCTAGATTCGCTAACAAACTCGCTTATAAAAATTTTACATTCTAAACCATTTTTTTGTGAACCCCACGCTACAGATCTTCCATGATTTCCTGCCGTAGCTGTAGATATAACTTTTTTATCATTTCCTTTAATTATTTTTTCAACTGCATAAGCACCACCTAAAGCTTTAAATGATTTTAAATGAAATCTTTTTGACTCATCTTTATAGTAGATTTTATTGAAATTTAATTTTTCATTTAATTTATTTAAAGAAATTAGTGGTGTAGGTGAATAATTATTCCAATTTTTTATTGTTTTATAAGCTTCATCAATTTCATTAGGTGAAAGTATTTGTAAAATTTCTTTTTTATTAAAATTATTTTTTTTATTTATTAAAAATTTTTTGTATTTCCATTTTGACACTTCAGAATTTGATGGCATTACTTAACAATCTAAAGTGTTATTTTTTTCCCAATTTGTGATAGAGCTTCTTTTGTCAAAGCTATCGTTTTGGTCAAAATCTTCTATTTCTTTTCTTTTTAATTTTAAATAACTATTAATTACATCGTCTCCGAAAGCTTCTCTTAAAACTTTATTTTCATCTAATTCATCGAGAGATTCTTCTATATCATTTGGTAATTTTTCTAAATTAGGGTAATTTTTATAATCAGTATACATGTTACAAGTAAGTGGTTCTCCAGGGTCAGTTTTATTATTTAATCCGAATAATCCTGCAGCCATAACTCCTGCTTGTAGAAGATATGGATTTGAAGATCCATCCATTAATCTTAACTCAAATCTCCCCGGATCCGGGATTCTAATCATATGAGTTCTATTATTACCAGTATAAGAAATACTACTTGGTGACCATGAAGCACCAGATTTAGTTGCTGGTGCATTAATTCGTCTGTAACTATTTATTGTAGGATTAAATAAAGAAGATAAAGATCTTGCATTTTTTAATATACCTCCAACAAAATGATATGCAGTTTTACTCAATCCATATCTATCACCTTCATCTAAAAATTTATTTTTTTTTCCATTCCAAAGAGATACATGAGCATGACAACCATTCCCTGTTAAATTTTCAAATGGTTTGGGCATAAATGTTGCTCTTAATCCATGTTTTTCAGCCAGACTTTTAACCATATACTTAAAAAAAACATGTCTGTCTGCGGTAATTAAACAATCATCGTAATCCCAATTCATTTCAAACTGTCCATTAGCGTCCTCGTGGTCATTTTGATAAGGTTTCCAGCCTAATTCAATCATACAATCACAAATTTCTTTAATTAATTCATATCTTCTCATTAGAGCGGATTGATCATAGCAAGGTTTAGATTGAATATCTCTGCTATCTGCAATTGTTGAACCATCATTGGAAATTAAGAAATATTCACATTCAACACCTGATTTCATTTGCATATTCATTTTATCTAATTTTTTGATTTGATCTTTTAACATAACTCTAGGAGAGGCTTTAACTTGTTTTCCATCCATCCACAAATCTGAAGCTAACCAACCTACTTCTTTGTTCCAAGGTAATTGAATTAAACTATCAGGATCTGGAATTGCAAACATATCTGAGTCAGCGGGCGTCATATCTAACCAAGTAGCAAAACCAGCAAAACCGGCCCCGTTTTTTTGCATTTCTTTGATTGCTTGAGCAGGAACAAGTTTTGATCTTAAAACTCCAAATAAATCTACAAAACTTATTAAAAAATATTTTATTTTCTTTTGTTTTGCTATTTTAGAGAGATCTTTTGCCATACATAATTTTAATTAAATAAATTTATAATTTTATCTTTGTAGTATATTAGATTAACTACCACAATTATTATTATTGCAACGATAAGCCCATACTTTGCCTTTGGCCAAGCAATCCTTGACATTTTTTCGGGTGTTTTATTAATATTTTCTGATTTTTTTTCGTCCATGATAAATAAGGGCGCATAATTAAATGCGCCCTTTATTTTAATTTTAATTACCCATCGGTAACATTACTTTTCCAGTCATTTGAACCAGGTCTTCTTCTAGCAATTGCATCCGATTTGCTTTTCTCTTGCATATTCGAAATGAAATGCCAACCTATCCAAAGTACCACTAGAATAAGAACTAAAATTCCTTCAGTTCCCACACCAGGGTAAACTGGCCCTTGCACTTCAGCAGCACTAAGGTGATCTATCCAATTTGTAACTGTTGCCATATGTTTCCTCCTTTACCTTGAGGATGACGCAACAGCTTTTTCATCGCTCTTTGCATCTTCCATTATTGTATAGTCTAGACCAGCTAATTCTACTTCTCTTGGAATTCTAAGTTTACCCATTCCTGAAAGTATTTTAGCCAATATCCATCCTGGTAAGAAACCAAGTACACCGAACATAATTATTGCACCAATAAACATTCCCAAAGGATTTATTGGAGCGTAGTCTGTTCCTACCCACATAGCTCCAACGCTATAACCCGATGAAGGATATCCGTTTAGAACAAAACCACAAATTATAAGTCCAGCGACACCGGCATAACCGTGTACTGCAACAGCACCAACTGCATCATCAATTTTGAACTTACGTTCAACCCAGTAATGCAATCTGTATGCTACCCATACTCCAACCATTGCAATTATGAATGATTGAATTGGATGATATAAATCATTTCCTGCAGAAGCACATATTATTCCAGCTAGTCCACTTGAATATGTCCAGAAAGGATCTCCTTTAGATATAAGATATCCGGCCATCAAACCTCCAGATAATGACATCAAGAAGTTCATTGTGATTGCACCTAACGTTGTTGGTGTTACGTAAATGTTAGTTGCTGTCCAGAATGTTACACCTTCCATTCCATATTCAGGTCCCAGATCAAAAATTGGTATATTACACGCTGCATAAAATCCCCAGAAACCAGTATAAATTAAGAATAACCCAATAGTTACTAACCATGGATTTCTTGGCCCTATATTTCTAGGTTCACCGCTAGATGAGAATTTTCCTATTCTTGGTCCTAATACCGCTAGAACTCCAAGAGCAAATCCTCCTGCTACTGCGTGAATAACTCCTGATACATAAGCATCATGATATCCCAATATTTTTAACATCCAACCATCGAAATGCCATCCCCAAGCAGCATCAATAGTCCAGAAAACTGAACCAATTGCTATTGCTAAGATACCGAATGCAAATGTTGTAATTCTTTCAATTACCGCACCTGAAACGATAGAGGCAGCAGTCCATGAGAATAATAAGAACGCCGCCCAGAATACTCCGCTAATACGATCATTCAAGTTTGTTCCCATTAAGTCACTAGTTGGCACATACCAAGCCGCACTAAAAGCAGACTCGTCAGTTATTAGAGCCGCGCTTTCATTCATTATAGAAGGTGCTAAACCTGGTCCAGTTGGAAACGCCCAATAAATCCACCAACCAAACAAAAACCAAGTCACTGTTACCAAAGGTATCAGCATCGTGTTTTTCATTAATGTGTGCTGGTGATGTTTATATCTAGAGGCTCCAACTTCATACATACAGAAACCTACGTGGATCAGGAACATAAGTACCACTGTTATCCAGTAATAGAACTCTGTAAATATGGTAGTCAATGCTGTAAGTTGATCAGTCATTGCCTTCCTCCTTTTTTATTTCTACTCTGTTAATTTAAACTAACTAGTTCGGATTCTAGATGTTAGAAAAGTTATCACAAGAATAAAAAAGCCTAATTTTTAATGATTATATTACTGCAACACAACCTATAGTAGATAAAAATAACTCAGAATCCTAAAATTTTCTGTAAGCTTTTTTAAGATCAACAAGAGGGTGGTTTGGTGACATTTGAAATTTAACCAGAAGTTCTCTGGCTATCATATCTCTGTCTTGTTGATTATTTGGAAGTTTTATTTTTTTTGGAATAGTAACCCATCCATTTGCATTTCTATCAAAAACTGCAGGTCTGTCTTCTTCATAACCCATATGAACATCCTCAAGCCAATTAAGATCATCCCAACCCATATGTTCAATATATTTTTTTAGAAATGGAGTAAGTCTTTTGTAATCAGGCAATAGGTTTACATCGTAACGGTATCCGATAGTTTGACCTATCATTTTTTCTCTAGCTGATTCTTTCTTTTTTCCTAACTGACCTTTTGATTCTTTAGTTTTTATTTTTTTCTTTTTATTTTTCTTTTTAGCCATAGTTATCCTCAAATTTTATGAAAGTCGTCAACTCCTACCGTATGATTTGTTCCTGACAAAGGAACTTTTGCTAAAGCAGATGCTTCCATAGTTAATGCTGCCATATCTTCTGGCTCTAAAGAATGAATATTTGTTTTACCACAAGCTCTAGCTAATAACTGTGCTTCTAGAGTCATTGTATGTAAATAGTTATATACTCTTAATGCTGCATCGTCAGGATTTAATCTTTTTCTTAATTTTGGATCTTGAGTTGCAACACCAACCGGACAACGACCTGTATGACAATGATAGCAATGGCCCGCTGGAACTCCCATTTCTTTTTCAAAATTAGACTCTGGAATTTCTTTATTACAGTTAAGAGCAATCATTGCTCCAGTTCCGATTGCAATAGCATCAGCTCCTAAAGCTAAAGCTTTTGCCATGTCTGCTCCATCTCTAACTCCACCAGCATAAATAAGTGTTACTTTTCCAGTTTTTCCCACATCATCAATAGCTCTTCTTGCTTCTCTAATCGCAGCTATCCCTGGGATACCAGTATTTGCTGCTGCAATATGGGGACCAGCTCCAGTTGATCCTTCCATTCCATCTAAATAAATTGAATCTGGATCACATTTTGCAGCCATACGAACATCATCATAAACTTTAGCTGCTCCTAATTTTAATTGTATTGGCACTTTATTTTTAGTTAATTCTCTAAGTTCTTGAACTTTTAAAGCTAAATCATCTGGACCTAACCAATCAGGATGTCTTGCAGGTGATCTTTGGTCAATTCCTGCTGGCAAAGATCTCATTTCAGCAACTTGGTCAGTAACTTTTTGACCCATCAAGTGTCCACCCATTCCAACTTTTTGACCTTGACCAATAAATACTTCTATTCCATCAGCTAATTGTGCGTGGTGAGGATTAAATCCATATCTAGATTGAATACATTGATAATACCATTTTTCAGAATATCTTCTTTCATCAGGTATCATTCCACCTTCTCCTGAACATGTAGCACTTCCTGCCATTGTTGCTCCTCTTGCTAAAGCTGTTTTTGCTTCATAGGAGAGTGCTCCAAAACTCATTCCAGTGATATAAACTGGAATATCTAATTCAATTGGATTCTCACATCTTGGGCCAATTATAGTTTTCGTTTCACATTTTTCTCTATAACCTTCAATTACAAATCTTGTTAATGTACCTGGTAAAAAAACTAAATCATCAAAAGTTGGAATTTTTTTCATTAATGCCATTCCACGCATTCTATATCTTCCTAACTGAGCCTTAATATGTATATCGTCAATTACTTCAGGAGTAAAAATTGAGTTATATCCTAATAAACTTTTATTTCTTTTAGCGAACTCACTTTTTCCATTCGCGTGACCATTAGATTTTCCATTTTTCTTTTTTGCCATTATATAGCTCCTTTTTTCTCAGTTGGCTCTAGAGCATCGTAGTTCCAGAGTTTTTTGCCAGCTACAACTTTTGTCATTTTAGACACATCAAAGTTCTCACCAATTTCAGCAACTTTAAGTTTTCTTTT
>CACGZX010000007.1 GCA_902577625.1 uncultured Pelagibacteraceae bacterium
ATAAATCAAAAAATAAATTTAATACCTATTCCAGGCCCATCAGCATCTATTGCAGCATTTTCAATCAGTGGTTTTTCAAATAAATATTATTTTTATGGTTTTTTTCCTGAACAAAATTCAGAAATTAAAGAAAATTTTGAAATTTTATCAAAAATAAATTGCTCTATTGTTTTTTTTATATCTGCAAAAAAATTTAATAGATCAATAAGCACAATTAAAAAATATTTTTCAGATAGAAGAATTTTAATTTGTAAAGAAATAACTAAATATTATGAGGAATATTTTAGGTTTAATGTAAATGAACTAGACCAAAAAAATGTAAGTTTAAAGGGAGAGATTACACTGGTGGTTTCAGAGAAAAAACTTGAAAATAAAACTTCGAATAATTTAAACGAATCTGATAAAATAAAAATTAGAAAATTAATAAAAAAACTTAGTATTAAAGAAGTTGTAAATTTTATTAAAGATGGAAAAAATATATCAAAAAAAGAAATTTATAATTACTGTTTAAAAATAAAAAATGAAAAATAAATTAATTAATATAATTTTAATTTTATTTTTATTAAATGGCTGTGTAGGAGCATCATCAAAAGGAGTATTCGGAACCGGTGTTTCAATTGCTTTAGATCCAAGAACTGTAGGAACCCAAATTGATGACGGAATTATGGATAAAAATTTAGATGCCAAATTACTATTAATGAATAAGAACTATTTGTTAAGTATTAGCACTCAAGTATTGGATGGTAGAATATTTATTACTGGAAAAGTTGATAATCCTGAGGAAAAATTAAAAATTACTAAATTAGCTTGGGAGATAGAAGGAGCAAGATCAGTTAAAAATGATTTAAAAATTAAAGAAAAATTTAATTTTAAAAAATCTGCAAAGGATGTTTTGATAACCTCTCAATTAAGAACGGCTTTAATTTTTAATAAAAAAATTAAATCCGCAAATTACAGCATAGATACATATAAGAAAAAAATTTATATTTACGGGATAGCAGAGACTCAAGAAGAACAATCATTAGTTATAGAAGAAGCGAAACAAATATTAGATGTAGAGGATGTAATCTCCAGTATTCTTTTGCTTGAAGATTTAAGAGTTCAAAAAAATTAATTTTTTTTATTATAATCAATTACTCCTGCTGAGTATGCAGCAACTGAAGCAAGATTTAAAATTTCTGAAGTTGATGATCTTAGAGGGGCAATTTCTATTGCTTCTCCAAGACCAATTAACAATGGCCCAATAACTTTTGTATCTCCTAAAGTTTTCATAATTTTATAAGAAATTGCAGCACTATGTTGTCCAGGCATAATTAGTACGTTAGCATTTCCAACTATTTCAGATGAAGGATAAAGCTCTTTATATTCTTCATTTAGGGCTACATCTGGCTGCATATCTCCATCAAATTTAAAATCTACTTTTTTTACTTTTAGTATATCTACTGCATCTCTAATATGTTTTGTTCTACTGGTAATAGGTTGTCCAAAGGTTGAATGTGATAAGAAAGCAACCTTAGGATCAAATCCAAATAATCTTACTACTCTAGCAGCAGATATAGCTATTTCTGCCAATTGTGCTGAAGTAGGATATTCATTAACTGAAGTGTCCCCTAAAAATATAGTTCTGCCTTTACTAACTATCATATTTAGGCCAAACATAATTTCCCCAGGCCTTGAACTAACAACTTTTAGTATTTTATCTAAAGATTGGCCGTATCTTCTCGTATTCCCTGTTACCATAGCATCTGCATCTCCACACGAAACCATGCATGATCCCCACACTACTCTATCATTTTTTATTATTCTCTCACAATCTTTCAGATATAGTTCATAAACATCTGGTTCAAGCTCACCTTTATCTCCATGTAATTTTTTAAAAATATATTTTAAATATTTTTCTCTATTATTCTTTGATTCTGTGTTTACAATTTCAATATTAAAGTTTTCACCATATCCAATTTCTTTAAGCTTCGCTTTAACTGCTTTTTCTTCAGCAACTAAAATTGGAATACCCAATCCACTTTTTTTAAATGCTATTGCAGCCTTCAAAGTATTTTGATCTTCTCCATCCGTAAACACAACTTTTTTTTGTGTTTTTTTAATTTGAGAGTTTATACCTTGCATGATTGTTACAGATGGATCTAATCTTTGTTTTAATTGATCAGTATAAATGTCAAAATTTTTAATATTTTTTCTTGCAACACCACTTTTAATTGCAGCTTTTGCCACTGCCACTGGAATTACACTTATTAATCTTGGATCAAATGTAGATGGGATAATATATTCTTTTCCATAAATTGGTCTATCCCCACCCATTGCAGCAACAACTTCATCTGGCACTCTTTCTCGTGCCAGAGATGCTATTGCATTTGCAGCAGCAACTTTCATCTCTTCATTAATTGTTTTGGCTCTAACATCTAATGCTCCTCTAAATATGTATGGAAAACCAATAAGATTATTTACCTGGTTAGGGTAGTCCGATCTTCCAGTTGCAATTATTGCATCGCTTCTTACTTGTTCCACCTCTTCAGGTGTTATTTCAGGATCCGGATTTGCACATGCAAAAATAATCGGATTTTTAGCCATTTTTTTTACCATTTTTTTTGATAAAATACTTTTAGAGGAAAGACCTAAAAAAACATCAGCACCATCTATTGCCTCATCTAGAGTTCTTTTTTTTGTTTCAATTGTGTGAATTGATTTCCATTGATTAAGATTTTTTCTACTTTTGTACAATATACCTTTGCTATCAAGCATTATTATATTTTTTTTGGGTACACCAGTTTTTTTTAATAAATTAGTACAGGCTATAGCTGAGGCCCCCGCTCCATTAACAACTACTTTTATTTTTTTTATTGATTTTTTTGATATATCAAGTGCGTTAATTAATGCAGCTGTAGTTATTATAGCTGTACCATGTTGATCATCATGAAATACTGGAATATCTAATATTTTTTTTAATTTTTCTTCAATAATAAAGCAGTCAGGTGCAGCTATATCTTCTAAATTTATTCCACCAAAACTACCTGCAATATTTTTAATACTATTAACAATTTCTTTTGGGTCTGATGAGTCAATTTCAATATCAATTGAGTTAATATCAGCGAATCTTTTAAATAACACTGCTTTTCCCTCCATTACTGGCTTTGATGCCAAAGCACCCAAATTACCCATTCCCAAAACCGCAGAACCGTTACTTATTACAGCTACCAAATTTCCTTTACTAGTATAGTCGTAAGCAGCATCTGGATTTTCTGATATAGCTCTTACAGGTGCAGCAACTCCAGGAGAATAGGCTAAAGCCAAATCTCTTTTTGTAGTCATAGGTTTTGAAGGAATTATCTCAATCTTGCCAGATTTATTACTATTATGAAATTCTAAAGCTTCTTTATCTGAATAATGTTCAATTTTCCTTTTTTTCATTTTATGTAATTAGATATACAAATGGAGCAAATTTAAGACTAATATGATTTATGAACCTAATTAAGTCAACTGGTACATTTAGTTTCTTTACTTTAATTAGTAGATTAACGGGATATTTAAGAGATATTCTTATTGCAATTTTCCTTGGTGCTGGACCAATCGCAGATGCTTTTTTTGTAGCTTTTAGATTTCCTAATACTTTTAGAAGATTATTTTCAGAAGGAGCATTTAATTCAGCTTTTGTACCTAGTTACTCTTCAGAATTAAACAAAAATAAGAAAAGTGCAGAATTATTTGCGAATAATATTTTTAATATTCTTTTTTTATCTTTGCTTGTGATTGTTTTTATAATTGAAATTTTTATGCCACTATTTGTAGCATTAATTGCACCGGGATTTATAGAAGATTCAGAAAAGTTGGAAATTGCAATTAATCTTACTAGAATAACTTTTCCATTTTTATTATTTGTAAGTTTATCATCTTTTTTTTCTGCAATATTAAATTCTCATAACAAATTTGCAGCTGCATCTGCAACACCAATTATCCTAAATATCATTTTAATTTTAGTTTTACTATTTGGAAAATATTTATCAGATCAACTTGTGTTTTACTTATCGTATGCGGTATCGATTGCAGGACTAATTCAATTAATTTTTTTGATTTTTTTTGTTAAAAAATATTTTGTTCCAAAAATTTCATTTAAATTTAAAAAAAATAAAAAAATAAAGTTATTTTTTAAAAAATTATTTCCAAGTATTTTTTCTTCAGGAGTTACACAAATAAATATTTTAGTTGGAACAATAATTGCTTCATTTCAAGCAAATGCTGTTTCTTACCTTTATTATGCTGATAGGATTTATCAAATAAATTTAGCTATTGCAGGAATCGCAATTGGTACTGTTTTGCTACCAAGTTTGTCTAAATATATAAATAGCAAAAATATTACTAAAATAGAATTTATACAAAATAAATCTTTAGAATTAAGTTTGTTTTTAAGTTTGCCTGCAGCCGCTGCACTGTTAATAGCATCTGAAGAAATCACTTCTGCACTATTTGGATATGGATCATTTGATATAAATAGCGTTATTAATTCAGCACAAGCATTATTTTATTTTGCTCTAGGTTTACCTGCATTTGCACTAATTAAAGTTTTTTCGAGTTTCTTATTTGCAAGACATAATACAAAAACTCCATTTCATTTTTCAATACTTTCAGTTTTCTTAAATGTTTTTATAAGTATTTATTTTTTTAATAAAATTGGTTTTATTATAATACCAATTGCAACAACAATATCTTCCTGGTTTAACACTTTGCTGCTTTTATTTTATTTACTCAAAAAAAATTATTTTTCTTTTTATAAAAAATTTCTAATTAAATTTTTAAATATATTATTTGTAAGTTCTTTTTCTTCTTTTATTTTTTATAATTTAATTCAATATTTTAGTGAGTATTTAATTTATGAAAGTGAGTATAAATTATTAACCATAGTTTTGTTAGTAATTATTACCATTTTAATTTATATAATAACTTCAATAGTCACTAAGGCTTTTAAAATTTCGGATATTAAATTAAAGTATTAAAAAATGAAAAAAAAAATTTTTTCTGGAGTTCAACCCACTGGAAACTTACATTTAGGAAATTATTTAGGAGCAATTAAAAATTTTGTCGCACTACAAAACGAAAAAGATAATGAATGTGTTTATTGTGTTGTAGATTTGCATGCTATTACTGTTAAACAAGATCCAAAGATTTTAAAAGATAACATAAGAGAAACAACAGCTGCTTTCCTGGCTAGTGGATTAGATTATAAAAAAAGTATTATTTTTAATCAATCGTTAGTTCCAGCACACACTGAAGGCTCATGGATTTTAGGATGCATTGCAAGAATGGGTTGGTTAAATCGTATGACACAATTTAAAGAGAAAGCAGGCAAAGATAAGGAAAAGGCAAGTGTTGGTTTATATATATATCCAATACTTATGGCTGCTGACATTTTGTTGTACGATTCAACGCATGTACCAGTTGGAGAGGATCAAAAACAACATTTAGAATTATCCAGAGATATTGCACAAAAATTTAATTTAGACTTTAAAGTTCCCGATTTTCTTAAAGCGCCAGAACCATTAATACAAAAAAATTTTGCAAGAATTATGAGTTTAAAAGACGGAACAAAAAAAATGAGTAAATCAGATCCTTCAGATTTAAGCAGAATTAATTTAACAGATAAAAAAGATGAAATAGTAAATAAAATCAAAAAAGCTAAAACTGATAATTCTGCTCTACCATCTGATGACAAAAAATTAAAAGAAAGACCCGAAGTCGAAAATCTTTTAGGAATTTATTCAAGCTTAAATAATCAAACATTATTTGACTCAATAAATGAATTTGCTGGTAAAAATTTTTCTGAATTTAAGCAAAAACTTTCAGATCTTGTTGTAGAGAAAATTTCTCCAATATCAGATGAAATAAACAAATTAAAAAAGGATAATAATTTTATAGATAGAATTTTAGAAGAAGGTGCTGAAAAAGCTGATAAAATTACTTCTAAAAAAG
This sequence comes from uncultured Pelagibacteraceae bacterium, assembly GCA_902577625.1. Classification (GTDB taxonomy): domain Bacteria; phylum Pseudomonadota; class Alphaproteobacteria; order Pelagibacterales; family Pelagibacteraceae; genus Pelagibacter. The sequence continues at coordinate 5,977 of CACGZX010000007.1, forward strand.
TCAAAGAAATGAAAAAAATTGTAGGATTTTAATTTTAATCCTTTAACTTTTTAAAATAATAATTATATAAATATAATGTTCGTACAAACTGAAATTACACCCAATCCAAACTCTTTAAAATTTTTGCCAGGAAAGAAAGTGTCTAATGATATACCAATTGAGATAATTGATAAAAATGAAAGTAATAATGAGTTAATAAGAAATATTTTATCTATAAATGGTGTAACAGGTATTTTTTTATCTGGCGATTTTCTGTCAGTTAATAAAGATGAAAAAATTGATTGGGAAGATTTAAAGCATATAATAATTTCATTTATTAATGATTATTATTCAAATGGAAATGAAATTGTAATTGATAAAGAAGTTAAAAATTCTACAAATAAAGATCTATCAGAAATTGAGAAAAAAATTGTAAAAATATTAGAAACAAAAGTAAGACCAGCGGTTGCTAGGGATGGTGGAGATATAAAGTTTAAAGAATTTAAAGATGGCGTTGTAACTGTTAATCTGCAAGGAAGTTGTTCAGGCTGTCCAAGTTCAACTATGACTTTAAAACAGGGTGTGCAAAATCTTTTATGTCATTATATTCCCGAAATTAAAGAAGTAATTGCTATCTAAAAATATAAAAGAATCAATTATAATAAGTTTATGGATAAATTAAAAAAAATAAATATCCAAATAATCAAAAAAATTCTTCAAAAAAAAGGATATAGAATTTCTAAAAGCCAGGAAAGTTTTGCAAGTTTATACTACACTACTTTTGCTGGCATATTTTTAGTTATATTTTTTTATTCAATGCCGCTTTTATTAAACACTTCCTCAAAAATTTTTAAAAAAAAAGACATTGTTATAAATACTTCTAATAAAAACTTTAATAAAGTTTTGGAAGGCAAAGAAATTAATTTAGAAAAAAATAATGAAAATGATATAATAAATTATAATGAACTGTATGTAGATATTTTTGATTTTGATATCAATGAAAAAGATACAATTAGACTTAGCGCATCAACACTCAATCAACTATTTAAAGATGAAGACTACAGTTTAAAAGATATTAGAAAAAATAAATTAGTTAAGCCTATAAGTATAGATATTCTTCCAAGTGAAATTAAAGCAATAGAAAATACTAGAAAAAGAAAAGAATTATTTATTCAAATAGTATTGCCTTTAATTCTAGAAGAAAATAAAAAAATCAAAATTGATAGAAAAACGTTATTTTCAATTTTAAATAAAAATAATAATTCTGAAGAAGAAAAAAATTGGCTGCGAAGTAAATTTAAAATGTATGGTGTTAAAAACAGAGATTTGGCTACTTTAAAAATTAGAATGGATGAAATACCAGTTTCATTAGCAATTGCTCAAGCAGCAAAAGAAACTGGCTGGGGTACTTCTAGATTTGCTCAACAAGGTAATGCTTTGTTTGGGCAATGGACTTATGATGGTGATGGAATTAAACCAGCTGGAGCTGATGTAAATGATAAACATAAGGTGATGAAATTTAAAATTCTTAAAGCATCTGTTAGAGCTTACCAAAGAAATTTAAATACTCATAAAAGTTATAAAAAATTTCGAAAGGTAAGAGCAATTCAAAGAGATGTGTATGGATCATTAAATAGCTTAGAACTAGCAAACTACCTAGATCAATATGCAGAAACAGGGAAAGAATATACAAAAATATTAAAGCAAATTATTGAACAAAATAAGTTAACTGATTTTGATGATGCAAAAATTTTACCTAGTAGTAATAGAGAGAAAAGTTTAATTTAATTTTGCTCTATAGAAAACTGCATTCCAAACCATCTCCATCCAATATCATCATTTAAAGAGCAGTTGATTCTTCCTCTTCTAAAATTAAATTTATCTCTAAATTGAATATAAAGTTTATTTTTAATCAAAGTTATATTAGATTTATCCCACTTATTACCTTCATCAGAAAAACAATTAATTTTTTCTAAATTTTTTTGCTCTTCAAAAAATTCAATTATTGTTTGAGGTGGATTTTTATTTTTTAAAATATATTTGTCTTCGGGTGTAATACTTTTATACTCAAGTGGAAATAAGTTAATTAAAAAACTAAATCTTTCCAAATCCCCATATTTTTCATTAATTGGAAATCTTGCAAGTTCATATTTATCTTTATTTATGTCAATTAATCCAGAATGTTGTCCAAATGCAAATTCAAACTTAGTAGAGATATATTTTTTTTGTTCTAAACTATATTCACCAAATGGGTAAGAGAAAAATAAGGGATTATAACCAATATTTTCAATAAATATTTCAATTGATGTATCAATATCCTTCTTAAATTTGTTAAAATTATAATCAATAAGGTATTCGTGAGAGTGTGAATGGTTTCCAATAAAGGCAAATTCTTCTTTTTCAATCTCTTTTAACTGATCCCAATTCATGTAACCATGTTTCCCCACAGCTTCTGTTGAAACAAATAATATAAATGGAATTTTATTTTCTTTTAAATATGGCCAAGCATTTTGATAAAAAGAAGTAAATCCATCATCTATTGTAAGTAAAATTTTTTTTTTTACTTTAGGAGTATTAAAATTTGATCTAAAATCATTTGCATTAATGAAGCTTATATTTTCATTTTTTATTAATAAAATTTGCTTTTTAAAAATCTCCATATCAATATTAGTTGAAGGATATCTATCTTCATTAAATCTATGGTACATTATTGAAAGTATCCCCTTATCATTCGAATAATATTTGTTATTATTTGCAAATACGTTAGAATTTGAAATTAAGCTAACTATTATGAATAATTTAATAATTGATGCAGCAAAAGATAAAATTTTTTTTACAATCATAGTTGATGATAAATCATATACTAGTGAGTTTACTAACAATAGAGAAAATTTTGATAAACTAACAATTTTGATTATAAAATTTTTAGAAAACCATCACTTAAATATAAAAAGCTTGAATAATATATTTGTTAATCAGGGACCAGGAAAATTTTCTGGGATAAGGGCATCCTTGGCTATCGCAAAGGCACTTAGCTTTGCAAATAAAATAGATTTGTATGGTTTTAATTCAGATCAAGTGAATGGTAAAAATTACGCTGAAATTATTGATTTATTTAATAAAGGTGTGCTAATTAAAAATTTGATAAAACCACATTATTAGAGTTATTATAAAGCTATGACAGAAACAATCGAGCAAAAGTGTAAAGCCAAAGGAGTTAAGTTAACTGATCAAAGAAGAATTATTGCTAAAGTAATGTCTGAATCTGAAGATCACCCAGATGTTAATGAATTATATTTAAGAATTTCTAAATTAGATTCAAAAATTAGCATCGCAACAGTTTATAGAACAGTTAAATTATTCGAAGAAGCAGGTATAATTGCTAAGCATGATTTTAAAGGTGGAAAAGCAAGATATGAAGAAGTAAGCGAAAGTCATCACGATCATCTTATCGATGTTAATACTGGAGAGATTATAGAATTTGTTGATGAAGATATAGAAGTTTTGCAAAAAAAAGTTGCTGACAAATATGGTTATAAATTAGTTGATCATAAATTAGAACTCTATGGAATCAAAAAAAAATCTTAATTAATGCAAAAAAAAATATTTATTAAGACTTTAGGCTGTCAAATGAACGAATATGACTCCAACAGGATTTATGATTCAGTTAAAAGATTAGGATTTGAGAAAAGTAAAGATCAAAATAACTTGGATTGTTATATACTTAATACTTGCCATATTAGAGATAAAGCAAAAGAAAAAGTTTACCACGAAATAGGTAGGGTAAAAAAATTATATAAAAAAAAAAATAAACCAATCGTTGTTGTTGCTGGTTGTGTTGCGCAAGCAGAAAATCAAGAAATGTTAAAAAGAGAACCTTATATAGATATAGTTATAGGTCCCCAGGCATATCACATGATAAATGACAAACTAAAAAATTTTATTAAAGATAATAAAATAGAAGAAACTGAATTTGATGCTGTTTCAAAGTTTAATTATTTTGATAATATTGAAAATAAAAATAATAAAGTTTCATCTTATTTAACAATCCAAGAAGGTTGTGATAAATTTTGCAGTTTTTGTGTAGTACCTTATACGAGGGGACCTGAATACTCTAGACCATTTGATAAAATTATATCTGAAGCGGAAAGTTTAATTAAAAATGGAGTAAAAGAAATAATATTATTAGGACAAAACGTTAATGCATATTCTTTTAAAAATAAAATTAAAGAATATCGAATTTCTGACTTAATCAATAAACTTGATAGTTATGAAGATTTACAAAGAATAAGATACACAACTTCTCATCCAAGAGATATGACAGATGATTTAATAGAATGTTATTCAATAAGTAAAAAATTAATGCCTTTAGTTCATTTACCTATCCAAAGTGGATCAAATAAAATACTTAAAATAATGAACAGAAAACATACTGTTGAAAAATACTTAGAAATTTATGAAAAGTTATTAAAAGCAAATCAAAAAGTAGAATTTTCAAGTGATTTTATAATTGCATACCCAGGAGAAACAGAAAATGATTTTAATGAAACTTTGAGTTTAGTTAAAAAAATTAAGTTTATAAATTCTTTTTCATTTATTTTTAGCCCAAGACCTGGAACAAAAGCAGCAAATTTAGAACAAATAGATAAAGAAATTGCAAAAGAAAGACTATTAAAAATTCAAGAATATTTATTTAAATTTCAATTAAATAAGAACAAATCTTTTATTAATAAATCAGTAGATGTTCTAGTTGAGAATAAACTAGACGGCCAAAGAAAATTGTTTGGAAGAAACCAGTATATGAACTCTGTTATTTTTGAGGGAAATAAAAATTTTATTGGTAAAAATTTAAATATTAAAATAGAAAATGTTAACCAAAATAGTTTATTTGGCAAAATTGAAAAAAATAATATGAGGGCAGCATAATTGAAAAATGTAGCTGAAAAGAGTTTTAAATCAGAATTAAAATTTGTTTATTCTGACAACGATACGTTAAGCATTATATTTCAAAATAATGAGATACTTTTAGGCGTTGTTGGGGAATTTAATAATAATATTAAACAATTAGAAAAAATTACAAATACTAGTATCTATACTAGAGGTAATTCAATATTAGTAAAAAGTAGTGCAAAAAAAAATGAATTAGTAAAAAATGCAGTAAAATTTTTATCAGAACAATTTATTATAAATGGTACAATTGAAAAAAAAGATATAATTTCTTCTATAAATAAATTTATGATAGACGAAAAAAATAACTCAGGAAAGAACATAGAATATATTATTAAAACTCCAAAAAAATCTGTAATACCAAGATCTGAAAAACAAAAAAAATATGTAAGGGCATTAAAAGAGAATGAAATTATAATTTCTGCTGGTCCAGCTGGTACTGGTAAAACATTTTTAGCAGTAGCAGTAGCTTTAACTATGCTCTTAGAAAAAAAAATTGAAAGAATAATTTTATCTAGACCTGCAGTAGAAGCTGGAGAAAGATTGGGTTTTCTACCTGGGGATATGAGAGAAAAAGTAGATCCTTATTTAAGACCACTTTATGACTCTTTATATGATCTTTTAGATTACGAAAAGATACAAAAAAAGATAGAAGTTGGAGATATAGAAATAGCACCTTTAGCTTTTATGCGTGGAAGAACGTTAAAAAATTCTTTTGCTATTTTAGATGAAGCTCAAAATGCAACTGATACGCAAATTAAAATGTTTTTAACAAGAATAGGTGAAAATTCAAAAATTGTAATAAATGGTGATCCTTCTCAAATTGATTTACCCAACAAAAGTTTATCTGGTTTGAATAGATCAAAAAAGTTATTAGGTCATCTAAAAGAAATTTCTGTCGTAGATTTCGACCATACGGATGTAGTGAGACATCCACTAGTTTCCAAAATTGTAAAAGCTTATTCAGATCAAAAAACTGAGAAATGATTAAGGCTAATGTAATTTTAGATTATTCTAAATGGCAAAGTAAAATTAAAAATCCAAATAATTATTTAAAGCAAAAAATCAAAAAATTATCAAAAATTCCTTATTTTAAAAAAAAAAAACAAGAATTTTCTATACTTCTTACAAACAATAAAAAGATGAAAAATTTAAATTTAAAATTTAGAAAAAAAAATAAGCCAACAGATGTTTTGTCATTTCAATCAGATAACAAAATTTATATTGGTGATATTGCCATTAGTTACGAAATAGTTAACAAAAGATCTAAACTATCAAACTTTTTTATGGAATTCGATAAAATGTGGATACATGGATATTTCCATTTAAACGGATATGATCATAAAAAATTAAAAGATTATAAAAAAATGGCCAAAAAAGAAAATTTGGTTTTAAATTATTTTCATAAATAAATTGACGTTATTATTAAAAAATAAAATATTTAGTTATATTATACCATTTGTTCTTGGATTAATAACTTCATTCAGTCTTCCGCCATATAGTTTTTTTTTTATAAATTTTATAACTTTCCCATTATTGCTTATTTTTTTTATTTCAAATTATAAAAAAGGAAAGTGGATATCTTTTAAAATCGGTTGGTTTTTTGGGTTTGGATATTTTATTTCTAATTTATATTGGATATCTAACTCACTAACTTTTGAAGAAAATTTGAAGACTTTAATTCCAATTACAATAATTTTAATACCTTTATTTTTAGGAGTTTTTTATGGTGTTGCTACACTTTTTTGCTCTTTCTTTTCTCTAAAAAAAAAATTTTCCTCAATATTAATTTTTTCTATTTTTATTTCCTTAATTGAATATTTTAGAGGTTCAGTTTTAGGAGGATTTCCTTGGAATTTAATTGCTTTTACTTGGACAGATTATCCGAGTATTTTGCAAATTCTATCATTTATTGGTACCTATTCATTTAATTTATTAAGTTTAACCTTTTTTTTAATACCAACTATTATTTTTTTTAATTATAAAAATAAAATAAAAATATCATTTTTAATTTTTGCAACAGTATTGTTAGTATCAAACTTTTTTTATGGCTCAAAAATTCTCCAAAATAATGAAGAAGTAAAACAAAAAAATTTAAATTTTGTTATAAAAATTATTTCACCAAAAATTGAGATTAAGAGATTTTTTGAAGATGAAAATTCAGAAAGTATAATTTCAGAACTTATTGAATTAAGCAAACCAAATACTATTCAAAAAACTATTTTTATTTTTCCGGAAGGAGCTCTAACAAGTATTTATCTGGAAGATTTAAAAAACTACAGTTATTTATTTTCAGAAAATTATTCGCAAAAACATAAAATTATTTTAGGAATAAATAGCACTGAAGATAAAAAGGTATTTAATTCTATGGTAGTTTTAGACTCAAGTTTAAATATATTGTCAAAATATAATAAAAATAAACTTGTTCCTTTTGGTGAATTTCTACCATTTGAGAGTTTTTTCAAAAAATTTGGTTTAAAAAAAATTACTCAGGGATATAACTCTTTTTCAAGTGATGTTGAGAGAAAAATTATAAATATAAATAACATCAATTTTATTCCATTAATTTGTTATGAGATAATTTATTCAGGTAAGATTAATAAAACAAATAATGATTTTGATTTAATATTAAATATTTCTGAAGATGGTTGGTTTGGTGATTCTGTAGGAACATTTCAGCATTTTGCTCACTCAATATTTAGATCTATCGAAGAAGGTAAGAATTTAATTCGATCATCTAATAATGGAATTTCAGCATTTATTAACTCTAAAGGACAAATAATAAATCAGATTAAATCAACTGAGAGGGGAGTTATTGAGATAAAAAGTTTTGAACAAACAAAAAAAACTCTTTTTAGTTCTTTTGGTAATAAGATCTTCTTTTATTTTTTATTATTTTATATTAGTTTGTTTTTTTTTTTAAAAAAAAAGGAAAATAAATGAAGAAAAATTTTTTATTTACTAGCGAGTCAGTATCAGAAGGTCACCCAGATAAAGTTTGTGATAGAATATCGGATATGGTTGTAGATAGTTATTTAGGAGCAGAACCACAGTCAAGAGTGGCTTGTGAAACATTAACAACAACAAATAAAGTAGTTTTAGCCGGAGAGGTCAGAGGACCAGAAATTAAAAAAGATGATTTAATTCAGAAAGTTAGAGAATGCATAAAGGATATTGGCTATGATCAAGATGGTTTTAGTTGGAAAGATACAACTAAGATCGAAACTCATTTACACGCTCAGTCAGCAGATATAGCCATGGGTGTAGACTCATCTGGAAATAAAGATGAAGGTGCTGGAGACCAAGGAATTATGTTTGGATATGCATGTAATGAAACTGATGTTTTAATGCCAGCTCCAATTCATTACTCACATAGAATTTTAAGATTAATGGCTGAAGATAGAAAATCTGGAAAGCTAAAAGGAATAGAGCCAGATTCAAAAAGTCAAATTACAATTGAATATAAAGACGGCGCACCTAATGCTGTAAAATCAGTAGTGATCTCTACACAACATTCCAAAGATGTTGACTTAGCAAAAGTTAAAGAACTTTGTATGCCATACATTGAGAGATCTATTCCAAAAAATTTATTGGGAAATCTTGATGAAAAGGAAATTTATATAAATCCTACAGGAAATTTTGTTATAGGTGGTCCTGATGGAGATAGTGGATTGACTGGAAGAAAAATAATTGTAGATACTTATGGAGGAGCAGCTCCACATGGTGGGGGAGCTTTTTCAGGAAAAGATCCTACAAAAGTTGATAGATCGGCAGCGTATGCATCAAGATATTTAGCAAAAAATGTAGTTGCATCGAAGATAGCAGATAAATGTCTAATTCAACTAGCATATGCAATTGGTGTATCAAAGCCTTTGTCAATTTATGTTGATTTATTTGATAATGATGAAGAAAAAAATAGACATGTAGAAAAATTAATTAATGATAATTTTGACTTAAGTCCAAGAGGCATAAGAGAAATGTTAGGTTTAAATAAACCAATATATGAAAAAACAGCTGCATATGGCCACTTTGGAAGAGACCCAGGGTCTGATGGCTCATTTTCATGGGAAAAAACAGATAAAGCAGATGTATTTAAGAAGTAATTAGAGTTGAAAATATAAGAAAAATACATATATTCACATCACATTGTTGAAATTTCAAAATGGGCCTCGGCCCATTTTTTTTTGGAGAAAGCAAATATGTTAAATAGAAGAGCAGATAAACAAGAATTATTAAAAATAGTTGAAGCTGTAGGCTTGGAAAAATCTATAGATAAAGAATTAATAATTAATGCTATGGAGAGTGGAATTGCAAAAGCTGCGAAGTCTAAGTTTGGCTCAGAAAATGAAATTAAAGTTTTAATTGATAGAGAAAGTGGTGATATAGGAATATTCAGAATACTTACTATTGTTGAAAATCCAGAGAATTCTAATTTAGAAATTAGTTTAGAAAAAGCAATTGAGCTTAATGAGACAAATAAAGGAAAAAAAATAGGAGACGAAGTATTGCAATCCTTGCCATCACTTGATTTTGGAAGAATCGCAGCTCAAACTGCTAAGCAAGTTATAAGTTTTAATGTAAGAGAAGCTGAAAGAGAAAGGCAGTTTCAAGAATTTAAAGATAAAAAAGATACTATTGTTAGTGGAATAGTTAAAAGGTTAGAATTTGGAAATGTAATTGTAGATTTAGGAAGAACAGAATCAATTATTCAAAAAAATGAAATGATACCACGGGAAAACATTAAAGCAGGTGATAGAGTAAAAGCATATTGTTTAGATGTTAGAAGAGAGCCAAAAGGTCAGCAAATATTTTTATCTAGAGCACACCCAAAGTTTATGGAAAAGCTCTTTGTTCAAGAAGTTCCAGAAATTTATGATGGTTTAATTGAAATTAAGTCTTCAGCCAGAGACCCTGGTAGCAGAGCAAAAATATGTGTTAAAGCAATTGATACCTCTTTAGATCCGGTAGGTGCTTGCGTGGGAATGAGGGGTAGTAGAGTCCAAGCAGTGGTTAATGAACTCCAAGGAGAAAAAATAGATATTGTAAATTGGTCTGAGGATCCAGCAATAGTTGTTTCGAATGCATTATCACCAGCTGAAGTTCAAAGAGTTAATGTAGACAATGAAGCAAAAAAACTTGATGTAATACTTACAGAAGAAAATTTAAGTAAGGCAATAGGTAGAAGAGGTCAAAATGTTAGATTAGCCACAAAACTTTTAAATTATGAAATCAATATAATGACAGACCAGGAAGACTCAGAAAAAAGACAAATTGAATTTAAGGAAAAAACTGAAAATTTTGTGAAAAATTTAGAATTAGATGAAACTCTTGGCCAGTTATTAGTAGCTGAGGGTTTTTCGTCAATAGATGATATAAAAGATAGTAAAATTGAAAACCTAACAAAAATTGAAGGCATTGAGGAAGATACAGCAAAAGAGCTTATTGAAAGAGCAGAGGAGTTTTACAAAAAAGATCAAATGGAAATAAATAATAAAATAAAAGATTTAGGCCTTGAAAACGAACTAATTAATCATTCAGGTTTAACTCCCGGCATGCTTGTTACTTTAGGTGAACAAAGTATTTTAAAATTATCTGATTTTGCAGATTTATCCTCTGACGAACTTACTGGTGCCTATGACGTTGTAAAAGGAGAAAGAGTGAAAATTAAAGGATATTTAGAAGACTTCGCTCTTTCTAAAAAAGAAGCTGATGACTTAATTATGTCAGCAAGAGAAAAAATTTATAAAGATTGAGAGATGATTTATGGAAAAGAAAAAATTAAAGCTAACTATTTCTGGAAGTTCAAAAAAAACAATTAATAATATTGAACTAGCAAAATCCCATGGAAAAAATTCTGTAGTAATTGAAAAAAAAAATAATAGATTTGGATCAAAATCTTCTTATAAAACTAATCATCAAAGAAATACATATAACAAACCTAAACCTAATTTTATTCCCAAAGATCCTATAATTTCAAAACCATCTTCAGCAAATGATTTTGAAAAGAGAAAATTAGCCGAGCAAAGAGCAACTAAAAGATTAAAAGGAGAAAATGCTCAAAAGGGAAAAATTGGATCTAAAAGAAGAGAGCTTAAACTTACTGTATCTAGAGCTTTAAGTGAAGATGATATTGAAATTAAATCAAGAAGTTTGGCATCTTTAAAAAGAGCAAAAAAAAAAGAAAACAAAGAACTAAATAAAGATGAAAAGTTAGAAGATTTAAAACCTGTAAAAAGAGATGTTAATATACCTGAGGTTATCACAATAAGAGAGCTTGCAAATAGAATGGCTGAACAATCTAGCAGTCTAATAAAACATCTTTTATCTATGGGAGTAACTGCAACAATTAATCATAGTATAAATTCTGATATCGCAGAATATCTTGTTCAAGAATTTGGTCATAATCCAATTAAAGAAGAAAAAGCTGAAGAAAAAATAAAAAAATTTAAAGAAATAAAGTCACAAAATTTAAAAAGTAGACCACCTATAGTTACCGTAATGGGTCATGTTGATCATGGTAAAACTTCAGTTTTAGATGTTTTGAGAAAAGCAAATGTAGTATCTGGTGAATTTGGTGGCATTACTCAACACTTGGGTGCTTATCAGATAATTCATAAATCAAATAAAATTACATTTATAGATACACCAGGACATGCAGCTTTTACTGAAATGAGAGCTAGAGGATCAAAATTAACAGATATAGTAATTTTAGTTGTTGCTGCTGATGATGGAGTAAAACCTCAAACTATAGAATCAATTAAACATGCAAAAGCTGCAAAAGTTCCAATTGTTGTAGCCATAAATAAATGTGATCTTCCTGAAGCTGATCCTCAAAAAATTAAAAATCAATTATTGGAACATGAATTAATTGCAGAAGAGTTATCGGGTGACACTTTGATGGTAGAAATTTCTACAAAAACTGAACAAAATCTTGATAAATTAATAGAATCAATTTTATTACAAGCGGAATTATTAGATTTAAAAACTGATTATGATTTAAAATCAAACGGTATTGTTATGGAGTCTAAAATTGATGTAGGCAGAGGTCCGATAGTAAATATTATTGTAACTTCGGGGACTTTAAAAAAAGGAGATTATTTTGTAAGCGGACTAAAATGGGGAAAAGTAAGGGCATTGATTAATGATAAAGGTATAAACATAAATGAAGCCAATCCATCAACTCCTGTAGAAGTTTTAGGAATTAATGGCGCTGCAAAAGCAGGAGATGATTTTTTAGTACTTGAGAATGAAAAAGAAGCAAAACAATTATGTGATGCTAGAATTCAAGAAAATCTAGATGGAAAAAACCCTCTAAGTTTTGTAACTCAAGATTCTGCTTTTAAAGACAAGACTTCAGAAGAGCTGAATATAATTATTAAATCGGATGTTCATGGATCATCAGAAGCAATAAAGAGTTCAATTTCTCAAATAAAGCATGATGAAGTTAAGCCAAAAATAATTTTATCTGATATAGGAATGATTACCGAAACAGACATATCTTTAGCAAAAGCCTCAAAAGCAGTTGTTATTGCTTTTAATGTAAAACCTAGTAAAGAAGCAAAAAAAGCAGCTGAAAGAGACAAAATTGAAATTAATTCATATAATATTATTTATGAATTACTTGATTACATTAAAATCAGACTGTCAGGCCTACTAACCCCCGATGTAAAAGAAAAAGTTATTGGCTCAGCAGAAATTCTTGAAATATTTAAAGTTTCAAAAGTTGGAAAAGTTGCTGGATCAAAGGTTATCGAAGGAGAAATTTTGCAAGATTCTAATGCAAGAATAATTCGTGATGGAACAATTGTATTTAATGGAAAAATTGGATCAATATTTAGAGAAAAAAATCAGGCTAAACAGGTATCTGCTGGATTAGAATGTGGTATTACAATAAAAAATTTTAATGATTTTAAAAAAAAAGATATTATTGAAGTATATAATTCTACTATAACTGAAAGAACAATATAATTATGAGCAAGTTAGGAAAACCAGTTTCGCAAAGACAATTAAGAGTTGGTGAAATGATTAAGCAGGCTTTGGGTATGATATTTTTAAGAGATGAGGCCAAGCTACCTAATCTTGAGACAAGAGAAATAACTGTTACTGAAGTTAGGATGAGCCAAGATCTTAAAGTTGCTAAAGCATTTGTTTTGCCTCTTGGTGGTAAAAATGCTCAGGAAATAGTTAGCAAACTTAAAGAATTTTCATTTGTAATTAGAAAAGTTTTATCAAAAAAAATAACAATGAAGTATTTACCCAAGCTTCTATTCGTTAAGGATGAATCTTTTGATTATGCTGAAAAAATAGAAAACTTAATAAAACAAACAAATAAATAAGGAAAAAAATGACTAAAAAGAGTAAAGAACTAGCTGTCCATGATACGGATACTGGATCTTCAGAGGTACAAATAGCACTATTAACTGATAAGATTGAAAATTTATCAAATCATATTAAAAAATTTAAAAAAGATAAACATTCTTCTGTAGGTTTATTAAAAGCTGTAAATAGAAGAAAAAAGCTATTAGATTATTTAAAAAGGAATAAATTAGAATCTTATCAAAATGTAATATCAAAGTTAAATCTGAGAAAGTAGAAATAAATGTTTAAAGTATTTAAAAAAGAAATTGAAATAAACGGAAAAAAAATAAGTTTAGAGACAGGTAAAATTGCAAGACAAGCAGATGGTGCAATAATTGCAAAATGTGGAGAAACAGTAGTTTTAGCAACTGTTGTGGGAGCAAAAAAAATAAATCCAGATGTAGATTATTTTCCATTGTCAGTAAACTATCAAGAAAAATATTACGCTGCAGGAAAAATTCCTGGAGGTTATTTTAAAAGAGAAGCAAGACCAACAGAAAGTGAAACTTTAATATCAAGATTAATTGATAGACCAATAAGACCGTTGTTTCCAGATGAATTTAAAAACGAAGTACAACTACTTCCAACGGTAATATCTTATGATAAAGAAAATGAAGCAGACATATTGTCAATCATAGCATCATCAGCAGCTTTAGCTATATCAGGCATGCCATTCATGGGGCCTGTTGGAGCATCAAGGGTTGGTTTTATCGATGGAAAATATGTTTTAAATCCATCAAAAAAAGAATTAGAAAATTCGAAATTAGATCTCGTTGTTGCGGGTACAAAAGATGCGGTTTTAATGGTTGAGTCAGAGACTAGCGGATTAACCGAGGAAGAAATGTTAAATGCAGTTAAATTTGGACATGAAAATTTTGTCCCAGTAATTAATATGATCGAAGAACTTGCTAAAGAATGTAAAAAATCTGAATGGGTCGTTGAGAAAAAAGATCTATCTGAAGTTAAGAAAAAAATCGAAGATGAATTTACTGATGAATTAAAAAAGGCATTCTCGATTAAAGATAAGCAGGAAAGATCAAATCTTATTTCTGAAATAACAGATAAAGCTAAAAAATTATTTGAAGATAATGAAAACTTTACAGATTTAGATGTTAACTCTGAGCTTAAAAGTTTAGAAAAAAGAATAGTTAGAACAGATATTCTAAAAAATAAAAATAGGATTGATGGAAGAGGACTTTCAGACGTAAGACCAATTATGTGTGAGGTTGGAATTTTACCAAGAACACATGGTTCTGCATTATTCACAAGAGGAGAAACGCAAGCAATAGTTACAACTACACTTGGAACTTCAGATGATGAACAGAGAATTGAAAGTTTAGAAGGCCTTCAAAGAGAAAGATTTATGCTTCATTATAATTTTCCACCATTTTCGGTTGGTGAAACTGGACGAATTGGTACTGGAAGAAGAGAAATTGGACATGGAAAGCTTGCGTGGAGAGCGATAAATTCATCTTTACCGTCAAAAAAAAGTTTCCCTTATACATTTAGAATAGTATCAGAAATTACAGAGTCTAATGGTTCATCGTCAATGGCAACAGTTTGTGGAACTTCACTAGCATTAATGGACGCTGGTGTTCCAATAAAAGAACCTGTTGCAGGTATTGCTATGGGTTTAATTAAAGAGGGTGATGATTTTAGTGTACTGTCAGATATTCTAGGAGATGAGGATCACCTAGGTGATATGGATTTTAAAGTTGCAGGAACTAAAGATGGAATTACATCTCTTCAAATGGATATTAAGATTACAGGAATTACATTTGAAATAATGGAACAAGCTTTAAAACAAGCTAAAGACGGAAGAATTCATATATTAGGAGAAATGAATAAAGCTTTAGATAAATCAAGAGATGGCGTTGGTAAACACACTCCAAAGATGGAAAAAATTACTGTAGATAAAAAAGATATTGCTACTGTAATTGGAAAAGGTGGTGCAACAATAAGAGAGATAGTTGAAAAATCAGGTGCGAAAGTTGATGTAAACGACGAAGGAGTTGTAACAGTCGCCGCACCAGATGAGGAGTCTCGAAATATCGCTTTACAGTTTATTAAAGATCTTACTGCCAAAGCTGAATTGAATAAAATTTATAATGGTAAAGTTATGAAGATTATGGAATTTGGAGCGTTTGTTAACTTTCTCGGAAAACAAGACGGTCTAGTTCATATTTCAGAGTTAGCTGACAAAAGAGTTGCCAAAGTAACTGATGTAGTCAAAGAAGGAGACGCAGTAAAAGTTAAAGTAATTGGATTTGACAGAGGTAAAGTTAAATTATCTATTAAACAAGCAGCTATCTAATTAATTATAGGGGCACCTGGCAACAGAACGCCCCTTTATTTACTCTTCTTCTTTTCTTTTTTTAGTTTTCTTTTTTCTTTTAAAGAAAGTTTAGGTTTTTTCATCACACTTGCGTCTTTAAATGATTTACCACTATATCTTTTAGACATGATATTTAAGTGATATTCTTAGGATCCGGCATTCCTACCTTGTTATATCCAGCGTCTACATAGTGGATTTCTCCAGTAACACCACCTCCAAGCTCACTTAATAGGTATAAAGCTGAATTTCCAACATCATGAATATCAACATTTCTTTTTAAAAATGAATGATCTTCATTCCATTTATAAAGAAATTTTGCGTCTCCAATTGCTGAAGCTGCCAAGGTTTTAATTGGACCTGCACTTATTGCGTTTACTCTAATTCCTTTTGATCCTAAATCTCTAGCTAAGTATTTAACACTTGCTTCAAGTGCAGATTTACAAACTCCCATCACATTATAATTTGGAATAGCTTTGCTAGACTCATAAGTTAAAGTAAGCATACTTCCATCTTTATTCATTATCTTAGAAGCTTCTTTTGCAACTTCGGTAAACGAAAAACATGAAATTAACATACTTCTTAAAAAATTTTCTCTAGTTGTATTTAAATATTCTCCTGATAATTCTGATTTATCCGAAAAGGCAACGGCATGAACAACAAAATCGATTTGACCCCATTTAGATTTTATATCCTCAAAAAGTTTTATTACCTCCTCTTTTTTTTCAACATCACAGCTAAAAGTTATATTTGAATTCAATTTTTCCGCTAAGGGAACTACTCTTTTTTTTAAGGCATCACCTAAATAAGTAAATGATAACTCTGCTCCAGCCTCTGCTAATTTTTGAGAAATACCCCAGGCAATAGATCTTTCATTAGCAACGCCCATGATTAATCCTTTTTTACCCTTCATTAAACTCATAAATTAAACCTTTTCAAAGACTAAAGTTGCATTGGTTCCACCAAATCCAAAGCTGTTAGACATAATAGAGTTTAAACTTACTTCTTTTTCTACTTTTGTAACTATTGGAAATTTTTTAGCTTCATCATCCATGTCCGTTATGTTTACTGAAGCTGATATAAAGTTGTTTTTCATCATAATTAAACTATATACAGCCTCGTGTACTGAAGTTGCTCCTAATGAATGACCCGAAAGAGATTTTGTAGAACTTATTTTAGGTACTTTATCTTTAAAGACTTCACCTACAGCTTTTAATTCAGTTATATCTCCAACTGGAGTTGAAGTTCCATGCGTATTTATATAATCAATCTTGTTTCTGCTTGTGTTTAAAGCCATTTGCATACATCTTACAGCTCCTTCTCCAGATGGAGCTACCATATCATATCCGTCAGAAGTTGCTCCATAACCTGTTAATTCAGCATAAATTTTAGCTCCCCTTGCTTTTGCGTGTTCATACTCTTCTAAAACCAAAACTCCACCTCCTCCTGAAATTACAAATCCATCCCTAGTTTTATCGTATGGTCTAGATGCTTTTTCTGGAGTATCATTATACTTTGAAGATAGAGCGGTCATTGCATCAAACATTGCAGTCATTGCATAATGAACTTCATCACTTCCCCCTGCAAAAACAATATTTTGTTTTCCAAGTTGAATTAATTCCATTGCATTTCCAATACAATGTCCACTAGTTGCACATGCAGAACTAATTGTATAATTAACACCTTTTATTTTGAATGGCACTGCCAATGTAGCAGAGGCAGTACTAGACATTGTTCTTGGGACTACAAATGGTCCCATTTTTTTTGGATTTTTTTCTCTTGTTTTGTCTGCAGCTAAAATAACGTTTTGTATAGATGGTCCACCTGATCCCATAATCATTCCTGTTGAAACATTGCTTACATCTTTTTCTTCCAGTCCAGAGTCTTTAACTGCTTCAGTCATAGAAATATAATTATATGCAGAGCCAGGTCCCATAAATCTTATAAATTTTCTATCTACGTGGTCTTCAAGTTTAATATTCGGTTTACCATGAACGTTACTTTTTAAGTTATATTCTTTATATTCTTCTGAAAATGTAATCCCAGATTTTGAATTTAACAAAGATTGATAAACCTCCTCTTGATTATTTCCTAAACAGGATACGACCCCAATACCAGTAACAACTACTTTTTTCATTATTTAAATAAACCTACTTTTAAATTCTCAGCACTATAAATTTTTTTATCATCTGCAAACAAAACACCGTTTGCTAAACCAACTGTCGTTCCACCTGGAGATATAATTTTTTTCATATCGATTATATATTTTGCTTTTTTTACACTTTTCAAAACTTCTCCAGTAAACTTTACTGTGCCAACTCCCAAAGCTCTTCCTTTTCCAGGATTTCCTAGCCATCCTAGATAAAAACCGACCAGTTGCCACATTGCGTCTAAACCAAGACATCCAGGCATAACTGGATCTTCCTTAAAATGACAACTAAAAAACCAAAGGTCATCTTTTATATCTAGTTCAGCAGTAATAGAACCTTTTTTGAAAGCACCATTATCTTCTTTAACTTCTGTTATTCTATCAAACATAAGCATTGGAGGAAGTGGTAATTTGGCGTTTCCTGGCCCAAAAAGCTTGCCATTTCCGCAATTAATTAGTTCTTCATAATTGTATGATGATTTTTTTTCCATAAATATAGATCTTTAATACTTTATTTATTAAAATTACAATATACAAATACTCAAGGTTTGTTATAAATTTGTCAAAAAATGGAAAATAATTGCATATTTATTGAAAAATTAAGGTCTTCAGGGTTAAGACCGACTAAACAAAGAATAAAAATTTGTAAATTATTGTTTGATAGAAAAAAAACTTTTCATTTTACGATTAATGACCTTTCCAAAATATTAAATAAGGAAATAAGACAGAAAGTTTCTTTGGCAACAATATATAACACAATTCACTCATTTAAAAAAAAAGGATATTTAAAAGAAATATCAGTAAATAAGGATAAGAGTTATTTTGATACAAATACCTCAAATCATCATCACTTTCTTGATATGAACACTAATGAACTAATAGATTTAAAAAGTGAGGATGTTCATAATATTAAGATAAAAAAAAGAATACCTGGAAAAAAAATTAATTCTATAGAAGTTTTAGTTAAAATTGAAAATAGTAACTAATCTCAAAAATATTACAAAATCGTTAAATTATATAAAATTGCATTGAGACAATTCTGCTGTATTGACACTACTTTAGAATCATTATAAATTAGAATAAATGAGTAATGAGTTAATTAAAGAACAATCAAAATGTCCTTTTACAGGTGTAGGTACACCACCAAAGCATCCAACAGGCAAAGGACAAACAAATAAAGATTGGTGGCCCAATAGTCTAAATTTGAAAATTTTAAGTCAACACTCGTCATTGGTAAATCCAATGGGAGAAAAATTTAATTACAAAAAAGAATTTAAAAAACTTAACTTTAAAGCATTAAAAAAAGATCTTCATAAATTGATGACTGATACACAAGATTGGTGGCCAGCAGATTATGGTCATTATGGTCCATTTTTTATTCGTCTTGCTTGGCATGCTGCTGGAACTTATCGAACAGGAGACGGAAGAGGTGGTGCTGGAACTGGAAATCAAAGATTTGCTCCATTAAATAGTTGGCCAGATAATGTAAATTTAGATAAAGCAAGGCTTTTACTTTGGCCTATTAAAAAGAAATATGGAAAAAAAATATCCTGGGCAGATTTATTTATACTTGTTGGAAATATATCTTTAGAATCAATGGGTTTCAAAACTTTTGGTTTTGGTGCCGGAAGAGAAGATATATGGGAACCAGAAGAGGATATTTATTGGGGATCTGAAAAGGAATGGCTTGGGGTAAATAGGTATAGTGGAAAAAGAGAATTAGAAAACCCCTTAGGAGCATCACACATGGGTTTAATTTATGTTAATCCTCAAGGACCTGATGCTAATCCAGATCCTTATTTAGCTGCTCACGATATTAGAGAAACTTTTGGACGTATGGCAATGAATGATTATGAGACGGTAGCACTCGTTGCAGGAGGACACACATTTGGAAAATCTCACGGTGCCGCACCAGAGTCACATAAAGGTCCTGAACCAGAAGGTTCAAAGATTCAAGATCAAGCAACTGGATGGAATAGTAACTACAAAAGTGGTTTAGGTGTGGATACTATTAGCAGTGGTATAGAGGGCTCATGGACTTCAAACCCGATTAAATGGGATATGGGATATTTTGATAATTTATTTGGTTATGATTGGGAATTAACTAAAAGCCCTGCAGGAGCTCATCAATGGAAACCCAAAAGAAATGGGCATGATATAGAAATGACCCCAGATGCTCATGATAGATCTAAAAAAAATCTTCCAATGATGCAAACTACTGACCTTTCATTAAAATTAGATCCTAAATATGGGCCAATTTCAAAACATTTTCATCAAAATCCAAATGAATTTGCTGATGCCTTTGCAAGAGCTTGGTTCAAACTTACTCATCGTGATATGGGTCCAAAAGCAAATTATCTTGGTTCTGATGTTCCAAAAGAAAATTTAATCTGGCAAGATCCAATACCAAAAAATAAATATAAACTTAAAAATAAAGATATTGAGCTACTAAAGAAAAAAATATCTAAATCTGGTTTATCTGTTTCTCAGCTAGTTACAACTGCATGGGCATCCGCATCAACTTTTAGAGGGTCAGATAAAAGAGGAGGCGCTAATGGAGCGCGAATAGCTCTTGAACCTCAAAAAGACTGGAAAGTTAATAATCCTTCAAAATTGTCAGCCGTAATCAGAATTTTTAATAAAATTAAAAAAGGTTTTGATTCAAAAAATAAATCGGTTTCATTAGCAGATCTAATAGTTTTAGGAGGATCAGTTGGTATTGAGAATGCTGCTAAAAAGAGTGGTAAAAAAATTAAAGTTCCTTTCAAAGCAGGAAGAGGTGATGCAAAACAAGATCAAACAGACAAAAATTCATTTAATCTTCTTGAACCAATAGCAGACGGTTTTAGAAACTATATTAAGCTGCATGCTAAAGGATATACCAATGGAAAAGGTATCCCTACTAATTCAGCTGAAGAAATGTTGATAGATAAAGCTCAACTTCTTGGATTAACTGGTCCAGAAATGACAGTTTTAATTGGAGGAATGAGAGTATTAAATACTAACTATGATGGTTCAGATTATGGTGTATTTACAAAAAAACCTGGATCATTAACTAATGATTTCTTTGTTAATCTATTAGACATGAAAACTACTTGGAGAGAAGTAGATAAAGAAGAACAGTTTTTTGAGGGAATAGATAGAAAATCAAAAAGAGTAAAATGGAGAGCGACGCGCGCAGATTTAATATTTGGATCAAATTCTCAATTAAGAGCACTATCTGAAGTTTATGCTACAGACGATTCAAACGAAAAATTCTTAAATGATTTTATATCTGCTTGGACAAAAGTAATGAATTTAGATCGCTTTGATTTGAATTAAACTTAATTAAATTCCCCAAACATTTTTTGTATTAATCCATCCAATATAATCACCAGTTTGAATCCTACACCAATTAAGCTTACATTCTTTTATAATTACTAATCTACCTTTTTCTAATTTTGCCAAAGGTTTAGAAAATTTAGTATTTTTACTAAAAACAATTTTTTCTTCAAGAACAACTAAGGAATTTAATTTCCTAAGCATAATTCTATGTATCCAACCACTATTTTTTTTATGATCTATTATTCTTCGAAAATTATCTTTTTTATCAATTACTTTAATTGGTAAGAATTTTTTCTTATAAATATACTTGATAGGATAATTTTTTCCTGGTCCATATCTGACATATACTTTATCTTTTTTTAAAGAAAGGAAATAATTATTTTCTTCTGAGATAGCGTAAGATGAGTTTATAAATAAAAAAAATAGTATTATTAAAAATTTTTGCATATACAAATTTTCTTTTTATTAAATTGCACTTTTCTAAAATTTAAATTAAGTAAATCTAAAATTAAGATTTTATTGTTTGATTCTTTACCTAAGTTTAAAATTTTCTTTAAAACTTCTATTGCTTGAATATTGCCAACTATACCAGCTATAGGTCCCAATATACCCTCAAATTCACAATTTAATATTTCATCTGAAGGTTTTGTTTGATAAAAACATTTAAGACATGGATCTTTTTTGTTTTTAAAATTAAAAGTAAAAATATGTCCATCCATTTTACTAATGGCACCTACAATTAAAATTTTTTTATATTTTAATGAGTATTCATTTAACAAAAATTTAGTATTAAAATTATCAGACCCATCAATAATAAAATGATAATTTTTAAATATTTTTTCGATATTTTTTTTTTCAATTCTTTCTTTAAAGATTTTTATTTTGACTTCTGGATTAATTAAATTAATTTTTTTTTTTAAAACGCTAACTTTAAACTTACCTATATCTTTAGAGTTGTATAATGATTGCCTATGAATATTGGAAATATTTACTTTATCATGATCAATAATACCAATATTTCCAACACCCGCTCTACTTAAATAATCAATTACAGGACAACCCAGTCCTCCTGCACCAACAACCAAAACTTTTGATTTAATTATCTTTTCTTGCCCTGATGGACCAATATCTTTTAAAACTATTTGTCTAGAATATCTTTCTATTAATTTTTTATTTAGGATATTTTTCATTTACCAGTTGATCCAAAGCCACCAGAACCTCTTATTGTTTCTGGTAATTGATCTACTTCTTTAAGTTCCATCTTTATAACTGGTGTTAAAACCATTTGAGCAACTCTATCATTATTATTTACAATAAAATCTTTATTTCCATGGTTAAATAATATTATTTTTAACTCTCCTCTATAATCGCTATCAATAGTTCCAGGAGTATTTAATACACCTATGCTAGATTTTGCAGAAAGGCCCGATCTTGGTCTTATTTGTATTTCTAAATCTTCTGGTATTGCAATAGATAAACCTGTTGGAATTAATTCTAAAGTATTAGGTGAAATTTTTATTGGCTCTTCGACAAATGCCATCAAATCCATACCTGACGATCCTCTAGTTTTGTATTCAGGTAGTTTTACTTTTGAATTAAGTCTTTTAACTAAAACTTTGACCATTAATTTAATTGAGAAATTATTCTATTAACTATTTCGTTAGCAAGATTTGATTTTCTCATTTTTGGAAGGTTCTCTTCAGAATTATTTTTATAAAATATAGAAACTTTATTGAAGTCTGACTCAAATCCTATATCTTTTTTAGATACATCATTAGCAATTATCCAATCACAATTTTTTTCAGACAGCTTTTTTAAAGAATTGTTTTTAAGAGAATTTGTTTCAGCTGCAAAGCCAACAACTAATTTTGGTCTAAGTGAATTATGATTTGAAATATGTCCTAAAATATCAGTATTTTTTTCTAAAGAAAGTTCTGAAAAATTTTTTTTCTTTATTTTCTCATTTTTTTGATTTTTTACTTTAAAATCAGCAACTGCAGCTGAGAAAACAGCAACATCTGTTGGAAGATTATTTAAAGTAGCTTCTAACATTTCGTCAGCTGATTTTACTTTAACTAAATTTACGCCTTTAATTGGATTTAAATTTGTTGGTCCTGATATTAAAGTAGTTTGAAAACCATTTTCAAATAAAGATCTTGCAATTTCATAACCTTGTTTACCACTAGATTTATTCGATATAAATC
Organism: uncultured Pelagibacteraceae bacterium; assembly: GCA_902577625.1. Classification (GTDB taxonomy): domain Bacteria; phylum Pseudomonadota; class Alphaproteobacteria; order Pelagibacterales; family Pelagibacteraceae; genus Pelagibacter. The sequence goes on from CACGZX010000007.1 coordinate 29,270, forward strand.
TTACAGGGTCAATATATTCATGAGTAGGCCCCGCAGTCACAAGTGCTTTAAATTTTTTACTATTTTCTAATTTTTTAAAATAATTATTTATATGATTTATAATTGTATTTGGCTCAGACATTTTTCCCATTCCATATTCACCACAGGCCATTTCACCTGTTTCAGGTCCAATTATTTCATAACCAAAATCTACTAATTTTTTTAAATTGTCCTTGTTTGATTGATGTTCCCACATCCTCACATTCATTGCAGGTGCAATAAAAACTTTTTTATCAGAAGCAAAAATAACAGTAGAGGCTAAATCATCAGACAATCCAAAACTAATTTTTGAAATAGTATTTGCAGTTGCTGGAGCTATTAAAATTAAATCTGACCATCTTGACAATGAAATGTGGTCCATTTCAGATTCATTGTCTGAGTTAAATAAATCTATATAAACTTTATCTTGTGATAAAGATGTTACTGACAGCGGTGTAACGAAATTTTTTGCATTATTTGTAAGAATTGTTTTTACATCTGCACCATTCTTCTTTAAAAGTCTGATAACTTCTAAACTTTTATAAGCTGCAATACCACCACATATAATTAACAATATTTTTTTTTCATTTAAATTTTTCATTGGCTGATTAAAATACTATGAATCCCAGAAATACAAGCAATAATAATCCAATAATACTTTGATTTCTAAACGATTTCATTTCTATCTTTTTTTCATTTAATGCAGAAAAAGAATTAGATTCATGAGGTATTTTTCCACTTGCCATAAATGTTAAAGCTTGGTTTGCTTTATCCATTATCTTAGGAAGCTCGGGAAGTTTTTTCAATACTTCTGCAGAATTTTTTAAAGTATCAGTAAAATTATTTATTGGATCTTTAGTTTCTTTAAGCCATTTTTCTAAAACAGGTTTTGATGTTTCCCAAATATTTGTATTAGGGTTTAATTTTCTTGCTACTCCTTCGACAACAACCATTGTTTTTTGTAAAAGTAATAATTGGGGTTGAGTTTGCATATTAAATTTTTCAGTAACATCAAATAATTGTTTTAGCAATCTTCCGCCAGAAATATCTTTAACTGATTGTCCAAAAATAGGTTCTCCTATTGATCTTAATGCCTGAGCTAATTCATCAACGTGAACATTACTAGGAACCAATCCAGCTACAATATGTACCTCTGCAACTTTTTTATAGTCCCTTTGTACAAATCCATAAAGTATTTCTGCTAGATATCTTCTATTTAATTTATCCATTCTTCCCATAATCCCAAAGTCAATTGGTATTATTTGTCCATTGTTATCTATAAATAGATTACCTTGGTGCATGTCAGCATGGAAAAAACCATCTCTTACGGCATGTCTTAAAAAATGTTGAATTACGTCTGTAGCAATATTTTCTATATTTATTTTTTTAGACTTCAGAATTTCCTTTTCCCTAATAGAAACTCCCTCAATCCAATCTAATGTTAAAATTTCTTCGCTTGTAAAATTCCAATAAATTTTAGGGACATGAAAACCTGAGTCATTTTTTGTATTTTCAGCAAATTCATTTGCTGCCGCTGCTTCAAATCTTAAATCCATCTCATGATTTGTAATTTCTTTTAGCAAAAAAACTACTTCTATAAGTTTCAATCTTTTTGTTTTAGATATAAAACTTTCAATTAAATAAGCCAACAACATTAAAGCATCAATTTCATCATTAAAAGTTTTTTTAATATTTGGTCTTAAAATTTTAATAGCCACATCCTTTATAATTCCATCATCATTAATTTGTGCTTTATGAACTTGAGCTATAGACGCAGCTGCAATAGGTTTGCCAAAATTTATTACTTTATCAAAAATGTTATTTCCTAAATTTTTTTTAATTATTTCTTTTGCCTCATAGTCTTGAAAAGGAGGCAACTTATCTTGAAGCTTTTCAAGTTGTGTTGATAATTCTTCACCAATAATGTCAGGCCTTGTAGATAAAAATTGACCTAACTTAATAAATGTTGTTCCCATTTCCTGTATAGAAGAACATAATTTTTCCTCATCAGTTAATTCTTTGGACTCATAATTGTTTTTAGAAAAAGAAATTGAAAATAAGCTTAAGAAAATTTTGATTACGAGCGGTGGTTTGTGAAATTTAGAAATAACTTTTAAGGCATCTGACAAAGCAAGTTTTCTTGCAATTTTTAATAATATAAATAATTTTTTTATCATTATATTTTCCAGCCTGAGTGCAATGCAACTATTCCACCACTAAGATTTCTATATTTGCAATTTTGAAAATTATTCTTCTCCATTTTTTCAACAAGTTGTTTTTGATTTATAAAATTTTCAATACTCTTCAATAAATATTCATAAGGTTTTTTTTCTCCCACAACTATTTCACCAATTTTAGGTATTATTTTAGAATATTTTTTATACAAAATTTCTAAATTATCATTCTCAATTTTAGAGAATTCTAAACATAAAAACCTTCCTCCCCTTTTTAGTACTCGATGAGCTTCCTTTAAGCTTTTATTTATATTTTTTGTATTTCTTAAACCAAAGCTAATAGTGTAAAAATCAAAGCTATTATCAGGAACATCTAACTTTTCAGCATTACAGACTTTCCACTTTATATTTTTATATTTATTTAAATTTTCTTTACATTTGTTAATCATATTAATATTTGAATCAACACACAAAACTGTTGAAGTATTATCTGTAGCTTCTAAATATAATTTAGCAATATCACCAGTGCCACAAGCAACATCGATAAGTCTTTTTTTATTAGAAGGATTCATCATTTGAATTAAATTTTTTTTCCAAATTCTATGGATTCCTAACGACATTAAGTCATTCATTAAGTCATAATCTTTAAAGACTTTGTTAAAAACACCTTTAACTAGTCCTTTTTTTTGTTGGAGAACTTGATCCATAGTTTAATATTTTATTTAAAATTATAATATAATCTTAAATGCCAGAATTGCCAGAAGTAGAAATAGTAAAGCGATCACTTAAAAATAAGGTTAACTATAAAAAAATTAAAAAAATTATTATCACAAATAGAGATTTAAGGTTCAAAATTCAAAAAAATTTTGAAAAGAATTTGGAAGGTCGAATAATAACCAATGTTTCAAGGTTTTCTAAATATATAATATTAGTTTTAGATAATAATAATTATTGTTTAATCCATCTTGGAATGTCAGGAACTTTACATTTAGTAGATTATAAAAAAAAAGAAAAAATGACAAATTTAAGTTTTTACCATTCTAAAATTTTACCAAAAAATCATAATCACATTAGAATAAAATTTTCTAATTTTACCATAATTTATAATGATCCAAGAAGGTTTGGTTTTTTTAAAATAATAAACAATAAAAAAGAACTTAGAAAATACTTTCAAAAACTTGGACCTGAAGCCATATCCTCAAAATTTAATTTAAAATATATAAAGAACAAATTTATTAATAAAAAAAAAAATATTAAGAATTTTTTATTAGATCAAGGATTTGTATCAGGTATTGGAAATATTTATGCTAATGAAATATTATTTTATTCTAAAATTAATCCTTTAAAACTAGTTAATAAAATTAATGACAGTGAAATTAAAAAATTAATAAAGTATTCAAAACTAGTACTAAAATTAGCTATTAAATATGGTGGTTCTTCAATAAAAAACTTTAAAAACACAAAAGGAGATTTAGGCTTATTTCAAAATAAATTTAAAGTTTACAATAAAGAAAATAAAAATTGTGTAACCAAAAACTGTAAAGACAAAATAATTAAGATATTTATATCTAATAGATCATCATTTTTTTGTAAATCATGTCAAAAATAATTAATTATACTATTGACCGTATCTAATTCACAAGCTATACAATCGCGCGTATGGCAAATACAAAATCAGCAATTAAAAGAATAAGAAGAATATCGAGACAGACATCTGTTAACAAATCAAGAAAAAGTAGATTTAGAAATGCTATAAAAAAAATGAATTCTATTTTAGAGAAAAAAAATAAAAAAGATGCTCTAGCTTATTTACCAAAATTAAATTCTGAATTAATGAAGATCGCAAAAACTGGAATAATCAAAAGACAGAATGCTTCAAGGAATATTTCCAGAATAACAAAAAAAATTAACGCTTTATAATTGAATTAAATCAACTTCAAGTAGTTTTAAATATTTAACTTAATTTTTTTACATTTTATAATTGAAAAAGATATTACAACTTCGAATATAAAAAAATTTTAGAGACACTAAATGTAAAAAAAAATTTTATTTAAATACTATATCTAGATATAAATTTTATTTGTAAGATAAATTTTTCTTTAAAATAAAATTCATTTTAAATTCAATTTTTCCGCTAATCAAATTCACTTAAAAATTTTACAAGTGCAGATTTTATTTTTTTTCAAAAAAGTTAATAAACTTATTGCATTAAATACTGATAGGTTTTAATTGGGCTTCTCCCATGAAAAATATTTTAAACAAAAAAACAGACAACTTTTCAATAAAAAAAATAGATTGGTCTAAAGTCCAATTAGATATGAAAGAAAAATTAGGAAAAGATATATATGAATCTTGGTTAAAAAAAATTGATTTTATTGATGAATTTAATAATTACATATTAATTTCAGTATCTACAAGATTTATTAGGGATTGGATAACTTCGAGATATCTTGATCAAATCTTACAGATAGTAAAAACACATAGAAAAGAAATTTCGAGGATAGAATTTACGATTAGTGATCAAAAAAAAGATGTTATTGATACTGAAAATAAAATAATTGAAAATCAAAAAGATAAAAATGAAAATATTTCATTTATAAGGGATTCTTTTTTTCAATATAATAGGATTGATCCAAATAAAAGCTTAGATAATTTTATAATAGGACCAAGTAACAAGTTGGCATTTGAAGCATCAAAAAAAGTCTCAGAAGATCTTTCTCATTATAACCCCTTATATTTATACGGTGGAGTTGGAATGGGCAAAACTCATTTATTAAATGCAATCGGCTTAAATCTGAAATCTAGAAAAAAAATCATGTTTATTTCTGCGGAAAGATTTATGTATCAATTCGTAAAATCAATTAAAAATAATGAAATGGTAAAATTCAAAGACTATTTCAGAAATACAGATATTTTATTAATTGATGATATTCAGTTTATGAATGGTAAGGAAGCTATGCAAGAAGAGTTTTTTCATACTTTTAATGCTCTTATTGAAAAGGGATCGCAAGTGATTGTTTCTGCAGATAGACCGCCAAATAAATTATCTAGAATACAGGAAAGAATAAAATCAAGATTTGCAGGAGGATTGGTTATAGATATTCAAAATCCTGACTATGAACTTAGACATAAAATTATTAAAGCAAAATTAGATGAATTAAAACTAAACCAATCAGTTTCTTTAAATGTATCGGAAGAAATTCAAAAATTCATAAGTACAGAAATAAATACAAGTATTAGAGAATTAGTTGGAGCATTAAATAGAGTAGTTTCATTTTCTAGAATATATAATAAACCACCTTCTCTTGCAGAAGCTAAAGCAATTCTTAAAGACTTACTAAATTTATCTGAAAACAAAGTAACAATAGATTTAATTCAAACTATTGTATGTCAATTTTTTAAAATAAGTAAAAATGAGATGTTGTCAGCAAGAAGATCAAGATATTTGGTTAGACCCAGACAAACAGCTATATATTTAACTAAGTTACTCACATCAAAATCTTTACCGGAAATTGGCAGATCTTTTTCAAATAGAGATCACACCACCGTTATACATTCAGTAAAAACAATTGAAAGACTAAGACATGAAGACAAAGAGTTGAATTCAAATATAGATAATTTGAAAAATAAAATTCTATATAATAAAGAAAATGAAATTTAATTTAAATCAACAAGACCTCCAAAAATCTTTAAATTATTGTCAAGGTGTGATTGAAAAAAGAAGCACACTACCAATATTATCAAATGTGTTATTAGACGCGTCATCTTCAAAGTTAACAATTACAGCTACAGATTTAGATTTAATTTTTATAAATCAAATTTCAAATGTTGAAATATTAGAAGAGGGAAAAACTACCACATCATCGTCAATTATGTACGATATAGTTAGGAAATTTTCTTCAGGAAAAAAAATTAACTTTTCAAGCGTTGGAGAAAATAAAATACATTTAGAGTCAGAAAAATCAGACTTTAATTTAAATTGTATAAGTGCAGCAGAATTTCCTTTGACTGATGAAAATTTTAACAAAAATGAATTTTCTATTAATTCAAAAAATTTACTTAAACTTCTTAACAAATGTAAGTTTTCAGTTTCTAATGATGAAACTAGACATTATTTAAGTGGAATTTTTTTTCATCAAACACAAATAGATGATAAATTTTTTTTAACTTCTGCTGCAACTGATAGTCATAGAATGTCTATTTCTAAAGTTAGATTGAATGATAAAATAGATTTTGAACCTATAATTTTACCTAAAAAAACAATTTTTCAACTTTGCTCTTTACTGGAAGATTACGAAGGAGATGTAAAAATTTCAAATATTAAGTCGAAAATTAAATTTGAATTAAATAATAGTATTTTAATTTCAAAATTAATTGATGGTAAATTTCCAAATTATGTTCAAGTTATACCAAAGGAAAATCAAAAAAAACTTCAAGTTAATTTAAAATTATTTTTAGATTCTGTTGATAGAGTTGCTTCAGTATCTCTAGACAAAAAAGATGGAGTCAAGTTTAGTTTAAAAAAAGATATTTTAGATCTATCAGTTAATAATACAAATAGTGGCGATGGAAAAGAAAGCTTAAACGTTAGTTTTGATCATGACCTAGACATAAGTTTTAATTCTAGATACTTAATTGATGTAGCCTCCCAACTTGAGGGGGACCATATAGAAATTTATTTAAAAGACACAGGTTCCCCAGCATTGATTAAGGATCCAGGTGATTTTGATAGTATTTTTGTTGTAATGCCAATGAAAGGTTAAACTATTTTATCAATCTCTTCATATATATTTTTTTCAAGCATATTAATAAATTTATCTGAATTCATACCTGGTCTTATAGGATCAAGAATTGAAATAGTTAAAGTTTTGTTTACTTTTAATTTCCCATTTTTTGGCCACACACTTCCAGAATTAAGGGCTACTGGTTGGCATGAAATATTTAGTTCTTCATAAATTCTTTTGACCCCTTTTTTAAATGGTGATCTATCCAATACATCGACTCGCGTAGATTGAGGAAAGATAATTATTGGTCTATTTGAATTGTTTGTATGTTTTCTTATTTGATCTGAAAAACCTAAATTTTCTTTGGTAATTTTGTTTCTATCAATCGATATAGAGCCTATTTTTTTTAAATGCCATCCAAAAATTGGTATTTTTAATAATTCTTTTTTTAAAATAAAAACTGGTGAATTAAATAATGATTGAAGGAAAAAAGTTTCAAACTGCGATTGGTGGGCACTTGCTATGAAAAATTTTTGATTATTTAAAATTTTTTCCTTACCTTTGATTACTATTTTTGTTGATAAAAATATTTCTAGACAAAATTTAGACCAAAAACCAAGTATTTTACCGCCATAAAGTGTAATTTTTTGAGGTAAAATTAAAGCTGGTAAAAAAAATATGCATATAAAAATAACTCCAAAATAAAAAAAAAATAGAAAAAGTGTTCTTTTAATCATCCATCTAAAAGTTAAATAATATTTTTTAACTTTTGTCTTTTAGTTATAATTTTTGTTGTACTTTTATTTACCAAAATTTCTACTGGTTTTGGTCTTAAGTTATAATTAGAACTCAAAACCATTCCATATGCACCAACATCACAAATTATAATTATATCTCCTTGTTTTATTTTTTGATAGTTTGCAACATTTAAGAATGTATCAGTAGTTTCACATATTGGACCAACAAATTCATGTTTTTTTGATATTTTTTTTCTATTAAGTTTAGAAGGTATAATTCTATGCTTAGCTCCGTATAAAGCGGGCCTTATTAGGTCATTCATTGCAGAATCTAAAATAACAAAATTTTTTGAGTCAGCTTCCTTAATATATGTAATTTTTGAAATTAAATATCCCGCATTTCCAACAATTGACCTTCCAGGCTCAAAAATTATCTTTGAATTATTTTTTTTTAAAAAAGATTTTATTAACTGATTATATTTTGAATAATCTAAATTATTTAAATTATTTCCATATTGAATACCCATTCCTCCACCTAAATCTAAATATTTAAATTTATATTTTGATTTTTGTATTATTTTATTAACTACGTTCAACATATTTTTGTAAGGCAAATGACTAGTAATTTGGCTACCAATATGAACACTTAAACAAATTATACTAATAAATTTTGATCTTTTGTACTTTTTAAGAAGTTCTAAAAATTTTTTTTCAGTTACACCAAACTTATTTTCTTTTTTTCCAGTAGAAATTTTTTTTATAGTTTGAGCATCTATATTTGGATTAAGCCTAATACCTATATTTATTTTTTTTTTATTTTTTTTAGCAATTTTTTCAATTTCAACAATTTCATTTTCTGACTCAGTATTAATTAATAAAATTTTTTTACTTATGGCAAATTTAAGTTCATCTATAGTTTTTCCAACACCAGAAAAAACAATCTTTTCTGGTTTTATTTTTGCTTTCAAAGCTCTTATTAGTTCACCTTTTGAAACTACATCTGCTCCTAGTCCAAATTTATTAATTAAACTTAAGATTTTTAAATTAGAATTAGATTTTACCGAAAAACAAATTAAGGGGCTGATAGTTTTAAAATTTTTTTTAAAATTATTAATATTATTACTTATTTTGTCATACGAGTAAACATAGCAAGGAGTACCAAATTTTTTTGCTATTCTTTCGGCACTAACATTCTCTATGTAGAGTAGCCTTTTTTTGTATTTCATTAAATTATTATTTTTTGATTTATATATTTATAATTACTTTCCTTATATTCTGGGTCAGCTTTTTTTCCACATGAAAATGAAAAAGTTAAGATAATAATAATTAATAGAATTTTTTTTATCATTTTGATTCTTTTTTATACTTTTTTATCATTTTCTTTACATTTTCAAAAGATGTACCGCCATACGATTTTTTTGATTTTACTGAATTTTCTAAATCAAATACTTTTAAAATATCTTCATTAAGCTTAGGTTCTATTTTTTTTAATTCTTTTAAAGTTAATTCATTTAATTTTGTATTTTTAGATTCTGCATAATTTACAATTTTAGAAGTTATTTGGTATGCCTTCCTAAACGGTAATTCATAATATTTAACAATATAATCTGCCAGATCTGTTGAAGTTGTATAACCAATATTAGCTAGTTCATACATTCTTTTTTTATTGGGAGAAAAATTTTTTAATATTTCTATAAGTATTAAAATTGAGTTTTTAATTTGATCAAAAGAGTTAAAAACTAATTCTTTATCATCTTGAAGATCTTTAAAATATGAAAGAGGCAATCCTTTTAAAATAGTAAGCATTGAAAATAAGTTTCCAAAACTATTTCCTGTTTTCCCTCTTAAATATTCTAATGGATCGGGATTTCTTTTTTGTGGCATTATAGAAGATCCAGTGACAATTTTATCATTAAGTTTGATTAATCTGAAAGCATCTGAATTCCATATGATAAATTCTTCAGCCAATCTTGAAATATGAATAGAACAAACTGATACAGAGTATAAAAAATCTAATACAAAATCTCTATCTGAAACTGTATCAATTGAATTATTTGTTGGATTTTTAAAATTTAATTTTTTTGAAGTATAGTTTCTATCAATATTAAAACTTGTTCCAGCTAGCGCAGCTGAACCCAAAGGATTTTCTAATAAATTTTCTAAATTATTTTTAAATTTTTTTTTGTCTCTTTTGAACATTTCAACGTAAGCTAATAAATAGTGGGCAAATGAAATAGGTTGTGCATTTTTTAAATGAGTAAAGCCTGGCATAACTGTTTTAATATTATTTTCAGCGATTTTAATAATATTTTTTTCTAAATTATTTAAATGTTTGATAATTTCATTGGTTGAACTTCTTAGCCAGAGTTTAAAATCAGTAATGACCTGGTCATTTCTTGATCTTCCTGTATGAATATAACCAGCATCTTCTCCAATAATTTCAAATAATCTACTTTCAATATTCATATGAATATCTTCAAGATTAGAATCAAATTTAAACTTCTTTTTTATAATTTCATTTTTAATTCTATTTAATCCCCAAATTATTTTATTTTTAATTTTAAATGATATAATTTTTTGCTTAAATAGCATTTCAACATGAGCGGTAGATGCTTGAATATCTTCTTTAAATAGTCTTTTATCTATATGAATGGAACTACCAACTTTTTTGAAAATTAATGATGTATTTTTCTTTATTCTTGTATTCCAAATAGCCTTATTGTTTTTATTTTGTACCATGTTATGTAACTATACCCTCTAGAATGAAATTATTAACATTAAAATTTATTTTAATTTTTATATATCTAATATCATCAAGCTCATCTTATGCAATATCGAAGCCAAATTTAGAGAATTT
>CACGZX010000008.1 GCA_902577625.1 uncultured Pelagibacteraceae bacterium
TTTCATAATCAACATCATATATAATGTCTCCACATATTTTTTTCCAAAAGCTCATGTGGTCATTATAAAAATTAAAATATCTTATAATTTCAGACGGATCATAAGCCCAATCCATATCTTTAGAGGGAAAATTATTTTTATAAGTTGATAAAAAAGTGTCTTTTAAATTTCTTTTACTATGAATTATTTTTACATTTTTAAAAAATAATTTTATAAAACCTAACCACATAAAATTTTGAGGGCCCTTATCTATTGTAACTATAGAATTGTTATTTAAATTTTCCAAGTAACTAAAGTATTTATCATTAATAATATTATTATTTAATAATCGTAATTCATTAATTTTTTGTGGTAATAACTTGTTATCTTGTACGAAAAATTGTTTTATAATTTGTCTTAAAAAATCTAACTCACCAGCACCAAAAACTTTATTATGTGCTGATAAAATCTGTTCTAATAAAGTAGTTCCAGAACGTGGTAAACCAACTATAAAAATAATTTTTTTTGAATTTTCGTTTTTTTTAATATTATTTATATCTACATTTTCAAAATAATTTTTAATACTTTTAAATAGTTTTTCGTCTGATTTAAAATTATAGTTAACTAATTCTTTTCTTCTCTTATTGGCTGAATCAAAATATTTTATTGATAGCTCATAATTTTTTTGATCATCATATGCTTTTCCAATCGCAAATTCTAAATCAGATTTTTCTTTTTTGTTAAATTTATCTAATCTATTTAAATTGATCATTTCTTTAAAATTTGAAGTATTTTCAGAATAGTTATTAATTTTGCTTATCGAAATATGAGCTGGGATATAGTTAGGATTTATTTCTAAAATTTTTTTAAGGATATCTTTTGCTTCTTTAAACTCGCCTAGGCTTTGATAAACTGAGGATAAATTTAACCAAATACCTAGATCGTTTTTCACAAATTTAAGTGCTTTTTGATAAAGATTAATTGAATTTTTAAAATCTAATAAAATATTCTTAAGTCGCGCATAGTTAACTAATGCAGGTACGTTTGTAGGTTCAATTTTTAATATTTCTTTAAAAATATTTTCTGCTTCTTTATGTTGATTTAAATAAATGTAAGAATTAGCCAAATTATTTTTATTTCCAAGTTTATCTGGTTCAAGACTTATGGCTTTTTTAAAATAAGAAATTGAAGTTTCTATATTGTTTAGTCTTTGATGGGCTAATCCACATATATTAAATAAATATCCTTTATCTTGGTGTTTTTTTAATAATTTTTCACCATCTGATATTACTTTATTAAATTTTCCAAATTTTAGGTCTTTTAAAAGTTGATCAACTTTTTTTTTTAGTTCCATGATTTATTTTTAAATTAATTTAATTAATTTAAAAACAAATTTGTAAAAAATTAGGCTGGTTTATTCATAGAATTGAAGAATTCCGCATTATTTTTTGTATTTTTCAATTTTGAATTAATAAATTCGATTGCATCCATTGGTCCCATTGGAGCAATAATTCTTCTTAAAATATTCATTTTTTGTAAATCATTATTATTAAACAATAGTTCTTCTCTTCTTGTTCCTGATTTAGTAATATCAATAGCAGGGAATATTCTTTTTTCTGATATTTTTCTATCTAAAATAGTTTCACTATTACCAGTGCCTTTAAATTCTTCAAAAATTACCTCATCCATTCTACTACCTGTATCTATTAATGCGGTCGCTATAATTGTTAGTGAGCCACCTTCTTCTATATTTCTTGCAGCACCAAAAAATCTTTTTGGTCTTTGCAAAGCGTTTGCATCAACACCACCAGTTAAAACTTTTCCAGAACTAGGGACTACAGCATTGTAGGCTCTTCCTAATCTAGTAATGGAATCTAACAAGATGACAACATCTTTTTTATGTTCTGTAAGTCTTTTGGCTTTTTCTATAACCATCTCTGCTACTGCTACATGCCTTTGAGCTGGCTCATCAAAAGTTGAGCTGATAACTTCACCATTAACAGTTCTTTGCATATCAGTAACTTCTTCGGGCCTCTCATCAATTAGTAAAACCATTAAATAACATTCTGGATGGTTTGCAGTTATTGAGTTAGCAATACTTTGAAGTATCATTGTTTTACCAGCTTTGGGTGGAGAAATAATTAAGGATCTTTGGCCTTTCCCAATAGGGCTTACTAAGTCTATTAGCCTTGCAGTTAAATCTGGCTTTTTTTCTACCTTGTTGCTTTCAACTTCTAGAGTAACTTGTTTGTTCGGATATAGAGGAGTCAAATTATCAAATGCAATTTTATGTTTTGATTTTTCTGGCGGTTCAAAATTAATTTTATTTACTTGTAGTAATGCAAAATATCTCTCACCGTCTTTGGGTGCTCTGATGGGTCCTTCAACAGTATCTCCTGTTCTTAAACCAAATTTTCTAATTTGGTTTGGACTAATATAAATATCGTCAGCTCCTGGTAGATAGTTTGATTCCATAGCTCTAAGAAAGCCAAAGCCATCTTGTAATAGTTGAAGAACACCTCCTCCAGTTATTTCTTCTCCTTTTTCAGCAAGTTTTTTTAATATTGCAAAATATATTTCTTGTCTTTTAAGGGTGCTCGCATTTTCTATACCTAGTTTTTCAGCTTCATCGATCAACTGTTCTGAGCTTTTCTTTTTTAATTCTTGTATATTCATAATTTGAGGGGGGCTTTTAGATGTTAGATAACTTTAATATATAGATTATTACATAAATTTCAACCCTAGATTGGCTTAAAAATTACAATAAAAATAATAAAAATTAATATAATTGTGGGAACTTCATTAATAATTCTAAAAAATTTAGATGTTTTTGTATTAGTTTTTAATTTGAGAGATTTCAAGCATATCCCTAAATATTCATGATAAATGGTAAGAATGACAACTAGACCTAATTTTATATGCATCCACAATTGTGAAAAAATATCTATACCATTTATGTAAATTAATATTATTCCAAAAAGCCAACTTAAAATCATTGCTGGCCTCATAATGTAAAAATAAAGACGTTTTTCCATGACTTCAAAAACCTCTGTGGTTTCTTTTTTTTCTAAGTTTTCAACATGATAAACAAAAATTCTTGGTAGATATAATAATCCTACCATCCATGAAATAACTGCAATTAGATGTAAAGATTTAAAAAGTAAGTAATAATTCATCAATTAAATGTTTTTTTGAATTAAATTTTTTAGTAAATTTATATGATCATCATTATCATTCAGACATGGTATCATATCAAAATTCTCACCCCCTGAGTCCATAAAGCTTTTTTTACCCTGAATTAATATTTCTTCTAGAGTTTCAACACAATCAGAGGAAAAGCCCGGACATATTACAAGGACATTTTTTTTACCTTCCTTTGGTAAGTTTTCTAAAGTTTTATCTGTATACGGCTGAATCCACTCTTGAGGGCCAAATCTAGATTGAAAGGTTGTTTTAATTTCAATAGATTTGAATTTTTCTGAAACTAGTCTTGTAGTTTTATGACAATAACAATGATATGGATCCCCTTTATCAAAGTATTTTTTTGGTATCCCGTGATAGGAAGCTAAAATTAAATCTGGTTTCCAATTTATGTTATTTATTTTAACATTTATCGAATTTACCAAAGCATCAACATATAATGGATCAGACTCATAGTGTGGAATAATTTTCAAAGATGGCTGCCACCTCATATTCATTAAAGTTCTATATACTTCGTCACAAACAGTTGCTGTAGTTGCGGCTGCATATTGAGGATAAAGAGGTAAAATTATTAGATTTTCACAACCTTCATCATTTAATTTTTTTATTTTACTTTTAATGCTTGGATTTCCATATCTCATAGCAAAGTCTATAACTAGATTTTCATTTGAAAAAGATTTTGATAATTTTTCAGCTTGTTTTATAGTGTAATACAGTAGTGGAGATATATTCTCTTCTTTCATCCATATTTCTTTATAAGCCTTAGCACTTTTTGATGGTCTAAAATTGAGAATAAAAACATTAAGTATAATTTGCCAGACTATTGGATTTACCTCAATTACCCTTCTGTCCGAAAGAAACTCTTTTAGATATCTTCTAACATCTAACCAGTTTGTGGAATCTGGGGTTCCCAAATTAATTATTAAAACTCCAGTCTTCCCATATTTTATTTCAGGATGATTTTCCATTATTTAAAATCTCTAACTATTTTTACTAATTCTTCTACCATTTCAATTTTCGTTTCTGGTAAAATACCATGCCCGAGATTAAATACGTAAGGATGATCTTTAAAAATTTGAAGATATTTTGTTACTTCTGTGTGTAAATTTTCCTTATCAGTTAATAGTACTTTTGGATCTAATCCTCCTTGTACTGGTATTTGTATTTCATTAATTATTTTTTTAGGATCAACATTATAATCAATATTTACCATGTCGGGCCTAACAACTTCACAAAAGTTTTTATAATTTTTTATTCCTCTGGGAAAGCAAATAACGGGTACATTTAGTTTCCTAACATGATTTGCAAGATTTAGAGTTGGTTCATAAATAAATTCAGAAATATTGTCTTTCAACAATCCAGCCCAACTATCAAAAATTTGTATTATGGTTGCACCTGATTTTATTTGATTTTCAATATGGATTTTAAGAAATTTCTCAATTATGGATAATAATTTTTTTATAAATAATTTATCATTAAAAATTTCTTTAGAGAGAGATTTTTTTGGTGACATTTTATTAATCATGTAAACTAAAATTGTCCAAGGTGCCCCAACAAAACCAATTATATCTTTATTTTTACAAATAGTATTAGAAGAAATATTTGATATAGATTTATAAATAGGATTTAATTTTTCACTAAATTCATCTTTATTTACTTTTGTAATTGAATCTAAATCTATCTTACCTAATTTAGGTCCTAAACCTTTTTCAAATTTCACTTCTTGACCTAAACCATAAGGCAACATTAAAATATCAGAAAAAATTATTGCTGCATCAAAGTCAAATCTCCTAATTGGTTGTAGTGTTATTTCTGATGATAAATTTGTATTTAAACATAATTTGATAAAGTCTGGATTTTTTAATCTAATTTCCCTAAATTCTGGTAAATACCTCCCAGCTTGTCTCATTATCCATATGGGATTTATTTTGGTATTTTTATTTAATATACAGTTTTGAATAGGAGTCATATAATAATTATATATAGTCTTTAGTATTTGTTTTATATCCTGTTAATATAAAGAATTATTAATTTTTAACATCTTACTCACCAGATACTAACAGATAAAGATAATAAAAAATTAAGACAAATAGCCTCTTTTTAATAAATTTAAGGTAAAATAAATAATGATGTATATTAATTATTAAGATGTTTATTTATGTTAATAATTTAAAACATATTCAAAAAAATAATATGATTAAATTATTTATTAATTTTTAAATAAGTTATTAATTTATTATAAACATCTTATACATGAATATTAAACACGATATTTACTTAATTTCTGACTCAACTGGGGAGACTATAGATAGAATTTTTTTGGCTCTCAAGGCCCAATTTTTGAATTTTGAATACAATAATCATCAATTTTC
Source organism: uncultured Pelagibacteraceae bacterium (assembly GCA_902577625.1). Classification (GTDB taxonomy): domain Bacteria; phylum Pseudomonadota; class Alphaproteobacteria; order Pelagibacterales; family Pelagibacteraceae; genus Pelagibacter. Next base: position 5,553 of record CACGZX010000008.1, read on the forward strand.
ATTTACCAGAACTGAAAATCAAATTTTAAAAATCATAGAATTAGCAAAAAAACAAAGAGAACCAATAATACTCTATACTATAGTTGATGATAAGCTTGTTAAATATTTAGAAGAAAAAGCTAATAAATTTAATATCCCATGTTTTAGTGTACTTGGTGATTTAATTTTGAATTTTTCTAAATTATTAAAACAAAGAGCATCACATATTCCAAGTGGCCAACATACTCTTGAGGAAAATTCTAAAAGAATAGAAGCTATTCAATTTACAATGAACCACGATGATGGAAGCATGATTCAAGATTTAGAAAAATCAGATATTATCCTGCTTGGCGTTAGTAGAACTGGGAAAACACCAACTTCTATATATCTTGCAAACAGAGGATATAAAACTTCTAATATTCCATTAGTTAATGAAGATTCTATACCCCTACTTCTTAAAGAAAAACCAAAATTAAAATGTGTAGTTGGTTTAACCGTTGAACCAAAAAGATTAATTGATGTTAGAAAAAATAGAATGATAGCTTTAAAAGAGGAACATGGAACAGACTATACAAATATTGAAAAAATTGAAATAGAGACGAAAAAAGCAAAAGAAGCTTTCCAAAAATATCAATGGCCAGTTATTGACGTTACTAGAAAATCAATTGAAGAAACTGCTGCTTCAATTATAAAAATCTATGAAATAAAAAATCAAAATGCATAAAGTAATTCTTGCATCTAAAAGTAAAGTAAGAAAAAAAATTTTAGATAAAAATAAAATTAAATGCAAAGTTTTCCCATCCAATATTGACGAAGAATCTGTAAAAAAAAGTTTATTAAAAGAAAATGCTAATCCAGAAATAATTTCTAAAAATTTAGCTGAATTAAAAGCCAACAAAATAAGTTTAAAATTTAATAATGAAATTGTACTTGGGGCCGACAGCGTGATAGACATAAATAAGGAATTAATATCCAAACCAAAGGATAGAGAAGAAGCTCTTAGAATTTTAAAAAAACTTAATGGAAAAACTCATTATTTAATAAGCTCTGTTTGTATTTCAAAAAATGGCTCTATGATTTGGAACCATACAGACAAAGCTTCTTTAACAATGAAAGACTTAACTAACGAAGAACTTCAAGAATATCTATCAAAAATCTCTGATGAAGCGCTATACGCATATAATGTTTATCAAATAGAAGGTGAAGGAAAATCTTTGTTTTCAAAAATTGAAGGAGATGAAGATACCATTATGGGCCTACCAATAAAAAAAATAAAAGAATATTTAAACAATATTTAAATGCTGATATTAATTTGGTTTATTGTTTGTATTTTATTTGCTTTTGTTCATTATTTTCTAGGAACGTCGGGCCATGCTTTAGAACTTTTTGCCTTATTATCTGCAATATCCTTATTTTTATTGAATAAATTTGCTAACAAAGTAAACAAAAAAAAATGAAAAAATATTTCGTTATAGGGAATCCAATTCAACACTCTCTATCACCAAAATTACATAATTATTGGTTTAAAAAAAACAATATCGATGCTGTTTATGATAAAAAAGAGATTAATGAGAAGGATATTAAATCAATAATTTCTGAGATAAAAAATGAAAAAATTAATGGAATAAATGTGACTATTCCATTTAAAAAAGTAGTTATTCCTTTCATGGATGAATTAAGCCCAGAGGCAAATGAATCCCAATCTGTTAATACGATATACTCTCAAAATGGAAAATTGATTGGGCATAATACTGATATATCTGGTTTTGAACTTGGAATAAAACATTCAAAATATGATGTAAAAGATAAAAAAGTTTTTATATTAGGCGCAGGTGGAGTTGTATCTTCTATAATAATAGCTTTAAAAAGAATGGGAGCTGCAAAACTTATTATAAGTAATAGAACGAGGTCTAAAGCAGAAGACTTAAAAAATATTTTTAATGAATTAGAAATTATTGATTGGGGGGAAACTCCAGATTTTAATATGATAATCAATGCAACAAGTGTTGGATTAAAAAATGAAGATGGAATTAAATTAGATTATTCCAAGATAGAACCTAATAAATTCTTTTATGATGTTATTTATAATCCAAAAGAAACAATTTTTTTAAAGAGAGCTAAGTTGTTTGGTAACAAAGCTGAAAATGGGAAAATGATGTTTATTTATCAAGCACATCAGTCATTTACAATTTGGCATAAATTAATGCCAAATATAGATGAAGAAACTATAAGTTTATTAGATTAATGATTAAAATTGCAATTTTAGGAGATATAGGATCAGGAAAAAGTTTCATTGCAAAACAATTTGGATGTCCAGTTTTTAATGCAGATAATGAAGTTAAGAAAATTTACAAAAATGATAGAAATTGTTATAAAAAATTAAACAAAGCTATACCAAAACATATACTGTCTTTTCCGATAAATAAAAAAGAAATTTCTAAATCAATATTATCTAATCATAAAAATCTTAAAAAAGTTATTAAAATTGTTCATCCGCTGGTTCGAATCAAAATGAATAAATTTATTGATAAAAATAAAAAAAAGAAATTAATCGTTTTTGATATACCGTTACTTTTGGAGAATAAAATAGAAAAAAAAGTAAATATTTTAATTTTTGTTGAGGCAAAAAAAAAAGAAATTATAAAAAATTTAAAAAAAAGAAAAAATTATAGTTTTAAAATGATTAAAATATTAAAAAAATACCAACTACCAATAAAATATAAGAAAAAAAAATCAGATTTTGTTATTAAAAATAATTTTAAAATATACCCGGTTAAAAATAGTGTTAAGTTAATAAAAAATAAAATTTTAAATAGATGAAAGAAGTTGTTTTAGATACAGAAACCACAGGTTTACTGGTAAAAGATGGGCACAGAATTGTTGAGATAGGTTGTATAGAATTAGAAAATTTAATTCCTAGTTCAAATAAATTTCACTGTTATTTAAACCCTGAAAGAAAAGTTTCAGAAAAGGCACTTGAAGTTCACGGGCATACGGATCAGTTTTTATCAGACAAAAAAAAATTTATCGATATAGCTGATGAATTTCTTTCATTTATAAAAGGTAAGAGATTAATAATACATAATGCAGAATTTGATATTACTCATCTTAACAATGAACTTCAAATAGCCGGAAAAGAAAAAATAGATATAAAAAACGTAATTGACACATTAGTTATTGCTAGAGATAAATTTCCTGGCTCTCAGATTAGTTTAGATGCTTTATGTAAAAGATATAGAATAGATAATTCAAAAAGACAAAAACATACTGCGTTAATAGACTGTGAACTATTAACAAAAGTTTATATTAATTTAATTGATCAAAAAGAACCTTCATTGAATTTTATTTCAGAAAATCAAGAAAATAATGAAATAAAGTTTAAATCAACAAATAATTATTCTAAAAAAATAATAAATCCTTCTGAGGATGAGATAAAATTACATAAAGAGTTTTTAAAAAATAATTTAAAAAAAAATTATTTTAATTAAGTTTTTGGTTATATAACTGCTCAAAATCTACTTTTTTTTCAAACTTTATACCTGGGAAACCCGAGTTGCTTAGTAAATTTAGAAAAATTTTTTCTATATTTGGATAAATTTCTTTTTGAACATCACATAAAATTATTTTTTCAATAATTTTTCGGTCTTTGATCTTTTCGTCTATTTCTATTATTGAAGCATAATTAATTTCGAAATGAGATTTATTTTTTGATTTTCCCTTATCAACATAGGAAAGTTTTGTATTAATTTCAATCATTCTATTTTTTAAAGGTTTTGTTGTTATATCAATATCCAAATTATAATTTTTTAAATATTCTTTTACGTATAAATAAGTCTCTACATTGGGAGTTTCTGAAGACATATCCTTAACAAATTGAGTAAGTATTTTAAATTGTTCTGCCATTTTAATTTTTATCATCTATATCTTCGTATTCACCTTCAATAAAGTTTTTTTTAATTTTATTATTTTTTTTTGATATTTTTTTTAAAAATAATTTTCTCGTCCAAGGAAAAATAATAAGAAGTCCAACTATGTCAGTTAAAAAACCTGGTATAATCATTAAAATTGCTGCAAATGCTAAAGCTGCTCCTGAAACTATTTCATAAATTGGAATTTCATTTTGTACAGTTTGTTTAATTGCTGATTTTAAAGTATTTAACCCTTCATATTTTGCGTAATAAACACCAATTATTGCAGTAATAAAAATAAGGGAAATTGTGTTAAAAGCTCCAATTTGTGATCCTATCTTTATAAAAAGATAAATTTCGATGATAGGTACTAATAAAATAAGCAATATAACTGAGTTCATTTGTCTTTAATCTAATTTGTCAGTTGAAATTAAGCAACATAGTAAATATTATTTAGTTATGAATTATAGTTTTGAATATATAGATATAATACTTTTAGCAATGATTGCTGGCTTTATTTTCCTGAGATTAAGGGGTATTTTAGGGAAAAAAACCGGGCATCAAGAGAATTTGGGAGCCAGTTTTCCTCAAGATTTTTCATCAATAAAGAAAGAATCCCAGAAAATAGATGAAAATAATTTTGACGAAAAAGCTAAAGCTGATTTTATCAAAGGTGCTAAAATTGCATATGAGTCTATAGTAACAAGTTTTTCAACAGGAGAACTTAAAAAAATTAAAACTCTTCTAGATAAAAAAGTTTTTAAAGAATTTAGTGAAGCTGTAGAAGAAAGAAAAAATAAAGGCTTGAAATCAGAAACAACTTTTATTGGAATAAATTCTGCAGATATCAAAAATTATAGTCAAATAAATAATATGTTTGAAGTAACAGTTGATTTTGTTAGTGAAATAATTTCCAGTGTTCAAGATAAAGATAAAAAATTAATTTCAGGAGATCCTGAAAAAGTAAAAAAAGTTTATGATACTTGGAAATTTTCAAGAGACATTAAATCTTTAAGTCCAAATTGGTTATTAGTAGATACTCAAGCATAATTGATAAAAAAAATTTCAGATCAAGATAAGAAAGATTGGAAAAGATTCCTAGATAGCGATGAAAAACTAGAAAATAAAGATATAGATATTAAAAAAATTAAAAAAAATACGAAACAGAGAACAATCGATTTACATGGCCATACTTTAGAAAGTGCAAATATAACTATTAATGATTTTATTAACAAATGTTATTTAGAGGGAATAGGAAATATTCAAGTTATTACTGGAAAAGGATCCAGATCTAAAAATAAAGAAGATCCATATTTATCTACTGAGTTGAGTATTTTAAAATATTCTGTACCAAATTATATAAGAAATAATTCTGAACTTATGAAAAAAATAAAAGAAATAGATTTTGACTCTGTAAATAACGCAAGCCAAGGAAAGTTTAATATTTTATTGAAAAAAAAATTATAAAATAAATTTAGAAAGATCAGTATCTTTAACTATATCACCAAGATTATTTTTTACATATTTTGCATCAATATTTATTTTCTCACCACTTCTATCAGTAGCTGTAAAACTAATTTCATCAAGAACTCTTTCGATTATTGTGTGTAATCTTCTTGCGCCAATGTTTTCAACTTTTGAATTCACTTCATATGCTAAATTTGCAATCATATCTATTCCATCTTCTGAAAATTCTAAATCAACATTTTCAGTATTTAATAAAGCCTTATATTGCTTTATTAAACTATTATCTGGTTCTTTAAGTATTCTTTTAAAATCTTCACTATTCAAAGCATCTAACTCAACTCTTATTGGGAGTCTACCTTGTAGCTCAGGAAGTAAATCAGATGGCTTTGCCAACTGGAAAGCTCCTGATGCAATGAATAAAATATGATCTGTTTTAATTGTTCCATATTTAGTGCTAACAGTTGTACCTTCTATAAGTGGAAGCAAATCTCTTTGGACCCCTTCTCGTGAAACATCTCCACCAACACGGTCAGTTCTAGCGGAAATTTTATCTATCTCATCTAAAAATACTATTCCGTTATTTTCTGTGGAATCTTTTGCTGCTTTTACAATTTTATCTTGTTCTATAAGTTTGTCAGACTCCTCATTAATTAAAATTTCATGAGATTCTTTTACTAACATTTTTTTCTTTTTAGCCTTCCCTCCCATTGACTTTCCTAACATCTCTGAAATGTTAATCATTCCAACATTAGCACCAGGCATACCAGGAATTTCAAATTGAGGCATTTGTCCAGTTTCGTTAATATCTATTTCAATTTCATTATTATCTAAATCTCCATTTCTTAATCTTTTTCTAAAACTTTCTCTTGTAGCAACAGTAGCTTTGTTCCCAACTAAAGCATCCAAAACTCTTTCTTCTGCTAATTTTTGTGCTTTTGCATAAACTTCTTTTCTTTTTTTTACTTTTTCCATAGCGATAGCTATTTCTAAAAGATCTCTTATTATCTGCTCAACATCTCTTCCGACATAACCAACTTCAGTAAATCTAGTAGCTTCAACTTTAACAAACGGTGCTTCTGCTAATTTTGACAGTCTTCTTGATATTTCTGTTTTTCCAACTCCAGTTGGTCCCATCATTAAAATATTTTTTGGTAAAACTTCATCTTTCATTTCACCCGTTAAAGCCTGTCTTCTCCATCTATTTCTAAGAGCAATAGCCACAGCTTTTTTTGCATTTTTTTGTCCAACAACAAACCTGTCTAATTCGGAAACAATCTCTCTTGGGGAAAGAGAATTTAAAATTTCTTTTTTATCTGATTTTTCTTTAGGTACTAACGGTGTTACGTTTGAATTTTCCATTATATTTTTTCTATTCTGATATTGTCATTAGTAAATACACAAATTTCGGAAGCGACTTTTATTGCTTTTTTTGCAACTTCTTCTGCAGAAAGATTACTGTCCATTAAAACTTTCGCTGATGCTAATGCATAATTTCCTCCAGAACCAATTCCTATTATGTCACCTTCTGGTTCAAGAACATCTCCAGTTCCGGAAATTATAAAACTTTTTTCTTTATCTCCTACAGCCATTAAAGCTTCTAATCTTCTTAAATATTTATCGGTTCTCCAATCCTTTGCTAATTCTACTGCTGCTCTTGCTAGATTTCCTGCATGTTTTTCTAATTTAGACTCAAGTCTTTCAAATAAGGTTAAGGCATCTGCTGTAGAACCTGCAAAACCTGCAATCACATTTCTTTTCTCAATTTTTCTAACTTTATTTGCTGTGCTTTTGATAACAGTATTTCCCATGCTTACTTGTCCATCACTAGCAACTACTACTTCATTGTTTTTTCTTACTAATACTATTGTTGTCATACCTTATAAATGGATACTAAATTCAATAGTTCAAGCCCAAGTCTAGTATTATTGCCATAATTCAATAATAGATATATACCCTTTTTAAATTATGAAGAGGAAAGCAAAAATAAGTAGAAAAACTAAAGAGACTAGTATCGCTGTTGATTTAAATATTGACGGCAAAGGTAAGTATAAAATTGACACAGGCATAGGATTTTTAGATCACATGCTCGAACAATTATCAAAGCACTCTTCTATAGATATGAATATTAAAGCCAAGGGAGATACCCATATTGACTTACACCATACCACAGAAGATACAGGTATAGCTATTGGTGAGTGTTTGAAAAAAGCTTCAAAGAAATTTATTGGAATAAAAAGATATGCACATGCAATGATACCTATGGATGAAACATTAACACGTGTAGCAATTGATGTTTCAAACAGACCTTATTTAATTTGGAAAGTTAAGCTTAAAGTAGAAAAACTTGGCGAAATGGATACAGAATTATTTAAAGAATGGTTTCAAGCATTTTCGCAAGCAGCAGGTATTACTTTGCATGTTGAAAATATTTATGGTGATAACAGCCACCACATTATTGAATCTTGTTTTAAAGGATTAGCAAGATCGTTAAGAGCTGCGTTGGAGATGGATCCAAGGAATAAAAATACAATTCCTTCTACAAAAGGTTCTTTATAATTTTAATGAAAGTCACAATTGTTGACTATAATTCGGGCAATATTAGCTCTGTAATAAACTCCTTCAGGGAAGTTGCTAAAGATAAAGTAAATATCGAAGTAACTTCAGATTTGAATAAGATTAAATCTAGCGACAAGGTAGTTTTGCCTGGGCAGGGTTCGTTTAAGAGTTGTGTTGATGCCTTAATTAATATCAATGGTTTAGTTGATACTTTAAATGAATTTGCAATTACCAAAAAAAAACCACTTCTTGGAATTTGTGTTGGTTTACAAATGTTTGCAGATATTGGTTATGAAGAAACAGAAACAAAAGGTTTAGGCTGGATATCAGGCAAGGTATCAAAAATTGACAATCAAAATGGCAAATATAAACTTCCTCATATTGGGTGGAACCAATTAAACATTGTTAAAGATAGTAAAATTTTTAAAGGTATAGAAAATAATTCGCACATGTATTTCGTACACAGTTATGAAATTATTCCTGAAGATAAAAGTGTAGTATCAGCAACCACAGACTATTCATCAAATATTGTTTGTTCAGTTGAGAAAGAAAATATTTTTGGAACGCAATTTCACCCCGAAAAGAGTGATAAAATAGGACTTAAAATAATTGATAATTTTATAAATTTATAAGATGCAATTTGAAACTTGGTTATTATTAGGAATTTTTAGTATTTTATTAGCAATAGCAATAAGGCTAGACGATATTTATAAAATTTTATTAAAAAAAATGAAAAAAAATGAAAATATTTCCTGCTATAGATATTAAAGATAAAAAATGTGTAAGGTTAATTAAAGGAGATTTTGATAATAAAACTGAATATCGAATGTCTCCAGTTGAACAGGCCGATAAATATAAAGATTATGGTTTTAGAAATTTGCATATTGTAGATTTAGATGGAGCACTAACTGGTGAAACAGTTAATTTAGATATAATTCAAGAAATAGTTAATAAATTTGATTTAAAAATTGAAGTAGGAGGTGGAGTTAGAAGTATTGATAGTATTCAAAAATATACTGATGCTGGTGTTGAAAAAGTAATTTTAGGAAGTGCAGCTATAAAAGATAAAAGTTTTTTAAAAGAAGCTTGTGAAAAATTTCCGGATAAAATTGCTTTAGGACTGGATGCTAAAGATGGATATTTGTCAGTATCTGGTTGGAAGGAAAATTCTAATATTTTAACTTTAGATTATTTGAAAGAAGTAAATGATTATGGTTTTAATAGGTTGATCTATACAGATATTAACCGTGATGGAACCAAACAAAGCCCAAATTTTGAGGAAACTCAAAAAGTAGCTGATAAGTCTAACTGCCCAGTGATAATTTCTGGTGGTGTATCTTCAATTGATGATATTAAAAAAGCAAAGAGTTTAAAAAATATTGAGGGTATAATAGTTGGTAAAGCTATTTACGATGGTGATATTAAATTAGATGAATTGGTAAAAGAAATAGATGCTTAAGAATAGAATAATACCTTGTTTAGATGTTAAAAATGGTCGTGTAGTTAAAGGTATTAACTTTATTGATTTAAAGGATGCAGGTGATCCTGTTGAACAAGCTAAAATCTATTCTGATGGTGGTGCAGACGAGATTTGTTTTTTAGATATTACCGCTTCAAATGAAAATAGAGATACGATTTATGATGTGGTTGAGAAAACGTCTAAGAAATGTTTTGTTCCACTAACAGTTGGAGGAGGAGTTAGAAGTGTTGATGATATTAATAAATTACTTAACTGTGGTGCAGACAAAGTTTCTATAAATACTGCCGCAGTTCAGGATCCCATAGTTGTTGTGAATAGCTCAAAAAAATTTGGTTCTCAATGTATTGTTGTTGCAATAGATGCTAAAAAAAGTGGTGATCAATGGGAAATTTTTACCCATGGTGGAAGAAACAATTCAGGAATTGATGCAATAGAATTTGCGAAAAAAATGGAAGAAAGTGGAGCTGGAGAATTATTAGTAACATCTATGGATAGAGATGGAACTCAGGTTGGCTACGATATTGATTTAATGTCTAAGATCTCGTCAAAAGTAAATATTCCAGTAATAGCATCAGGAGGAGTAGGTAATTTAGATCACTTAGTTGATGGAATAAAACTTGGGAATGCTAGTGCAGTTTTAGCCGCATCTATATTTCACTATGGCAAATATTCCGTTAAAGAAGCGAAAGAATATTTGAACTTAAAAGGAATTCCAGTTAGGATTTAGTATGCTAGATACATTAGAAAGCTTGTTTAGACTTGCACGAGATAGAAAAAAAAATCCTGTGGATGGATCTTATACTAATAAACTTTTAGGTGACAAATCTTTAAGCAAAGAAAAAGTTGTCGAAGAAATAAATGAATTAATCGAAGCAGTAGAAAAAAATTCTAACAAAATTCATGAGGCTGCTGATGTATTTTATCATTTAATAATGTATCTAGAAGTGAACGATGTTAAAATCGAAGAAGTAATGGAAGAGTTAAATAAAAGAAAAAAATGAGTTACGACGATAATAATATATTTGCAAAAATACTAAAAGGAGAAATACCTTGTAAAAAAATTTATGAAGATGATTTCGTTTTGTCTTTTCACGATATTAATCCGCAGAAAAAGATCCATGTACTTGTTATCCCAAAAGGAAAATATGTTGATCTAGATGATTTTAGTCAGAATGCCTCCCAAGAAGAGATGGTAGGATTGTTAAAAGGAATAAATATTGTTGCAAAAAAACTAGGAATTTCTGTAGATACTGGAAAAGGATATAGAGCCTTAGCGAACATTAGCGAGGACGGAGGACAAGAGGTTCCACATTTACATTTTCATCTATTTGGTGGTGAAAAGGTTGGAAAAATGGTTCAGTAAGTGACTGATCGAGTAGAAAGAAGCTATCTTGAAATTAAATCAATAAATGAACTGCTAGTAAAAAATAAACCATTTAACGGTTTAAATTTGGAAAAAGTTAATCCACCAGATTTTCAATTAAATAAATTTTTTTACAAAGAAATAGGAAAAAAACATAATTGGACAGATAGATTAGTTTGGAATGATAAAAAATGGATTAACTATTTAGAGAATTCTGGAGTTAACACTTATATTTTAAAATATAATAAAGATTTTATTGGATATTTTGAGCAAATTATTGATAAAGAAAAACTAGATTGTGAAATTGCTTACTTTGGTATTTTGGAAGAATATATTGGAAAAAAATTAGGAGGATATTTATTATCAGAAGCAATAAAAATATCATTTAATATTGGATCTAAAAGAATTTGGGTACACACATGTTCTTTAGATCATAAAAATGCTTTACAAAATTATCTATCAAGAGGAATGAAAGTTTTTAAATCTGAAATTTTAAATTTATAAATACTAATGTGCCTCTGGTAATTTAAATATTTTTTTATCAACATTAGAATTTTTCTTAACATTAAATATATAGGTAACCACTAAATTTTGATATATATCTTCTGTTTGCCATCCAATTAAATCGTAGGAATTTTTATCAAAAAAAATATTTATTAAGTTCCCATTATTTTCCATACTATACAAATAATATTTTTTATTTAAAAATTTTGCTTTTAATTTTTCAATTTTTCTTAATAACAAGTTTTTATCTAAAATTAACTCAAATGGAGTTTGTTTTAACGGATATATAAAGTACTCTTTTCCTGCTAGATTTTTTATTACCAAAGAATTTCCATTAGATACAATAATTTTTTTTTTTATATTATCATATTTGCAATTAATTTTTTTTGGATATTGTATTATACAGTTTCCTTCTTCAGTTTTGTCATTTATTATTTGCTTAAATTTAAAACTTATATTATTTATTTGCTGAAAATTACTAATAATTTTTTTTTCAACTGAAGCATAACAATAATTAAAAAAATTTATTAAAAAAAAAAATAAGAATATTTTTTTTATCATTTTAATACTTCTCTTTTACCAACATGATTTGCTTTACTTACTTCACCGTTAGCTTCCATCATGTCAATTATTCTTGCTGCTCTATTATAACCAATTTGTAATTTTCTTTGTAAAAAAGAGGTTGATGCTTTTCCTTCAGATTTTACTATTTCTAATGCAGTTTTATATAATTCATCTTGGTTTTCATTATCTAATAAATTTGTATTAGCTTCCTTTTCATCTGCAAAATTTAATATTTCATCTACATAGTCTGGTTCTGCTTGTGATCTTAAAAAATTATTTATTTTTTCAATTTCGTTTTCGGAAACATATGGAGCATGAATTCTTACTATTTTATTTGCAGAGGACATATAAAGCATATCACCTTTACCTAAAAGCTGTTCAGCACCCTGTTCACCTAAAATTGTTCTACTGTCTATTTTTGAAGTAACCTGAAAGGATATTCTTGTTGGGAAGTTAGCTTTTATTGTTCCTGTTATGACATCTACACTTGGTCTTTGAGTAGCCATTATTATATGAATACCTGCCGCTCTTGCCATCTGCGAAAGTTTTTGAATATATCCTTCGATTTCTTTGCCTGCAACTAGCATAAGATCAGACATCTCATCTACAATTACAACTATATACGGCATAGGAAGTTTGTGTTTTGAATTATAACCGTCTATGTTTCTCACACCTTCTCTAGTCATCAATCTGTATCTACTTTCCATCTCTTTAACTACCCAACCCAAAACTGAAGCAGCTCGTTTTGCCTCAGTAATTACGGGACATAAAAGATGAGGTATTCCTTCATAAGTGGAAAGTTCTAACATTTTGGGATCAATTAAAATAAACTTACATTTTTCAGGCTTGTGCTTATATAACAAAGATAAAATAATTGTATTAATACAAACTGATTTACCTGATCCAGTTGTTCCAGCAATTAATAAATGTGGCATAGATGTTAAATCTCCAACTATTGGAATACCAGATATGCTTTTTCCAAGTGCTATTGGAAGTTTAATTTCTTTTTTTAAAAAATTTGTACTTGAAATTACTTCACTCAAATAAACATTTTCTCTCGATGAATTAGGAAGTTCAATTCCGATAGTATTACTGCCAGGTATTGTTGCTATTCTTGCAGATTCAGAACTCGTATTTCTAGCAATATCTTCAGATAAATTAATAATTTTAGAGACTTTTATACCTGCAGCTGGTTCAAATTCATTTAATGTAACTACAGGGCCACGACTTACTTTTTTTATATTTCCTTCAACACCAAAATCTAGAAGTATTTTTTCTAAAGTTTTTTCATCTATTTTATCTTCTGATTGATTTTTATCTCGCTCAGACTTGGTTGGTTTTTTTAAAAAATCAGTTGAAGGTAATCTAAATTTGTATATTAATTTATTTTCAGATGTCTTTTTATTGAAAGGTAAATCTTCTTGTATTAGTTTTTCATTATTTTCAGGAATTAATTCAGCTTCATGTTGAACATCATCAAAGTTTTTTATATCTTCCTTTTTTATCTTCTTTATATTTGAAAATAAAATTTTAAAAAAATTTTTTAAAAATGAAATACTAAAATTAATACTTATTAAAAATAAGATAATAATAATAAGTATAATAATATAAAAAGATATTTCCTTATTTAAATTTACTAAATTTGATAAAAAAGTATTCTTAAAAAAGTCCCCAACAAATCCTCCATTGCCGTTAACTGCAAGAGAAAAAGAGTTCGAATAAAAAGTAGATAAAAAGAAAGATCCTAAAATACTGTAGATTATTGAATAGAAAATATTTTCAATAATAATTAAAAATCTTTTATTTTTTAACAGATTTATTCCAGTAAAAAATATTGTAAAAGAAATTAAAAAAGAAATTAAACCAATTGATTGAAAGAATAAGTCAGATGTATAGCTTCCTCTAAAACCTAATAAATTTTTTGTATCTACATTTTCTGTAAAAATAAAGTTAGGATCTTGAGGAGAATAACTAAATAAAGCAAGAAACAGCAAAATCGATATAATAATTAGAAAAATGCCTATAATTTCAGCTATTCTTTTTATAGTAAAATCAAGGGTTTTTTTGCCAAAGCTTTTTATATCCATTTTTAAAAAATCTATTTTGTAACTTTGTATCATTTAATATTTATTGTTAAAATTAAATTTTAATTATGAATGTATGCTTAATTGGTGATGGTATATCTACTTTAATATTAGCTACTGTTTTAGCTAATAGAAATATTAAAGTATCTATATACAAAGAATCCCAAACAAAAAAAAAATTAGTTAGCAGAACCTTAGGTATATCAAAAAATAATTTTGACTTTTTAATAAGTGAAAAAATTAATATAAAAAAAAAATCTTGGCCTATAAATAAAATTAAAATTTTTAATGAATTAGATAATGATAAAGAAATATTAAAATTTGGATCTAAAATTAATAAAGTTTTTTTTATTATAAAACACAGTGATCTGTATAATATTTTGTCAATAAATATAAAAAAAAATAAACTTATAAAACAAAATCAAATTAAAAAATCTTCTTTCTATGATTCTATTTTTAAGGAAAAAAATAATTATGATTTGATTTTTAATTTTAACGAAAAAAATAAAATATCTAAAAAATTATTTTTTAATAGGGATGAAAAAGATTATAATAGTTCTGCGTTTACTTCTTTAATTGATCATGAGTCATTTAATAACAATATTGCTTATCAAATATTTACCAAGTACGGCCCTTTAGCATTTCTACCATATTCTAATAAAAAAACTTCTATTGTATTCTCAATATTAGATAAAAAAAATATTGTTTCAGAAAATAAAGTTAAAGAATTAATTTTAAGTTATAATAAAAAATATAAAATTAAATCTTTTACAAAGATTGAAAAGTTTAAATTGAAAAGTTCAATATTAAAAAATTATTATTTTAAAAACATTCTTTGTTTTGGTGATAACTTACACAAAATACATCCGTTAGCTGGCCAAGGCCTTAATATGACAATTAGAGATATAAAAATATTATTAGATATAATAGATTCCAAAATTAATCTTGGTTTACCTTTGAATAATTTAATTTTATCTGAATTTCAAAATAAAACAAAGCATTATAATTATATATTTTCAAATGCTATAGACTTTATTAATGAATTTTTTAAATTTGATAATAATTTTGGTAATTTGTATTCTAAAAAATTATTTAATTTTTTAGAAACCAATAGATTATTTAAAAAATATACAACAAAGTTTGCTGATAAAGGTTTCTTTTAGATTATTGAAGAGTTTTATTACTAAAATTGTCAACTGTATAAGTTAGCAAAATTTTTTCTAACTTTTTTCTTCTATCATTTAAATTGTTTGTTTCCAAAAGTGCTTGTTTTTCTTCTAAAGAAAATGGCGACGCCATTGAAAGAGCATTGATAGTTTGATCTAAACTTTGTTTTTCAAGTTCTTTCCAATTTATTGTATATCCTTCCTTATTGAATAGAGATTTTAGCTCGTTAAATATTGGTTTAAGTTCAGAAAATTTTATTTCTTCTTTATTTTCTTCTAGGTCAAAATTGAAATCACTAAAATCTACAGAACATTCTCTATAAAGTTTATTATTTTTTAATTCTTCAACTATTTTAAATCTACTAATTCCAACTAATACAATTAAATATCTCCCATCATTTGTTTCATTAAAACTTGTTATCCTACCTGCACATCCAATATTATAGAGATTAGGCACATTTTGATTGGATTCTTTCGGTTGAACCATACCTATTATTCTATTGCTTTTCATTGCGTCATCAATCATATCAATGTATCTAGGCTCAAAAATATTAAGAGGTACGGTTGTTCTTGGAAAAATTATAAAATTTGATAACGGAAAAACTGGAATTTTATTTGGCAAATTATCAATTTTTTTTTTCATTAATTATTATTTAATTATAATCTTATACTATACTACTAAAATGGATAAAAATTTAGAACAAATTAAATCAGAAATTAATAATTTAAATATTTTGTCTAAAATGAATAATATTGATGAAATAATTAAAAGATCGTCAATATTAATTAAAAAATACCCAAAAATACAAATTTTTTATAATTTTCTCGCATCCTCATTAGAAAAAAAAAATAAGATCTATGATGCTGAAATTATTTATTCTAAATCTCTAAAAGAGGATCCAAGTAATACTTTTGCACTGGTTAATTTAGGAAGAATATCTAGAATAATAAATGACCTACAAAGATCTGAAGAATTATTAAAGAAAGCTTTAGATCTAGAACCTGAAAATTTATTTGCACAATTAAATTATGGAGAGTTAAAAATTGATCAAAATAAATTTGAAGAAGCAATTTTTATTTTTGAAAAAATTTTTAAAAAAAATAAAGATTTTCAAAATATAATTATGAGATTAGCAAATACGTATTCAATAATTGGTGAGTTTAAAAAAGCAGAAGAATATTTATTTGCTGCTTCGAAAAAAAAACCAGAGTTATTTGCAGCAGATTATAGACTAAGTAATATTATTGATTATTCTGAAAAAAAAAATCATCAAAAAACAATTTTAGAAAAAATTCAAAATCCAAAATTTGATAAACAGAATAAGCACCCTTTGTTTTTTGCAATAGCAAAATCTTATGAAGATCAAAAGGATTATGAACAGGCATTTAAATATATGGAGTTAGCAAATAAAGAAAGGAACAAATTGGTTGTTGATAACCCATTACGCTATGAAGAATTTTTTTTAAATAAAAATAAAGAGATTTTTTCTAATATAGATTTAAAAGAAAAAATAAATAAAGATTTTTATAAAAAAAAAATAATATTTATTGTTGGTCTTCCTAGGTCTGGGACAACATTATTGCATCAAATTTTATCTGCTCATTCTGAAACCTATGGTGTAGGTGAATCTATTATTCTTAATGTATTCTTTTTTAAAAATTTAATTAATGATAATTTTATTAAAAATTTAAAAAAAGAGAAAAATATAAATATTGAAAATTTAAGAGAAATTTCTTTAAAACTTGGTAAGAATTATGATTATTTTGATTTAAATAAAATAAAAATTGATAAAGCTCCATCAAATTTTTTTTGGTTAGGTTTTATTTCTATTCTTTTTCCTGAATCTAAAATTATTCATATAAAAAGAAATATTAAAGATAATTGTCTGTCGATTTATAAAAATCTATTTGGTGGAAATAGAACTGACTGGACTTATGATATAAGTAATATTGAAAAATATGTAAAAATATATAGACAAATGATGGATTTTTGGAAAAGTAAAATTAATAATAAAATTTACGAAATAAATTACGAAGATTTAGTTAATAATCAGGAAATAGAAATTAAAAATTTATTAGAATTTTGTAATTTAAAGTTTGAGCAAGGTTGTTTGAATCATCATAAAAGTAAAAATCCAATTAAAACTGTAAGTATTAATCAAAGCAGAAAACCAATTTATAAGGACTCCATAGAGTCAAATCTTAAATATAAAAATTTTAATAATTTATTTAAAGATATTTAATTTCAGATAGCTTTTTAAACTGGATTTAAGAATCGATTTTAAATTTTAACTATTGCTTGCATTTCTAAAACCCGCTATTTATAATCATTTTTAAATAAGCGGGCATAGCTCAGTGGTAGAGCGTCTCGTTGCCAACGAGAAGGTCGTGGGTTCAAGTCCCATTGCCCGCTCCAATTAAATAAGGATAATAATGAGTGATTTAGCAGATAAAAAATGTGTTCCTTGTGAAGGGGGTATTCCAAGTTTTGATTTAAGTGAAATTCATAATTACTTAAAAAAGGTTGATGGATGGGATGTAAAGTCAGATGATGAAAAAACTTATTATTTAATTAAACAATATAAGTTTAATAATTTTTTAGAAAGTCAAAATTTTATAAATAAAGTAGGAGATATTGCTGAAAGGGAAGGTCATCATCCAGATATTTGGTTTGGTTGGGGATATGCTAAAATTAAAATTTTTACTCATGCTATAAATGGTTTACATGAAAGTGATTTTGTTCTTGCAGCAAAAATTGATAAAATTATTAATGCTTAAAGTGTCTAGTTTTTGAAAAAACTAATATTGTTTTTGTTCTATTTGCAAATTTAATTATTTCTTTATCTTTTACTGAACCCGACGGTTGAATAATAGCTGATATACCTGACTGAACTAATTTTTCTATCCCATCAACAAAAGGAAAAAAAGCATCAGAAGCCGCAATAATTTCATCATCATTTTTTCCATTGTAAAATTTATTCATTTTATTTATTGCTATTTCACAGCTATCCAATCTACTTGGCTGGCCAGACCCAATTCCAATTGTTGAGTCCTTATTTGCGATAACAATTGCATTAGACTTTACAAATCTACAAACATTAAATGCAAATATTAAATTTTTTAAAGTTTTAAAACTAGGTTTAACTTTAGAAACTATTTTAAAATTAGATTTTGAAAAAGAAAATGTATCTGTAGTTTGTATTAAGAAAGAGTTAAAATGTGACGATATATTATTTAAATTAATTATATTTAATTTGCTCGAATCAATAATTCTTAAATTTTTTTTATTTTTCAATATTTTTAACGCATTATTTTCAATTCCATTACAAATAACTACTTCTAAAAATATTTTTTTTAATTCTAAAGCTAAATTTTTTTTGATTTTAAAATTACAAGAAACTATTCCACCAAATGCACTTATTGGATCACATGCAAGTGCTAACTTATAGCTTTCTAACTTATTTTTATTTATTGATACCCCACATGGATTTCCGTGTTTAATTATGACTGTACCAATATTTTTTGGTAAAGATTTAGATATTAATAGTGCTGCAAAGATATCACTATAATTGTTATAACTTAATTTTTTACCACTCATTTGTTTCAGGTTTAATTCATTTTTTATTGAATAAATTGCTGCTTTTTGATGAGGATTTTCACCATATCTTAATTTCTCAATCAAATTACCAAAGAATATTTTTTTTTTAGGAAATAAATTTTTAGATTGAGAATTAAAATAATTAGATATTAATCCATCGTAATATGCAGTTTCTGAAAATGCTATTTCAGACATTTTTTGTCTGAAATTTAAAGTTGTTTTACTTTTATTTGAATTTAATTCTTCCACTAATTCATTATATTGTTCAGGTCTAGTGATAACAGTGATATCTTTATAATTTTTTGCAGCTGCTCGAACCATGGTAGGACCACCAATATCAATGTTTTCAATTATCTTTTTATGATTATTTGTCCTTTTTATAGTTTTTTCAAAAGGATAAAAATTTACAACTACAAGATCTATTTCTTCAAAATTATTTTTTTTTAAGTCTTTGGCATGAGATTTATTTCCTCTTATACTTAATATTCCAGCATGAACTTTTGGATGAAGTGTTTTTACTCTTCCATTCAATATTTCTTTAGATCCAGTATATTCTGATAATTCTAAACATTTATAACCTAGTTTGTTAATCTCTTTAAAAGTACCTCCGGTACTAATAATTTGAATTTTATGTTTTAACAAATTTTTTAAAAGTAACTTCAGATTTTTTTTATTAGAAACTGAAATTAGAGCTTTACTTATTTTTTTCATTAAATTTTAACTAATTCCCATATAATTTCTTGATCTTCATTTTGAGTTAATCCTGCAATAAATATATTTTGATTTTCAACAAAAGAGTTTTTTTTACCGAAATATAAGCCAGTTTCAACATCAATCTTATGATCTTTACATGAAAATTTCCATCCTGAATTTTCTATTTCAATAAGAATTGATTTTTCATCCTGGGTTTTGGTTATTTTAACTCCGGGTATGAAATGAAACCTAATTTCAAAATTCGAACTTTTAAAATTCTTCTTTTTAATTAATTTATCTGTTCCAATAAATTTATTTTTTTCTATAAAAAATTCTATTTTTCTTTCATGGATGACGCCATAATTTTTTAAATAACCATCATGAGAACCAGAAATATTCCAATATTTTTTTTCTGATATAACAGATTTTTTTAATATTTTTAGCTCTTCATCGACTTTAAAAATACCATCAGTGTCTTTTTTCATTTTACACGATGACCTATTATCTAAAACAATAGTTGAATGTGTTGCAGTTGATTTGGAAATTGAATTTAACTGATGTCTATAATTTTGAAAATAACCACAATTAGAAATTAATTTGCAGTTATTAAAAAAAACTTCAAAAGATAAAGCACCAGATTGATAATCGTTACTAAATTTTTTTTGAGGTGAAGATCCCAGATCAATCGAAAGTATAAAGTTTTTGTTTTTTAAAATAGCATATCCTCCACTTTCATTACTTTCATTTTTAAATTTATAGTTATGAAAATTTAAATATTTATCAAAATCAACATTTGAACTGATATGATTTCCATTAAATAAAAGATTTTGATTAGTATTTTGCCAGATAAAACTATAATTTTGTCCTAAGAAAAAAATAATTTCATTTAAATATTCTGGAATTTCGTTTTGTGATTCTTTTAGCCATTCCCTTATTAAAATAAAATATTTTAAATAAAATGTGAGTTGTCTAAAATTTCTTGATTTTGGAAAATTTTGTGTGTCAAAAGAAAAATCAATAATTTTTTTTAAAAGGTTTAATCCATAGCTCAAATATTTTTCATCTTTATAGGAAAGCCCAGATAATATAATTGAAGCACATCCAATCATCTTATCATTTACCCATTTAGATCTATTAATTTCATTAATTAAATGATTAACCTGCTTTTTTATATTTCTATTAAACTTTTCTTTATAAGATTCATCACTATTATCATAACTTAATTTTGAATTTGATATCCAAGCAATAATTCTTTTTGATAGAGTATCTATTTCCCAGCTTTTAGAATTATATTTTTGATTTTTTTCAATCCAATTTAAAATAATTGACTGAGTAACTTTTTTTGAAGATTTTAAATCAATTGTAAATAACCAAAAAAAACTATGAAGTTTTTTATAATCAGTCTCTTTTATATCTTTGTTAGTCCAAACAGAATTTAAGTAAAAATTTTCAATATTATCCTTTTTTTTGTCATACTTTATTAAACAATCAAGCAGATTGGGACTTGGCTTATATTCGATGAGCTTGTCGTCAATTCTAGATATTTTTTTGTTATAAATTTTAGAATTTAAATAAATTTTTCTTACTTGATTTAAAGAATAATTAAAAAATTCACTAATAAAATTCAAAGAATTTTTTAAAATCATTAATTTAAACTAATTTCAGAGAATCAATATTTTTTTTAATATTACCTTTATTTTCTTTAAAAATAGTTGTTCCTGAAACTAAAATATTAGCTCCTGCTTCAATTACTATTTTGCTATTTTCAAAATTAATACCACCATCAACTTCAATATCGAAATTGAGCTTTTTTTCATCTCTAGTTTTCTTTAAATTTTTAATTTTTTCTACAACTTCGGGCATAAATTTTTGTCCTCCAAATCCTGGAAAAACACTCATGATTAAAACTAGATCTATTTTATCTAAAATATTTTCAATAATATTTAATTTAGTATCTGGATTTAAAGAAACTCCAACTTTTTTATTTAGCTTTTTAATAAGAGCAATTGAATCTGCTAAACTTTCTGTTGCCTCAGGATGTATAGTAATTATATCTGCTCCTGCTTTTGAATAATCTTCAATATATTTATGCACCGGGGATATCATTAAATGAACATCAAAAGGTAGCTTGGTACAATTGCGCAATCTTTTAATTACTGGTGGGCCGATTGTAAGGTTAGGAACAAAATGACCATCCATTACATCAACATGAATCATATCAGCTCCACCTTCTTCTAATCTCTTTATTTCATCTCCTAACTGACTGAAATCAGCAGATAAAATTGATGGTGAAATTTTTATTTTTTTCATTGATAGCTAGTTTTACTAGTATCAATTTTTAAAATTTAATTGAATTAAAAAAT
Organism: uncultured Pelagibacteraceae bacterium; assembly: GCA_902577625.1. Taxonomy (GTDB): domain Bacteria; phylum Pseudomonadota; class Alphaproteobacteria; order Pelagibacterales; family Pelagibacteraceae; genus Pelagibacter. Next base: position 27,278 of record CACGZX010000008.1, read on the forward strand.
TGATAAATTTGTCTCGAAATTTCACTTTCTAGAGGAAAAGATAACATGCCCATTACAGAATAACCCAAAATCCATGGCATTAAGTAAAATCTTATCATAAAGAAAAACCAAGCCACATATAAAGGTACTAATGGGTGGATTATGAACGAAGGGGTTATGGGCTTAAACATATAAATTAATGGATTAGTGAATTTAACAAACACTCTCATAAAAAAAAATTGAGAATCTTCTCTTTGAAAAATATTCATCGCAACTCTTCCAATCAAGGTCCACATGATTATTCCAAGAATATAATCAATTATATAGACTAGAGGATGAAAATTAGCAGACATTTTAGAAATTTATATTTGAAAAAATGAGAAATTAAAAGGGGCGAAATTAATCGCCCCTTTAAAAGATTATTTAGTGTTTGCCAAGGATCGATTTACCAGCTGGTACTCGAACCTCATCAACCATTTTTTGCGTAGCAGCATCAGGTTCTGAAGTCATTAAACTTACAACAACCATAGATACTAAGCTGACAGCTGAACCGAAGATACCAAACGTTAACTGTGTAATACCTAAGAATCCACTTCCACCATTTCGTACCCAAATTAGGTAACCCATACCAGAAGCAAGTCCTAAAGCCATACCAGCTATAGCGCCTTCTCTGTTAGCTCTCTTCCACCATACACCAAGTACAAGTGGGAAGAATAATCCAGACATCGCAAAGTCAAAAGCCCAGATTACTGAACCTAAGATACCCTGGATCTCCATTGCTGCAATAGTTGCTCCAGCAAAACCAATTACTACAAGTAATACCCTTGCAACAACTAGTCTTTTTGCAGTTTCTGCTTTTGGATCAATGATCTTGTAGTACAAGTCATGAGACAAAGCATTTGCAATCGCTAGAATTAAACCATCGGCTGTTGACATGGCAGCTGCCATACCTCCAGCAGCAACTAGACCTGAGATTACATATGGTAATCCAGCTATTTCCGGAGTTGCTAACACAACGGCTTTACCACCCATGAAAAACTCATTTAACTCAAGAGTTCCATTTCCGTTAAAGTCGCTTACAAACATTAAGTTTGCTTGGTTCCAGTTTTGATACCAATCTATCGCTTGAACTTCACTTATCGATTTACCAATAATTCCAGTCGCTAAGTTAGGATCTATCAATGACAATTTAGATAGTGTCGCTAACATTGGAGCAGAAGAATAAAGTAGGAAGATAAAGAATAAAGACCAACCTACTGATTTTCTAGCTGCTTTTACACTTGGAGTAGTAAAATATCTCATCATCACGTGAGGCAATGAAGCTGTTCCCATCATCATCGCTAGTGCTAACGAAATAAATGCCCAAGGTGTAGCGTTAACCGCTGAGTGAGCTTTAGTTATACCTGCTAAGCCTTTTGGTACAGTTGCTAAATCAGCTGCAGAGTTTGTTACTGTTCCTAAACCAAATTGGGCTTCAAGATCAGCAATTCTCGCAACTTCATCAGCTAACATAAAGTGTGGGAAGAAACCCGCACCCATTTTGTTACTGATCCAAAATACCGGAAGCAAGTAAGCTATTATTAATACGATATATTGAGCAACCTGTGTCCAAGTTACCCCTCTCATACCACCTAACATCGAACATAGTAAAATACTTACTAATCCAACATAAACTGCGTATTGGAATGGGATATCTAGAGCAACAGATGCAATAGTACCTGTAGCGTTAATTTGTGCAGTCACATAAGTAAAGGAAGCAACAGTTAAGACTACTACTGCTAGAAACCTACTTAAATTACCACCGTATCTTGTACCAATGAAATCTGGAACTGTGTAACAGCCAAATTTTCTTAGGTATGGTGCTAATAAAGATGCAACTAATACATATCCACCAGTCCAACCTACAAGTAGTGCCATATAACCGTAACCTTTAAAATAAATACCACCTGCCATTGCAACGAATGATGCGCCAGACATCCAGTCTGCTGCAGTCGCCATTCCATTGAACACGGTCGGTACTTGTCTTCCAGCTACGTAATAAGCATCAGCTTGTGCTGTACGTGATAGATAACCAATTATAGCGTAGATGGCCACAGTAAAAGCAACGAATGCAATTCCTATTGCTTTTGCTGTCATACCCATCTGTTCGCTAATTGCCATAATGACTATGAAAGCTAAAAATCCACCTGTGTAGATTCCATAAACTTTAGGCAAATTATCTATAAAATTACCTTTAATCATTAATCATCTCCTTTTTCACTGAAGCCGAACTCTTCATCGATTTTTTCTTGTCTGTTCGCAAACCAGAAAATTAGGATTACAAAAATTCCAAGAGATCCCTGACAAGTAAACCAATATGTCAGTGGATAACCGAAGGGTCCACCAACGGACTCCATTTCAGCGCCAAAAAGGAAGATGCCAATTGAGAATACAAACCAAATTGCTAATGTAACTATTAACAATCCTCTGGTTTTTTCCCAGTGTTGTGCTTGTTTTGACATTTTTATCTCTCCTCTTTTAGTTATAACTGGCGGAAACCATAACCATTATGAAAGAGATTTAAAGTGTTAAAATTGTTAATAATAGTGGAGTTTTTAGGGTATAAAATAAATAAATAGCTATTTTTATGGCAAAATACAAATTAACTTGGAAAGACCTTACTTGGAAAGATTTTAAGATTTATCTTTTTTCACTTTTTAAAGCTTTCATACCAAAGACAAAAATAAGTAATTTGGATGAGCTAGAGGATTTTATACAATCCAAATCAGCCTGGGTTACACAAGTAACACTTTACGGTTATTTAAAAACCAGAATGGGAACAAGATATGTTCTTCATTTTGAAAATGATAAATTCATGGCATCTGTAAATCTAGCTAAGTGGAATATGTATGCTGTTGCTCTTCAAGATCTTACATTTTTTACATTTTCTTATTTAAAAAGTAATTTTAATTATCAAGATGCTGATAAAGCTAAAGAAATTTTTTTAAAAATTTTAGATGATGAAACTACTAATAAAATGCCACTAGACATTATTGAGGAAGCAAAAAAGAATTTTAGTGAAAGATTACAAAACATTAATTGGGAAACTTATTATAATGATCTTCCATTTAATCCTAGTGCATTATCATTATACAAGTGGGCACCTATAGCTGATGAATTAAAAAAACTTGATCGTAAGATTGTTTTAAATTCTGTAATTTTAAAGTGGGATACTGTTAAAAAAGAATTTAATGAGAGAATAAAATTTTAAATATTTTTTCTATTATCAACTAGACTTTTAACCACACCCGGATCAGCTAAAGTTGTTGTATCCCCAAGTTGCTCATGTTCATTAGCAGCTATCTTTCTTAAAATTCTTCTCATTATTTTTCCAGATCTTGTTTTTGGTAGTCCAGGTGAAAATTGGATAAAATCTGGAGTAGCAATTACTCCAATTTGTTTTCTTACCCATAGTTTCAACTCTCTTTCTAAATCTCCATTAGGCTCTTCTCCAACATTCAAAGTTACATAACAATATAATCCATTTCCCTTTATATCATGAGGACATCCAACTACTGCAGCTTCTGCAACTTTTGGATGTGCTACAAATGCACTTTCTATTTCGGCAGTTCCTAAATTATGTCCTGATACAATAATAACATCATCAACTCTTCCAGTTATCCAATAGTATCCATCTTTATCTCTTTTGCAGCCATCCCCAGTAAAATATTTTCCATCAAACTGAGAAAAGTATGTTTCTATAAATCTATCATGGTCACCATATACAGATCTCATTTGACCTGGCCAAGATTGAGCTATGCATAGTCTTCCTTGTGCCTCTCCTTTTAAGACTTTGCCATCCTTATCAACTATTTCAGGTTTAATCCCATAAAATGGTTTTGTTGCAGATCCAGGTTTTAGGTCTATTGCTCCAGTTTGAGGACTAATTAAAATTCCTCCAGTTTCTGTCTGCCACCAAGTATCAACAATAGGACATCTAGAATCCCCTACAGTTTTAAAATACCATTGCCAGGCTTCTGGATTAATTGGTTCTCCAACAGTACCAAGTAATTTAAGTGATTTTCTTGATGTTTTTTTTACTGGTCCATCTCCTTCTCTCATCATGGCTCTTATTGCTGTTGGAGCGGTATAAAAAATATTTACTTTATATTTATCTACTATTTGCCACCATCTGGACCAATCAGGATAATTAGGAATACCCTCAGACATAATTGTAGTGGCTCCATTTGCAAGAGGTCCATAAATAATATAACTGTGACCAGTAACCCAACCAATATCAGCAGTGCACCAATATATATCTTTTGATTTATAATTAAAAATATATTGATGAGTCATTGAAGCGTAAACCATATAGCCACCGGTAGTGTGCATAACACCTTTAGGTTTTCCTGTGGATCCAGATGTATATAAAATAAATAATGGATCTTCTGCATTCATTTCTTCAGGTTCACAATTCTTAGAAGCTTTTTTTGTTATATTGTGATACCAAACATCTCTGCTTTCATCCCAATTAATTCTGTTCCCAGTTCGTTTTACTACAACACACTTTTTAACATTTGGACAATTTAAAAGAGCCTCATCAACTTTGGCTTTTAAGTCTATAATTTTTCCTCCTCTAATACCTTCATCAGCAGTAATAACGAATTCAGATTTACAATCATTAATTCTCCCAGATATACTGTCAGCTGAAAAACCTCCAAAAATAATTGAATGAACTGCTCCTATTCTTGCACATGCTAGCATTGTATATGCTAATTCAGGTATCATTGTTAAATAAATTGTAACTCTATCTCCTTTTTTTTACTCCTATTTCTTTTAATCCATTTGCTGCTTTTGAAACTTCTTGATGTAATTGTTTATAGCTAATTTTTTTTTGTACTTTTGGATCATCCCCAACCCATATTATTGCAGTTTTATCTTTATTTTTCTTTAAATGACGATCGATACAATTAGCTGAAGCATTTAAAGTTCCATCATAAAACCATCTAATATGAACATCTGACTTGCTGTATTTATAATCTTTAATTTTTGTGTACGGTTTAATCCAGGCAATCCTCTTACCCTCTTTCTTCCAAAAATTATCATTGTTTTTTATTGAATCCGAATATTTTTTTTCATATCCCGATTTATTTATTATGGCTTTTTTTACCCAATCACTTTTTGTTTTATAAATTAATTCAGAATTTTCAATTTTTTTAGCTTTATTTTTTTTTAATCTTTTTTTTCTTGAAGATTTTTTCTTTTTAATTTTTTTTCTTTTTTTCTTTTTTGGCATAAAGAATTATTTTTTATTAATATTACTCATCTTCAAAATAATTTTCCAGCTTTTAGTATCTACCGGCATCACAGATAATCTACTTTGTTTTATGAGAGGTAAGTTATTAAGATTAGGATTTTTTTTGATATTTTCTAGTGAAACTGGCTTATTTAAGGCTTTTTTAAATCTAACTTGAATTGCCACAAATCTTTTTTCTTTATCTGTTGGGTCTATAAAGGCAGTTTTTATAACCTCAACTATACCTACAATTTCTTTACCAATATTTGAATGATAAAAAAAACAAAGGTCACCTTTAGACATTTTTTTTATATTATTTGCAGCCTGATAATTTCTTACTCCATCCCATATTGCTCCATTTAAACCCGCTTTTTTTTGATCATCAATTGACCAAACGTTTGGTTCTGATTTTAATAACCAATATTTCATATAATTATTACCTCATTGATTAAATTTTTTAAAAATACTATTAAAAATTAATATTAATATTTAATGTATTAATTAAGCAAAAATTAATAATTAATACGAATATATATGAAAAAAATACTTACAAGCATTTTATTGGTAATTTTTTTTAATACTAATGCATTATCAGAAAATAGTTATGTATTTGGTGGGATAAAAATATTTAATTACGGAATTGAAACAGGTGATCTGCAAGATTTAAACCAATCGTTGATTGATTTAGGGTTTTCAAGTTCAACAAGTGAAACTGATAATACTGGCGTAGGATTTGATGTAGGTATAGGAGTAGGTTTAGCAGAAGGGGTTTCAGTTGAGGCTGGATATGTAAATTACGGAACCTTAGAAATAAAAACTACTCTAACCGGACCATCAGAAAGTTTAACAACTGAAATAAGTGGTGATGGAGTTACTGTAGCAGGTGTTTTAAATTTAGAGGGTATTTACCTTAAAGGTGGAATACATAGCTGGGATTTTACAGGTACAGTATCAACTACTAAAGGTTCATCTTCACAAGCATTAGGAACTGGCACAGATCCATTTTTTGGAATTGGTTTTGCCGACAAAAATTTTGGTTATTCTTTTGAACATTATATAATTGATGATGGAGACATTAGTTCTGTCAATGTTTTTTATAGAATGCCTTTTTGAGAATTATAAATTAATATTTTAATCCAGACCCTTTTAGAAATATAGCGTCCTTATCTAATTGCCATCTTGGTTTTGCTGGGAAACTTAAATCATCAAATTGTTTTTGTTTAAATTTTTCTAGACCAGCTAGCGCAATCATTGCAGCATTATCTCCACACAAATTAATTGGAGGAAATGATGCCATAAAATTTTCTTCTTTACAAAGTTTTGTTAAGCTTTCTCGTATTTTTTTATTTGCAGCAACACCACCAGCAACTACAAAGATTTTTTTCTTGTCCCCATTAATATTTTTAAACTCTTTAAATGCAACTTTGCTTTTTTGGTATAATATCTCTTCCATCGTTTTTTGAAATGACGCAGCAAGGTCGTACTTTTCTTGTTTTGTTTTAATATTTTTTGTAATTCTAAGAATTGCTGTTTTAAGTCCCGCAAAAGATAAATTACACCCACCTTTGTTAATTATGGGTTTTGGTAAATCAAATTTTGTTGGATCACCTTTTTTTGCTAAAATTTCTATTTGAGGACCTCCTGGAAATTCAATTCCTAGTAACTTTGCAGTTTTATCAAAAGCTTCTCCGGCAGCATCATCGATAGTTGTCCCAAGTCTTTTATATTGTCCAAGTCCTTCAACACAAAGAAATTGACTGTGTCCTCCAGATATTAATAGTAAAAGATAAGGGTAATTTATTTTTGAATTTAATTTAGGACTTAAGGCATGTCCTTCTAAATGATTTACAGCAATGAATGGTTTATTCAATGATACTGCTAGTGCTTTGCCAAAATTAAGTCCAACAGATAAACAAACTATTAAACCAGGACCTGCAGTTGCTGCAACTGCGTCTACATCATTTAAATTAACTCCACTTTCATCAAATGCTTTTTTTGCGATCAAATCAATTTTTTCTATGTGAGCTCTGGCAGCAAGTTCAGGAACTACTCCTCCAAACTCTTTATGAATATCTACTTGGCTTGAAACTATATTAGATAAAATTTCTGGCTCACCATCGTTATTTTCTCTAATTAAAGCTACTGCAGTTTCGTCACAACTAGACTCTATTCCAAGAATTACTGGTTTTTTTGACATAAATTAGTTTTTATTACTTTCAAATTCTAAATATAAAGATGGAATATAAATTAATTTAATGAAAAGCAAAAAAATTATTATTGGATCAAGAGGTAGCAAATTAGCATTAATATATGCTGCAAAAGCAAAAGAAAAAATTTTACAAGTCTCTAAAGAGTTCAATATTGAGACTATAGAAATAAAAGAAATAACAACAGCTGGAGATTTAAATCAAAAAGATAGACTTTCTGAAATAGGAGGCAAAGGACTTTTTTCAAGTAAAATTGAAAAAGAATTATTAGAAAATAAAATTGACATTGCAGTTCATGCTTTAAAAGATATGCCATCATATGAGACTGAGGGATTATTAACTAATTGTTTTTTAAAAAGAAATGATCCAAGGGAAGTATTAATTTCTAAAAATAAAATTAAATTTAAAGATTTAAATAAAGATTCAATAATTGGAACTTCCTCTTTTAGAAGAGAATTTCAATTAAAAAATAAAAGAAGTGATTTAAATTATAAATTAATTAGAGGAAATGTTGACACTAGAATTAACAAATTAAATCAAAACTTATATGACGCGGTAGTTTTATCTTTAGCTGGCATTAATTCTTTAAATTTAGATAAACATATTTCAGAAATTTTCTCAATTGATGAAATTTTACCAAGTGTTGGGCAAGGAGTTATAGCATTACAATGTAAAAGTGATGATGAGTATATAAAAAATGTTTTAAAAAAAATAAATGATGAAACAACTTTTAAGAATGTTCAAGCAGAAAGAAATGTTCTTAAAGTTTTAGAAGGAGACTGTGAAACAGCTGTAGGTGCAATATCAGTAATAAATAATAAAAATATAACACTCCAAGGAGAGCTTTTTTCATTAGATGGAAAAGAAAGATTTTATTGTAAGTCTTCCAAAGGTATAAAATATGCAGCAGAACTAGGTATTGAAATTGGAGAAAATTTAAAAAAACAATCAAAAGGAAGTTATAAAAAATAATATGCATATTTTATTTACAAGACCACTAGATGACTGTGAGGATTTAATATTAAAATTTAGTGAACTCGGGCACAAAGTTTCACATATGCCAGTTATTCAAATTGAAAAAATTGAACATGAAAAAATAAATTTTATAGATTACAAAGCAATAATTTTTACAAGCGCTAATGCATTAAAATACCTCGATACAAAATTAATTGATAAAAACATAATTTGTTTTTGTGTTGGAAGCGCAACTGAAAAAAAAGCTTTAAGCCTTGGATTTCAAAATGTTGTAACTGCTGAAGGCAACGTAAGAAATTTGGAAGAATTAATATTACAAAATTACAATTCTTCTTCTGGAAAAATGCTTTATATAAGTGGAGAAATTATTTCAAATGATATAAATAAAAACTTATTATCAAAAGGTTACAATGTAAAAAGAGTAGTTAATTATATTTCAAAGCCCAACCATCAATTAGACGAAAAATTTATAGAAAAATTAAGAACAAGCATGCCCGATGTAGTTTATGTTTATTCTCAAAATAGCGCTTTAAGCTTCTTAAAGTTAATAAATTATTACAAATTAAATGATTTTTGGATGAATACTAATTTAATGTGTATTGGTGAAAAATCATCGTCAGTATTAAATAAAATTAAGTGGAAAAAAATTTTTATTTTTAGTCCTGGAGAAGAAGAATTTTTGCTATATAAAATTTAAATATGGATTTATTTAATAATTTTAAATTGTTGTTTCTTTCTGTTTGGGAAAGAGGAATTCTAGGCGTAGACATTATTGAAATATTAATTGGTGTTGGTATATTTTTTGTATTTTTAATATTTAGAGGAATCATCAGCAAAGTTATTATTAAAAGATTAGAAAATATAGCGAAGAAAACTACAAATAAATTTGATGACTCGTTTGTTTCAGCAATGGAGGGGCCAGCTAGGTTTTTACCAATAGTTATTGGTTTTTTTATTGCAAGTTATTACATGTCTTTTTCTGAAGAAAGTAGGGAAATTGTAGATACAATTAATAGAACATTAATAACTATTTTTATTTTTTGGGTCATGCATCAAGTTATAGAACCAGTTTCTTATGTATTAAGTGGTTTGAATAAAATTTTAACAAGGGAACTTATTGGCTGGATTATTAAGTCATTAAAAGTATTAATTTTTATTTTAGGTATAGCTGCAGTTCTTGAATTATGGGGTATAAAAATTGGACCAATTATTGCAGGACTTGGTTTATTTGGTGTTGCTGTTGCATTGGGTGCACAAGATTTATTTAAAAATTTAATTTCAGGTATTTTAGTACTTGTCGAAAAAAGATTTAAAATTGGAGATTGGATTTTAGTTGAAGGAATAATTGAAGGAATTGTTGAAAAAATAGGATTTAGATCAACCGTTATAAGAAAATTTGATAAATCAATTGCAATAATTCCAAATTTTCAATTTGCAGAAAATGCAGTAATAAATGTAAGTCAAACTACAAATTGGATTATTAGCTGGGTAATTAATTTACAATACGATTCAACAGTTGATCAACTTAAAACTATAAGAAATGAAATTGAAGATTACATAAAAAAAAATGAAGATTATAAACCTGAACTAGGATACGCAGTTAGAGTTGATAAGTTTGCAGACAGTTCTATTGATATGTATATTCGTTGTTTTACAAAAACAGATGACTGGGATGAGTGGCTAGCTGTTAAAGAGAGATTAGCAATTCAAATAAAACAAATTGTAGAAAAAAATGGTGCATCTTTTGCATTTCCTAGCCAGTCAATTTATGTTGAGAAAAAATGATTGCTATTTTTTATTTAGTTTTGCAAATTTTAAAGATTTACACCTATGTTGTAATTGCAAATGTAGTTATAAGCTGGTTGATTGCATTTAACGTTTTAAACACATCAAATAGATTTGTTTATTCAATATTAGAATTTACATACCGTTTAACAGACCCTATTTTGAATAGGATCAGAAGATTTTTGCCTAACCTGGGGGCTTTTGATATTTCACCAATTATACTTCTTTTGTTGATCTGGTTTGTAGAAATGTGTATGAAGCTTTACGTGGCACCAATAATATTTAACTAATCCATGATATTAATAGACGGAAAAAAAATAGCAGCAGAATTAAGAGAAGAGCTAAAGCAAGAAATTTCTGAATTAAAATCCAAATATAATAAAGTTCCTGGATTAACTGTAATTTTGATTGGAGAAGATGCCCCAAGCCAAATTTATGTTAGGAATAAAGAAAAGTCAGCGAATGAGGTAGGTTTAAAATCAGAAGTAATTAAATATCCAGATTCGGTTGAGGAAAAAATAGTTCTAAATAAAATTGAAGAACTTAATAAAGACGAAAGCGTATCTGGTATTTTAGTACAACTACCTTTGCCAAAACACATAGATAAGCAAAAGGTTATTGAAACAATTTTACCAAGTAAAGATGTTGATGGATTTCATCCTATGAATGTTGGAAACTTATCTTCAGGTTATGAAAGTTCAATTCCGTGTACACCACTTGGGTGTTATTTGATGATAAAAAAAATTGAACCAAATTTAAGTGGAAAAAAAGCAGTTGTTGTTGGAAGATCAAATTTAAATGGAAAGCCGATGACACAACTTTTATTAAAAGAAAATTGCACTGTAACAATTACTCATTCAAAAACAAAAGATTTAAAAGGTGAGTGCCTAAAAGGTGATATTATAGTTGCTGCAGTTGGAATACCTGAACTTGTAAGAGGAGATTGGGTTAAAAAAGACGCAATAGTTATTGATGTTGGAATAAATAAAACAGAAAAAGGAATAGTGGGTGATGTCGCATTTGATGAAGTTTCAAAAGTTGCAAAAGCCTTAACACCTGTTCCTGGTGGCGTTGGCCCAATGACAATAGCATGTCTTCTTAAAAATACCATTGAGTGCTTCAAAAGATCTAATTAATTTTTAAATTATATAACCTATAACTTTCTAATGAAGTTATTTTTTATATT
>CACGZX010000009.1 GCA_902577625.1 uncultured Pelagibacteraceae bacterium
GATTAATATTTCTTTTAAAAAACTCACTATCAATTTTAATAAAATTAGATATTGTAAAAAAAGATACTATTATTGTAAAAATTAAAACTGAAATAATTTTTAATTTTGAAAAGTATAACACTTTATTTTAATGTTATTTTTTTGTTTCGGTATTACTAACTAATGCCTGTATTCCTGTAGATTTTATAACTTCTACTTTTACATTTTCAGATATTGCAACTTCAACTTTGTCATTATCTATAACCCTTTCTATAGACCCAACAATACCACCTGAAGTTATAACTTTATCACCTCGTTTTAGATTTTCTACCATAAGTTTATGCTCTTTAACCTTTTTTTGCTGTGGACGAATTAAAAAAAAGTAAAAGATAACAAAAATTAAAATAAGTGGTATAAATTGACCTATTCCTGATCCTGACATAAAATCCTTTGTAAATTAAAAGTTTTCTATACTATCTAAGTTGTTAAAACAACTCTAATTATTTGAAATTTTTTCTAGATTATTCATGTAGGGTTTTAGAACATCTGGAATTGTTATTGATCCATCAGAATTTTGATAGTTTTCTAATATAGCAATAAGCGTTCTACCTACCGCTAAACCACTTCCATTAAGCGTACCGACATATTCAGTTTCATTATTATTATTTTTATATCTTGATTTCATTCGTCTAGCTTGAAAAGTTCCACAAGAAGAACAACTAGAAATTTCTCTATATTTTTTTTCAGATGGCAACCATACTTCTATATCGTAAGTTTTTTCTGCACTAAAACCCATATCACCAGTGGATAAAATTATTTTTCTATATGGTAGTTTTAACTTATCTAAAATCATCGTGGCGCAGTTAGTCATTCTTTCAAGTTCTTCTGAGCATTTATTATTTTCAACAATACTAACAAGTTCAACTTTGTAAAATTGATGCTGCCTAATCATACCTTTAGTATCCTTTCCATAACTACCGGCTTCTTTTCTAAAACAAGGTGTTAATGCAACAAAGCGCATAGGGAAATCTTTTAAATTAACAATCTTATCTCTAACAATGTTAGTTAAAATTACTTCAGCTGTGGGAATTAGAAACTTTCTGCCACTTTTTTCTTCAATTTTAATTTCAAATTGATCATCTTCAAACTTAGGCAATTGTCCAGTTCCAAACATTGCTGCATCATTAGCCATTAATGGAGGAGAAATTTCTTTATAGTTATTTATTTGAGTATGCGTATCTAACATAAAATTCGCTATTGCCCTTTCTAATAAAGCAAGTTTGTCATTAACAAAAACGAATCTAGCACCTGTTGTTTTTGTTGCTAAATCAAAATCTAGCATTTTTAAATTTTCACCTAGTTCATAATGCGATTTTGGACTAAAATTAAATTCTTTTATTGTTCCAGATTTTAAAATTTCTTTATTAGAAGCTTCATCAGCTCCTACTGGAACATCCTGTAGAGGTAAGTTTGGTATTGAAGACAATAAATCATCAAGTTTATTTTTAATTGAATTTTGATCTTTATTTAGAGATAAAATTTTTTCTGAAATTTCTTTAGATTTTGCAAATAATGATTTATCCTGACTTTTTGATATACTTTTTTTTTCTTGTTCTAAAGCTTCTTTTTCTTGAATAAGTTTTCTATTTTTTTTATCTAGATCTAATATTTTTTCTAAATCTATAGAAATATTTCTTGATTTAATTATATTTTTAAAATTATCAAAATTATTTCTTATATCTTTAATGTTATGCATTTTTTTCTTTATTTTTTCTCTCTATAAATTTTACTGATATAATAGATAATTCATATAATAATAATAAAGGTATTGCTAAACCTATTTGTGTAACAGGATCAGGTGGAGTTAATAGTGCAGCTGCAGCAAATATAATAACCACAACATATTTACGTCTTTCTTTTAAAAACTGAGAATCAACAATGCCAATTCTTGCTAACAAACTTAGAACTACAGGTAATTGAAAGCTTAATCCAAAAGCAAATATTAACTTCATTACTAAAGATAAATATTCATTAACTTTAGCTTCTAATTGAATTGGAAGAGCTGTATTTAAACCTGAGCTTTCGAATGATAGAAAGAATTTTATAGCTAAAGGCATTATTAAATAATAGACAAGCATACCACCTAATAAAAAAAGTATAGGTGTTACTACAAGATAAGGCATTATTGCTGATTTTTCATCCTCATAAAGTCCTGGGGCAATAAATTTCCATATTTGAATTAAAATAATTGGACTAGTAAAAAAAAATGCTGCAAAAAAAGAAACCTTTAAATAGGTAAGAAAAGTTTCTTGTAAAGCTGTAAAGATAAGTCTTCTGTTTACATCATCATTTTTAACTGCTTGAGCATAGGGATCTACAAGAAAGCTATAAATGTACTCAGAAAAATAATAACAAATAATAAAAAGTATAGTTAAGAATATTAATGAATGAATTAATCTCTTTCTTAGCTCTGTAAGATGACTAAAAAAACCACCCTCAGCTTGATTTTTGCTCATCTTTGTCCTTTTTTTTATTTATATTAGCATCTTCATTTAAGTTTTTATCAATTGTATCTTCGGTGATAGAGCTGACTTCATTTTGTACGTTGTTAACATATCTTTTTGCACTTCCAATCCAAGATCCAACTTTTTTTAACATTAAAGGGAAATCTTTGGGACCGAGAATAATTATTGCTATTACAACTATAATTAAAATTTCAAACCAGCCAATTGTTGGCATTAGAATTACTCTTTTTTATCTATATCTTGATTTTCAGAGGTATCTTGATTTTCAGAGATATTTTTCTGAGATCCCTCATCATTGACATCAGAGGCCATACCTTTTTTAAAACTTTTAATACCCTTGGCTACATCTCCCATTAGACTAGAAATTTTTCCTCTGCCAAAAAGAAGTACTACTAATATAACAACAATTGCTATTTGCCAAAATCCTATACTCATACAAGTGTTATAAACATATTATATAATATTTAAAGTTATTTTTATTTGTCACTATCATTTTTAAGAGTGCTGCTTAGCATTTCATCAATATCGGAGTATATATTTTCCTTCTTTTCCTCTTGTTCCTTATAAAATTTACCTGTTCCAAAAATAGTTGAATCGACATTTGCTGTATCAATAAGTCCTGCAGTTCCAAGCTCATCTATTGTTGGAAGATCTGACAAATTTTGTAAATTAAAATGACTTAAAAATTCTTCTGTTGTTCCATATTGAATTGGTTTACCCGGAACGTCCTTTCTTCCTTGAGATCTAACCCAATTTAATTCCATCAAAATCTCAAGTGTATTTGTTCCAAAAGCAACACCTCTTATTTCTTCGATTTCAGCTCTTGTAACGGGCTGATGATAAACAATAATAGACAAAGTTTCTACAGCAGCTTTAGATAATTTTTTTTCGACAGTTTTTTGTTCAGACATTAATTCTGATAAATTTTCTGAAGTTCTAAAAGACCATTTTTTTGAAATACATACCAAATTAATTCCTCTATTTTTATAAATATTCTGAAGCTTATTAAGAATATTTGGAACATTAATTTTTTTGGGAAGTTTAGATTCTATTGTATCTATATCCAAAGGTTCTGCTGCAGCAAACAAAATAGCCTCAACCTCTTTTTCACCATCACTTAAAGATGAAGGAAAATTTACGATATTATTTTTTTTTAATTTTTTCATTTATTTTCCTTTATAAAAACATCATCAAATAAATTATTTTGCTTTATTGATATATTGCCCTCTTTAGCTAGTTCTAAAGATCCAGCAAATATTCCTGCTTTACCGGTTCGATTAAATTTTTTATTTTTAGAAAAATTTAAAGGCATTAATTCATCAATATTTCTCCACTCATTTAATTTACCAAAAAATTCTTTAATTCTTTTAATTCCTTCTTCAGTAGTAAAAACAGGAAGTTTTGGAATATTCATTCTTTGGAATTCTCTCGACATAATTATTGACGAATAAGTTTTTAAGATTTCAAACATAGTGAGTGAATATTTTGAACTATATATAGATTTAATTTTTCCTCTAATACCTCTCATAAAAATATCTTTTCCTAATCTTTTTCGTTTTAACATTTGATCAGATAACAATCTAATTAGCTCAAGTTTTTTTAATTGAAGTTTAAGTTTTTCAGCAACCTCCAACGCTTTAAATTCTTCTTCTTCAGTTTCTGGTAATAAAAGCTTAGATTTCAAATAAGTTAACCAAGTAGCCATTAACAAGTATTCGGAAGCTATTTCTAAGTTTATTTTTTCTTTTGATTTAATAAAGTCAAGAAATTGATCTACTAATGTGGTAATAGAAATTTTTTCAAGATCAACTTTTTGAGATTTTGCTAAATCTAATAGTACCTCTAATGGTCCATTAAAATTATTAAGACTTACATTAAATGAAAGAGAATCGTTCATAAAATCTATTATCTAATTATATTTAATAATTGCGATGTTTTTTTTATAACAAAGTTACTTAATAATGGAGAATTTTTAGCTACTATTAACATTTCATTATAATTTCCATTACAATGTAAAACTATATCACAACCTGCATTAAAAGCTTGGGTTGTATTTTTTGATATAGAAAATTTTAAAGCTTTCATTGATATATCATCTGACATAATTAGGTTTTTAAATCCTATTTTTTTTCTAATTATCTTAATTACTTTTTTTGAATGAGTGGCAGTACTTTTTTTATCTATAGAGCTATATATTATATGTGCAGTCATCGCTAATAAAGATTTTTGTTTTTTAAAAGGATAAAAATCTATTTTATTTAAATCATTAATATTTTTATTAATTATGGGTAATTTTTTGTGAGTATCAAATTTTGATAGTCCATGACCCGGAATGTGTTTTAATACTGTAGCTATATGATTTTCATGGAATTTATTAATACAAATTTTACCCAATTTAGATACTAAATAAGGGTCAGTTGAAAAAGATCTATTTCCAATAACTTTATGGGTTATCTTTCTTCTAACATCTAAAACAGGAACATTATTTATATTGATACCTAATAAATTTAGAAGATAGGAAATTTGCTTAATGTAAACATCGTAATAAACATAGAACTTTTTTTTATTATTTTTATAAAGTTTGCTAAAAAATTCTGCAGAAAATATTGAATTATCAATAAATTTACTCAATCTAGATATGCGACCACCTTCTTCATCAATTAAAATAGGATAATTTTTGTCATTGAATATTTTTTTAATATGTGATGTTAATTTTTGGGTCTGTGAGATAGATACAATATTTCTAGAAAATAATATAACTCCCCATGGTTTATACTTTTTTAAAAAGACAACTTCTTTTTGACTCAGCTTTGTACTTTTAATACCTGTAATAAAACTTCTTCTTCTCTTAATCATTTTAACAATTCCCAAAAATGGTACTTTTTTTTAGTATTATCTTTTTGATATTCTACATATTCAATAATATCATTTGTATCATTTTCTAATATAACAAGATTTTCAGAAAAAATATTAATTTTGTCTTCCATTAAGTTTAATGATCGATAAGACTTTTTTTTATACTCATCTGAAAAATAATATCTCGAAATAAAAAAAATAAAAAAAAATATTATTATTATATAAAAAACGTATTTCAGTTCTTTAATCATTACATTTTTTCTGGAGTATTAACTCCTAATATTTTCATTCCTAATTTAATAACTATTGAAACAACTTTTAAAAAAGCAATTTTATCATCAGAAATTTTATTATCTTTATCAATAAATCTTTTATTTGGATCGTCTCTTCCTTTGTTCCAATAAGAGTGAAATTCTGAAGATAGTTCATATAAATAAACAGGTATTCTATGAGGTTCTAAATTATTAGATGCAGTTTCTAAACATCTTGGCCATTCAGAAATTTTTTTTAAGATTTTAATTTCATCATTTGAATAATTATAATTTTGATTTGTAATTTTTAAATTATCATTAATATTCAAATTAATATTTCTAAATACGGAGCATATTCTTGCATAGCAATACTGAACATAATACAGCGGGTTATCTTTAGATTTTTCTTTTACTTTAGAAAAATTAAAATCAAGTTCAACTTCATTACTTCTGCTTAACATTATAAATCTTGTTGCATCTTTACCAACTTCTTCAATCAAATCCTGAACAGTTATGTAGTCACCTTTTCTTTTGGACATTTTAAAGAGTTTGCCATCTTTAATTAATTTTACTAATTGACTTACTTTGCAGGACAATTTATTTTTTTCTCCTGAAATAGCTTCGACTACAGATGTAATTCTTTTTATATAACCTGCGTGATCAGCACCTAAAATATTTATCAACTTATCAAAGTTTCTATTAACTTTTGTATTATGGTAAGCAACATCGCTTGCAAAATAAGTCCAAGTTAAATCACTCTTTTGAAGAGCTCTATCTTTATCATCACCAAAATCAGTAGATCTAAATAATAACTGTTCTCTTTCAGTCCACTTACTTTGGTCTTCGCCTTCTGGGGCTTTAATTTTACCTGTATAGACATGTTTAGTTTTCTTAAGTTTTTCTATTACTTTTTCAACTTCTTTGTTGTTAACTAAAGTTGTCTCACTTATAAAATTATCATGTCTTATGCCTAGATCGTTTAGGTTTTTTTTAATTAAATTTAAAGATTCATTAATTGAAAGTTTTTTTAAACGATCTTCTATATCTTTAAAATTTTCAAAGTTTATATCCTTATTATTCTTGATAATACTATTGGCTATATCCTTTAAATAATCACCTGGATAAAGGTTGGGATTGTCTAGCGGAAAATCTTCATTATATAGTTTTTCTCTAATTCTTAAGTATACAGAATGATTAAAATGAGAAATTTGACTACCATAATCATTAACGTAATATTCACGTTCAACAATATTTTGATTAAATTCTAAAATATTTGAAATAACATCACCTAAAATAGCGCCCCTGCAGTGACCGACATGCAAAGGTCCAGTTGGATTAGCCGAAACAAATTCAACTAGATATTTTCTCTTCTCTTTATTTAATGAACCATAATTATGAGGTGAGTTAATTAGTTTATTAGTAAAATTATTCCAATAATTTTTATTAAACTTAATATTAATAAATCCAGGTTTGGCAAAAGATATTTCTTCAATATTTTTATCTTCTTTTTTTAAAAGTTTGATTAAAATTTGAGCTAAATCATTTGGTGATTTATTATTTGGTTTTGCAAGAACCATAGAAACATTAGTTGATATGTCAAAATCAATTTTTGGTGGAGTTGAATCAACATTTACGCTATTCAAGTTCTCTGGAAGTATTAATAACTTATCTTCTTCAGCTTTTTTAATAATTGTTATTAAATTAATTTTATATTCTTCAAATATATTCATTTTATTGATTTATAAATATTTATTGCAAATCGATCAGTCATACCAGAAATATAGTCAGCTATAGATCTATATTTATTATGTTTAATTGTTGAAAATGTCAAAAATTTTCTAGGATTCCTAGATATTATTTTAAACAATTTTTCAATTATTTTCTTACCTTCATTATTCTTTTTTAAAACTTTATTATTTTTATACATTTTTGTGTTTAAAAAATCTCTTATTTCATTAACTATATTTTCATAATTTTTAGAAAAACAAATAAGTTTATTCTCAGATTTATAAACATCATTTAATTTATTAATTTTATTAAATTTAAAGTTTATTAAAGAATTTTTAATTAAATCCTTGACCATTAGGTTAATAGAGTCTCTAACCATCTGATAAATTAAAATTCTACTATTAGATTTTTTAAGCTTTGACGAATATCTTTTTAATATTTCATTAAAAAAATTAATTTCTTTTATCTCATTAATTTTAAAAAGGTTTGCATTAAAACCATCTTGAATGTCATGATTGTTGTAAGCAATATCATCAGAAATTGATGCGATTTGAGCTTCTAGAGATGGATATGATTTTAAATCAATTTTATTTTTTAAATTTTTTAACCCAATCAAATTTTCAACATTTGTATCATCATAATAAGGACCATTATGTTTTAAAAGGCCATCCAATGTTTCTAAAGTTAAATTTAAACCTTTAAATTTTACATATTTATTTTCTATAAACATTATTATTCTTAATGTTTGTAGGTTGTGATCAAATCCACCATGATTAGTCATACATTCATTTAACGATTCTTCACCAGCATGCCCAAAAGGTGTATGGCCAAGATCATGGGCAAGGCTTAATGTTTCTGTTAAATCATCATTTAAATTTAAATATCTTGATACTGTTCTTGCAATTTGAGCAACTTCAATTGAGTGAGTAATTCTAGTTCTATAATGATCCCCTTCTGTATTAACAAAAACTTGAGTTTTATGTTTTAACCTTCGAAAAGCGGCACTGTGAATAATTCTGTCTCTATCTCTTTGAAATGGGGATCTATAGGGTGAATTAGGCTCATTTATAAGTCTACCTTTACTTTTAATAATCCCTAGTTTTTTATAGTTTTTCATTCTTTAAAAATGACAATTTAACATTATATTAGTAATATCAGTCTTAGATGATGATTAAAGAAATTAAATTTACCGATAATGCATTAAAACAGATTAATGCAATGCTATCTAAAAAGGACAAAGGATCTTTTTTTAGAATCGCTATTAAAGGCGGTGGTTGTTCTGGTTTTCAGTATGATTTTTCATTTGATAATAAACAAGATGCAGATGATCTTAAACATGAAAACATATTAATAGACAAAAAATCAGCTGAACTGCTAAAAGGATCTGAGGTTGATTATGTTAAAGAATTAATCGGAGATAATTTCAAAATCAGTAATCCACAAAGTAAATCTTCTTGTGGTTGTGGCGTTTCTTTCTCACTTTAATGATCATCAGTTCCTGGAATGTCAATTCTGTAAGAGCTAGAATTGAAAATATTAAAGAATATTTAAATAAATTTTCACCCGACATATTAATGATGCAGGAAATTAAAACTCCTGATGAAACTTACCCTTACGATGATATTAAAACTCTTAAATATGAAAATTATGTATTCGGACAAAAAAGCTATAATGGTGTAGCAATAATTTCAAAAAAAAAATTAGATGATATTAAAAATGATATTTTTAAAGATAAAAATAAACAATCAAGAATAATTTCAGCTGAAGTCAAATATAAGAAAAAAACTATAACATTAATAAATATTTATACTCCTAATGGAAATCCTGTTGATACGGAAAAATATACATATAAACTTTACTGGTTAGATAGTTTAATTAAAAAATTAAAATCAATATCTAAACAAAATGAAAACATAATTATTGGTGGGGATTTTAATATAATTCCATCAGCTGAAGATGTGCATAATCCAAAGAGTTATGAAAACGATGCTTTGTTTAGATTGGAGATAAGAAAAAAACTAAGAGAGTTAATCAATTTAGGTTTTCATGATGCATACAGGTTTATTCATCCTGATAAAGAAGGCTATACTTTTTGGGATTACACAAGTGGTGCTTGGCAAAAAAATAATGGCATGAGAATAGATCATTTTTTAGTTTCAAGTTCTTTAATTGATGCTGTTAAAGATGTTAAGATAAATAAGTTTCCTCGTGGAAGACAAAAACCATCTGATCACACACCTATTGAAATTGAATTAGCTTAAAGATTTAATTTTATTAACAAGTTCTTCGTTTATATTTCTTGGACCTTTATCAAGTCTATTTTTATGTCTTCTTTCACCTGGAAGTCTTACACCTTCCATTGATTTCATTTTATCAAAAAATTCATTTGAATGTTTATCCCAATCATTTCCTGATAACTTGTCAGGAGATATTGCTAATATGAATTCTCCACCACTTGGAGGTCCACCATCATTATTATCTTTAGCAGCTGTCTCATAGCTAAAATTATCACCCACAAGAGCTCCCGCTAGTAATTCGACCATCATAGCTATACCTGAGCCCTTATAGCCTCCAAAGGGCAGTAATACGCCTCCATCAGCTATTTCTCCAGGATCAGTAGTATCTTTTCCATCTTTAGTTAAACCTGTACCTAATGGAACTTTATGCCCTTCTCTTTTAGCAACTTGCACTTCACCCATCGCCATTGAAGCTGTAGCCATATCATAAACAACTGGAGTTTTTCCTGGTCGTGGCCATGCAAATGAAATTGGATTAGTTCCAAATAATGGTTTTGTAGCTCCCGCTGGTGCAACAGCAGGCTTGTAAGATGTACATGCAAAAGCAACTAATCCTTGCTCTGCTATCATTTCTGTTTCAGGCCACATAGCAGCCATGTGATGCGAATTATTAATAGCTAAAACTGCTACTCCATTTTCTTTAGCAGCTTTTACTAATTCTGGAATACCTTTGCTTAAAACTACTGGAGCTAAGCAATTATTTCCTAAAACTTTTATTACATTAGGTGATATTTTTTTAATTTCTGGTTTACCTTTACCGTTTATTTTACCACTTTTTAGACCAGTAACATAAGCAGGCAATCTAAATAAACCATGAGATAATGAGCCATCTCTTTCAGCTTTCATTATTAAATCTGATAGAATAGATGCTGTTTCATCATCACATCCATTAGCTAATAAAGTTTTTTTAGCTAGATCAAATATTTCATCTAAACTAAGGGAAATTGTACTCATCCCTTTATTAGATATTATTTATAACAAAAGATCAATTTTAAATTAACAGCCTTTAAAAGATTTAGACATGTTCTTGATCAAATCAAAATATAAATCTTTACCTGGTTCTAGAGTTGCTCCTAATGGATCTAAAACACCAGTTTTTATATTCATATCTTTTGCAACTGCATTTATGATATCAGGGTTAAATTGAGGTTCTGAAAATATACAGCTAACTTTATCATGCTCAATTATTTCTCTAATTTCTGCTAATTGTTCTGCACCAGGCATAACGTCTGTATTAACTGTAAATGCACCCATTACATTTACATTAAATCTCTCTTCAAAATATTGATAGGCATCATGAAAAACGATAGATTTAAAATCTTTATTAAGATCAGATTTTACTTTTTTCACAAGTTTATCTAAATCTTTTTCAGCGTTTTTTAAATTCTTTTTATAAGTTGATGCATTTTTTGCATCATTTTCTATTAAATGCACAACCATTTCATTTAATATTACTTTTGCATTTTCTGGATCTAACCAAATATGAGGGTCATATTCACCATGTGCGTGACCTTCATGGCCATCTTCGTCATGTCCGTGATCATCGTGATCATCTTCTTTATGACCATCTTCTTCATGTTTATGGTCATCGTGGTCATCTTCTTTATGACCATCTTCTTCATGTTTGTGATCATCGTCATGGTCGTCTTCTTTATGACCATCTTCTTCATGTTTATGATCATCATCATGATCATCTTCTTTGTGACCATCTTCATCGTGCCCATGATCATCATGACCATCAAAAATATTTCTTTCTCTAAATTTTAATTTATTTAACCCTTTTATTTCCATAAGCTCAATTTTTTCAGCTTTTTTAGCAATTGATTTTAATGGTTTTTCTAAAAAATTTTCTAAGTCTTCACCTACATAAAATATGATATCTGCTTCTTGTAACATTTTTGCATGTGATGGCTTTAACGCAAAGCCGTGTGGTGAAGAATATCCATCGACTATCAAGTCAGGTTTACCAATGCCATCCATAAGATAGCTAGCTAGGGAATGTATTGGTTTAATAGATGCAACCACTTTTAGATCAGCATTTGCCGGTGTAAAAATAGTTAAGAATGATAGTATAGATAAGATAAATGGTATTTTTTTTAGATTTTTCATAGGTTAAGTATTAATTAATTGTTATAATATAACATTATGTAATAATATAACATTAGAAAGTCAAGCTATAAAATGGGAACAAATAGTAACACGTTAGTGAAATTAAAAAATGCAGGCTATCAGCAAAATGATAAGTGGCTTGTTAAAGGTGTATCACTAGAGGTTGAAAAAGGTAAAATTGTAACACTTATAGGCCCTAATGGTTCTGGAAAAAGTACAACAGCAAAAATTGCTTTAGGTATTTATAAAAAATTTGATGGTGAAGTTGAAAAATATACTAACAAAATTGGTTATGTTCCTCAAAAAGTTTCTATAGATTGGACATTACCATTAAGAGTTAGAGATTTTATGGTCTTGACTGAAGATCTTAAAGAAGATGCTATAGATGAGGCGTTATCTTTGACGGGTGTAGTACATTTAAAACATAAAAACTTAGGTAATTTATCTGGAGGTGAGTTTCAGAGAGTTTTACTAGCAAGAGCTATTTCAAAGAAACCAGAATTATTAGTACTTGATGAACCTGTCCAAGGAGTAGATTTCACTGGTGAAATTGCCTTGTATGAATTGATAAAAAAAATATCTGAAGAACTTAATTGTGGAATTTTATTAATATCTCATGATTTACATACTGTAATGAGTGCTACCGACCATGTTGTTTGTTTAAATGGACATGTGTGTTGCTCAGGTTCACCTAGTGATGTAGCAAAAAATAATGAGTATAAAGCTTTGTTTGGTGAACAAGCTGCTCAAACACTTTCTATTTATGAACATAAACATGACCATGTTCACTCTCACGAAGGAGAAATAAAAAAAAATTAAATGTTTGATGATTTTTTTATAAGAGCTTTAGTAGCAGGAATTGGTGTTGCTTTTGTAACAGGTCCTCTTGGATGTTTTGTTGTTTGGAGAAGATTATCTTATTTTGGAGATACGCTAGCACATTCAGCATTGCTTGGTGTTACAATGGCATATTCTTTTGAATTTAATATTGCTATTTCAGTTTTTATAATTTCATCTGTAATTGCTTTAATTTTAATTCAGCTCCAAAGAAAAACAAATCTTCCAGGCGATGCTCTACTCGGTCTATTAGCTCACTCCTCATTAGCAGTAGGATTAGTAGTGATTGGATTTTTAACGTTTATTAGATTTGATATTATGGGATTATTATTTGGAGATATATTAGCTGTAAATGTTAATGATTTAATTATTATTTGGATTGGTGGTGCATTAATTTTATTGGTATTAAAATTAATTTGGAAACCTTTATTCGCATCAACAGTAAATTATGAATTAGCAGAAGCTGAAGGATTAAATCCAGATAGAGCAAAAGCAATATTTACAATTTTAATGGCTGCAATTATTGCAATTTCTATAAAAATGGTTGGACTGTTATTAATTACTGGAATGTTAATTATTCCAGCTGCTATGGCTAGAAACATCTCTGACAATCCACAAAAAATGGTACTGTTTTCAATAATTGGAGGCTTGTTATCTGTAATAATAGGACTGTTTTCTTCACTGGAGTTTAATACTGCATCAGGACCTTCAATAATAACAGCATCTTTAGTTCTATTTATACTTTCATTATTAAAAATAAAACAATCCATTCAATTGAAAAACTAATGGACAACTGGTAAAATATAAAAAATGCAAAAACAAAATTTCCTTACAAAAAATCAACAAATTGTCTTAGATCTTGTAGAAAAATCTTCTGAACCATTAAAAGCGTATACAATACTTTTTAATGTTCAAAAAAAAGGTATTAAAGCTCCATTACAAGTTTATAGAGCTTTAGATAAATTAGTTGAAATAGGAAAAATTCATAAAATTGAGAGTAGAAATGCTTTTATTGCGTGTCACAATTCAAGTTGTCAGGTAGCAAAAGCTACAGCGTTTTCTATCTGTGAGATTTGTGAAAAAGTAACAGAAATAAGTAGCGCAGGTCTTTCTAAATACTTAGCTAATTTCAAAGACAAAGATGGTATGAAATATAGCAAATACAATCTTGAGTTTTTTGGATTATGCAAAAAGTGTAGATAATCCTTTATTTTAATAAATTCTTAACATAACTGAAATAATAATAACGAAAGGAAATTTTATGTTTATAAAAAAATATCTAAAGTGGATCAGTACGTTTTTAGTTTTAGTAGGAATACTTCTTACAAATTTAAATATATATCCATTAAATATATATTTTCATGGATTAGGAGTTGTTGGATGGACTATTGCAGGATTTATGAGCAAAGATAAAGCAATCTTAACTAACTTTGGATTACAAATTCCATTGTTTGTAATTGGTATTTATAAAGTTATTTTTTAAATGAAGAATATATTGTTCGTATGCACAGGTAATTCAGCAAGAAGTATTATTGCTGAAAGTATAATAAATAATGAGTATGACGATTTGTATAAAGGTTTTAGTGCTGGGAGTAATCCAACAGGAAAAATAAATGAGGATGTGAAGAATTATTTATTATCAAAACATTATGATCTTTCAAATTATAGATCTAAAAATTTTAATGAGTTTATTAATAGTCAAATTAAAATGGATTATGTTATTACAGTTTGTAATAATGCCAATAACGAAGTCTGCCCTATTTGGCCAAATAAAGATCAGATAATTCATTGGGATATAGAAGATCCTGTTAAATTACTTAATGAAACAAATGACTTAAATAAAAAAGATGAAATAATTGAAAAAGTTTTTAATCATATTAATAAAAAAATAAAGGAACTACTTAATGAAAAATAAAAGTCGTTATTTTCTTGCTGAACTATTAGGCAGTTGTTTTTTAGTAATGATTATTGTTGGCTCAGGTTTAATGGCAGAAAACTTAACTAATGACGTTGCTGTGATGTTAATTGCAAACACAATAGCAACAGGAGCAGGTTTATTTGTGCTTATTACAGTATTTGCTGATGTATCAGGAGCTCACTTTAATCCATTTGTAAGTATCGCAATGACAATAACAGGTAAATTAAAAAAGAAACTATTACCCTACTATATCATTGCTCAATTGGTTGGTTGCTTGATTGGTGTTGGTTTAGCTAATTTCTTTTTTGAACATGAAATTTATGAATTATCTACTAAGTCAAGAGATGGAATTTACATATTCACATCTGAGGTAATAGCAACACTGGGGCTTATAATAATAATTTTTGGCTCTATGAAGTCAGGAAAAATTGCTGTTGCTGCTAGCGTTGGTCTTTATATTACTGCTGGTTATTGGTTTACTTCTTCAACTTCTTTTGCAAATCCAGCTGTAGCATTAGCAAGAACTTTTACTGAATCTTTTACTGGTATTAGTTATTTAAATACTCCTTATTATATTTTAGCTGAGCTTGTAGGAATGTTAATTGCTGTATTTATTGTTAAAAAGTTATTTTTAGAGAAAAATTGAAAAATATAAAACTTACCAATCGAATAAGTTTAATTAACAAAAAATTTAAGAAAAAAGAGTTTTATCATTATCTTAAAACTTCTAATCTTTCATTAGTAATACCTAAGATTAAAGACAAATATATAGTAGTTTCTCAAAAAAGAGTTCCAATTAATAAAATTAATTATGAGTTTCCTTCTGGCATAGTAGAAAAAAAAGAAACAACTTTGCAATCAGCATATAAGGAATTAAGAGAAGAAACAGGATATAGATCAAGATCAAAATTGAGTAAAATATCAACTTTTTATACTGAGCCTGGACGACTAACTACTAAAATTACTGGTTATTACACAAAAGACTTAATTAAAATTTCGAAGCCAGAAAAAGATATTAGAATTCATCTGTTTAATCAAAGAGATATATATAAATTAATATTAAAACAAAAATTTAATAATAGTTCTCATATAGCAATGTTTTTATATCTAATAACAAATCTTAAAAATCAATAAACTACAGGTTGTATCAAATTAACTTTCAGATTTATGAATTATGTGATTAAATTAATCATCTAAAAAATTGGAGGCAAAAATGAGAAAAAAATTAAAAAAAAATGAAAAGAAAAAAACAAAAATTTTAAAATCAATAGATAAACTAAAAAATAAAATTACAGCTAAAGAAAAAAAATTGTCAAAAGTTAATATTAAAATTGCTAGTTTAGAAAAGAAAGTTGCAGAAAATAAAGCAAAAAAACTTGCTAAGAAAAATGCAGAGCAGTCTCCTGCATCTATAGATAATTAATATCAAATAAATCGTCTTACTTCCCTCTCAATAAAGAGAAGGAAGTAAGTGGTTAATTAACAAAATTTAATTACTAGGGGATTATAATGAGAGTTAATATTTTAAATTTTATTTAAACGTTTATAGATAATTTAAATTACAAAATTATTTATTAATTGTTAAGGTTTAATGAATTTATATATTAAGACTTATATATATTAGATTTAAATAAAATACGTTCGATAAATTTAACCGAACGTATTTTGAGGGGTGCGTAATTCGAAAATTATCAGAAAAATATGACAGAAAAATTAACTAATTATTTAATTTAAATTAAAATAATGTTACAAAAAAAATATCACTCAATTAAAAGTAGTATTAAATTTAATTTATCTTGAATTATTTGAGTAAATTACTCTTGGTTCTAAAAATAATTCTCTAGCAAGAGCTTTAAACCTTTTAGTAACCTGTTTTGAAATTATTTCTTGATGTTGGGATGGAATTTTTAAAAATAAAGCATTACCTCTTTTATATAATTTAAACTCTTCAAGGAATATCGTGGATATCGAGGTCAATGATTGGGAAAATCTCAATGCTGCTCCCACTTGTTTGCTTGAAAAAATTTCATTATTATTCAAAAAAGTTAGGTATTCCATTTTTGGATTATATTTGATACTGCAGTAGCGCCAATAGCATGACAAAGCTAATTGTATTCTTTCTTTATGTGTCAGTCTAAGTAACGGAGTGTTTATCGTTTCTTGAAATACTAATTCAGCTTTTTGAAATGCTCCTAAACCCCAATCCATATGACTTAATACACATGCCAAATATAATAATTTCTTATTAAAATGCTCATTGCCTTCAAAAACTGGCTGAATAAAATCATAATATTTTTTATAATTCGATCCTAAATCACCTCTTTTTTTTGCAACATTTTCAAGTGCTTTATGAAAAATTTCTGAGTCTTTTACATCTTTAAAATAGTCAATTGATAAAGAACCTTCACGCAAACCACTTATAGAACAAATTATATTTTTTGGATTTGTAACTCTCATAATTTCATCAAGTATAATGCAACTATAAGGTAAATAGGGTGTTCTAGATTTTGAAATATACTCAACTGTTTTAAGTT
This sequence comes from uncultured Pelagibacteraceae bacterium, assembly GCA_902577625.1. Classification (GTDB taxonomy): domain Bacteria; phylum Pseudomonadota; class Alphaproteobacteria; order Pelagibacterales; family Pelagibacteraceae; genus Pelagibacter. The sequence goes on from CACGZX010000009.1 coordinate 17,035, forward strand.
TAGATTTATTAAAAGATGAAATTTTTTCAACAAACTTAGATAAAACATTATTATCAATACTATATTGATGAATTATATGTACTGGATGATTGTTTTGAAAAAGATGTAATTTAAATAATGCTCGCCAAGTACCCCCAACTAAATATAAATTATTAAACTTCTTTTTTGAAAGCCATTTTTCATCTCTCAATAATTTTTTGATATATTTTGCTAAATTTCTTTTTTTAACTATAGGATTATTTAATAATCTTAAAACACCAAAAGGTAATGAGGTTTTATTAGTTACTATATTGTTTTCAACTCGGGCTAATTCCAAACTACCACCTCCAAGATCAGCGACTAATCCATCAACATTTTCAAAACCTATTTTTACTCCCTCAGCTGAGCATTCAGCTTCTTCATCTCCTGACAATATATTAATCTTAGTTTTAAAAAGTTTTTCAACTTCATCAATAAATGGTTTTGTATCAGTTGCTTCTCTTAAAACTGCTGTTGCAATGATTTTAAGATTTGTGATTTTTGAAACATTTAAAATTTCAGAGAATCTTTTTAAAACTTTTAAAGCATATTCGGTACCAGTTCTGTGAAGTTTTTTGGATTTATCTAAATTTTTTCCAAGTTCACAAACTGCTTTTTCATTAAAAAAAGGCACACGAGAAGAACTGAAATCTTCATAAATTAGCATTCTTATAGAGTTTGATCCAATGTCTATTATAGCTAATTTTGCCTGTTTAAATTTTAAACTATTTTTACTTTTAATTACTTCCACTGTTAATCAATCTTAAGTGCAGTTGTTTAGGCTGCATTTTTAGTTTAGCTTTACCTCTTCCAGATAAGCTCGGATTATTCATAAAATATTCATGAGCTGAAAAGGAATCGATCTTACTATATTTAATTTTTTTATAATTACCATCAGCATTGAGCTCCCAGCTCTGATTAGTATCAAGATAATTTGCTAACATTATTTGATCTAAAATCTGTTCATGAACAGTTTCATTTTCAATTGGCACTAGAAGTTCTACTCTTCTATTTAAATTTCTTGGCATTAAATCAGCTGAAGAAATATATACTTTTGCATTTCTATTAGGCATTTTTTTTGAACCATTGCTAAAACAATAAATTCTAGAATGCTCTAAAAATCTTCCTATGATACTTTTTACAACTATGTTTTCTGATCTATCTTTAACTCCTGGTCTTAAACAACAAACACCCCTAACAAATAAATGAATTTTTACACCAGCATTCGAAGCCTCATAAAATTTATCGATAATTTCTGGATCTACTAATGAGTTCATTTTTGCCCAAATAGCTGCAAATTTTCCATTTTTAGAATTTTTAATTTCAGCATCAATATTTTCATTTAAGGTTTGCCTCATATTTACTGGCGAAATAGAAATTTTATTTAAATTTTTTGGTTTTGCGTATCCTGTTACATAATTAAAAAATTTCTCAACATCTGATGACATTTTTTTATTACAACTGAATAAAGACAAATCAGTATAAATTTTAGCATTTACAGGATGATAATTGCCAGTTCCTAAATGAAAATAAGTTTGTATTTTACCTTGTTCTCTTCTTAAAACTAATGAAGATTTTGCATGAGTTTTATATTTGGCAAAACCATAAACAATTTGGACACCTACTTTTTCTAAACTTCTTGATAGTTGAATATTTGCTTCCTCATCAAATCTAGCTTTAATTTCAATTAAAGCGGTAACTGTTTTTCCATTTTCTGCAGCTGTTATTAAGGCTTTAACTATTGGTGAATCTAGAGTTGTTCTATATAAAGTTTGTTTTATGGCTATAACTTTATTATCATTTGCTGCTTGGTTTAAAAATTCAATTACTGAGTCAAACGTTTCAAAAGGATGATGAACAACTAAATCTTTCTTTTTGATAGTTTCGAAAAAATTATCATTATATTCTTTTAATCTTTCAACTTCTCTAGGTGTAAAATGCTTAAATCTTAATTTTGGATTTTTTACTTTACATATTTGATCTATATCTTGAATTCCAACAAGGCCAGATACATCATAAATATAATCAGGATTTATTTCTAATTTATTTGTAATAAATTTTACCAATTCATTATCGCTATTTTCGAGAATCTCTAAACGAACAATATCACCTGTTCTACGTCTTTTTAAAGCCAATTCAAAAGATCTAACTAAATCTTCAGCTTCTTCTTGAATCTCTACGTCGCTATCTCTAATTACTCTAAAAATCATTTTCTTTTCTAAATCATGATCTGGAAAAATTTCATTAGCAAAAAAACTTATTATGTCATCTAGAATAACAAATTTCTTATGATTTTTTGAAGACTCTATTTCAATAAATCTAGATAATGCTTTTGGTATTACTATTATCGAGTTTAAAATCCTTTTTTTATTTTTTTTTCTTAATTTCATTACAAGTGCTCTTCCTTGATTGATTATAAATGGAAATGGGTGTGCAGGATCAATAGCTGATGGTGTTAATAAAGGATAAATCTCTTCTTTAAATATTTCTAGAAGTTTTTTTTTATCCTTAGTATTTAAATTAACAGGTTTTACTACACTGATATTATTTTTTTTTAATCCCATAATCAGTTGAGTAAAAATCTTGTTCTGTTTTTTTAATAGATTCTTAGTTTCAAGCACTACCTCATCCATTTGTTCATCAGGTGTCAAACCATCAGAACTTAATGAGTCAACTTCTTGTTTTATTTGACTATATAATCCAGCAACTCGGACCATAAAAAATTCATCTAGATTAGAACCAGCAATTGATAAAAACTTTACTCTTTCATAAAGAGGATTTTCAATATTTTGCGCTTCTAGAAGTACTCTATCGTTGAATTTTAACCAAGAAAGCTCTCTATTTAGATATTTGGATTTCAGCTCTTCTTTATGTTGTTTTTTTAAAGCAGTCATATATTTAGATTTTATGCATCAATTATACGTCATGAGACACGCAAAATCTAGTTGGGATGATTCAAGTATTAATGATTTTGATAGACCACTTAGTAAAAGAGGCAAGAAAAATGCAAAAATGATTTGTGAATTTTTTGTTAAAAAAAAATTTAAATTTGATTATGCATTAATTTCGTCATCAAAAAGAACAAAAAAAACTTTTCAAATTTTATCTAAGAAAATTACTAAACCAAAAAAAGTTAATTTTTCAAAAGATTTATATTTAGTTGATGAGAATATAATTATAAAAAAAATTAAAGAAATACCAAGTGAATATAAGTCAATTTTGGTTATAAACCATGAACCATCAGTAAAAAATTTAGTACGAAATCTTACAAAAAATCATAATACGAATAATTTTAAACTAATGAATTATAAATTCCCAACAGCATCATTTGCAGAAATTGAGTTTGATATTAAATCCTGGAATGAAGTTGAGAAAAAAGGAGTATTAAAAGAATTTATAAGGCCCAAAGATCTTCAAGATTCTAAAGAATAACCAGCTGATCTCACTGTTCTAATTAAAGGTTTTGTATTTTGTATGTTAATTGCTTGTCTTAATCTTCTTATATGGACATCTACTGTTCTAGACTCAACATATATATCTTCCCCCCAAACATTATTTAGGAGTTGTTCTCTTGAATAAACTCTTTTTGGATTTTTGATAAAAAAATCTAATAATTTAAATTCAGTTGGACCTAAAGTAATTTCTTTATCTTTTCTATAAACTCTTTTTGTAATCCGATCTATTTTTAAATCAGTAAATTCTACAATGTCTGATGATGATTGAGGCTTAGATCTTCTCAATAAAGATTTAATTCTAGCATTCAATTCTTTTTGACTAAAAGGTTTAGTTACATAATCATCTGCACCAGTATCAAATGCTTTTAATTTGTCTTCTTCCTCCCCTTTTGCAGTTAACATAATGACAGGAATATCATTAAACTTATTATTTTTTTTTAAATTTTTACAAATTTCAACACCAGATAATTCAGGTAACATCCAATCCATTAATATTAAATCTGGCTGTTTTAATTTTATTTGTTTAAGAGCATCTTCTCCATTTTCTGAATGACTAACTTTATAACCTTCTTTTTCAAGATTGTACTTTAACAAAGCAACAATTGATGCTTCATCTTCAGCTATGAAAACATGGGCTGACATAGATCATTTTTCTCCGGTTACAATTGGCTCGGTGCCCTTAGGTCTGTCGCCTTCTAAATACTCACCTTTAACTAAAAAATAAATTTGTTCTGCAACATTCGTAGTATGATCACCAATACGCTCAACGTTTTTGGTCACAAACAACAAGTGAGTTCCATCCTCTAAATTTTTTTCATTTTCTTTAAGATATTTTATAACTTCTTGCATACATAGATTTGTTAGATCATCTATTTGCTCATCACCTTCCCAAACATTTACTGCCATTGGCGCAGATCTTTCTAGATAAGCGTCTAATGTTGATTTTAATTGTTTTTGAACATTGGTAGATAATCTATTTAATGAATCTACCAAGTTCTTTGGAAGATTTTCATTAAGCAAAAGTGTTCTCTTGGATATATTTTTTGCTAAATCGCCTATTCTTTCTAAATCTGAAGACATTTTCAAAGCCGTTACTGTCTCTCTTAAATCAATTGCCATAGGTTGTCTCAAAGCAATTAAATTTACAACTTGTTGTTCAATCAAAGTTTCATATTTATCTATTTTTTCATCTTCTTTAATTACAGCTTCTGCAATATCGCTATTTCTTGTTGTAATGGCTTGAATTGCTTTACCCAAAGCTTCCTCACATGCACTTCCCATTTTAATGATATTAGCATTGAGATTTTTTAGTTCTTCTTCGTAAGATTTAACTGTATGTGGTGCTTCAGACATTATCCAAACCTCCCGGTTATATAGTCCTGGGTTTTTTTATTATCAGGATTCTTAAATATTTTATCAGTAGATCCATGTTCTATCAATTGTCCTAAATGAAAAAAACCTGTATTTTGAGATACACGTGCCGCTTGAGCCATAGAATGAGTTACAATTATTATTGTGTGCTCTTTTTTTAATTCATCAATCAATTCTTCAATTTGTGCTGTTGCTATAGGATCTAATGCTGAACAAGGCTCATCCATTAATATAACTTCAGGTCTTACAGAAATTGCTCTAGCAATACAAAGTCTTTGTTGTTGCCCTCCAGATAATCCAGTTCCAGGTTCATGCAACCTATCTTTTACCTCTTCCCATAGTGCAGCTTTTTTTAAGCTAGTTTCAACAATTTCATCCATTTCTTGTTTTGATTGAGCTATACCATGAATTGTTGGACCGTAAGATACATTTTCATATAAAGTTTTTGGGAAAGGATTAGGTTTTTGAAAAACCATACCAATTTTTTCTCTTAGTCTTACTACATCACAGCTTTTATCATTGATATTAAAGTCATTAATTAAAATTTCTCCTTTAACACTACAGATATCAATTACATCATTCATTCTATTAAGACATCTTAGGAAAGTTGATTTACCACAACCAGATGGACCAATTAATGCCGTTACTTGATTTTCCTCAATATCTAAACTTATATTAAAGAGTGCTTGTTTTTTTCCGTAAAAAACATCAACATCTTTTGCTTTAATCTTTATCATTTTAACTCCATTTTTTCTCAAACTTATGTCTTATTATTTGGGCAAATAAATTCATTATTATTAAAAAGCCAAGTAAGACCATTATACATGCTGAAACTTTTTCTACAAATCCCCTTTCAGCACTTTCAGCCCAAATATAAATTTGAACTGGTAAACTTGCAGCAGGATCCATAGGTGATCCAGGTATCGTGTTAACAAAAGCAACCATTCCAATTAAAATTAGGGGTGCAGTTTCTCCTAAAGCTTGAGCTAAACCAATTATTGTTCCTGATAACGTACCAGGCATAGAAAGAGGAACTGTATGATGCATTGTGGTTTGCATTCGACTTGCTCCCATAGCAAGTGCTGCCTCTCTTATACTTGGTGGAACCGCTTTTAAAGATGCTCTAGCAGCTATAATTATTGTTGGTAAAGTCATTAAGGACAAAGTGATACCTCCAACCAATGGGGTAGACCTTGGTAGTTGAAATATAGCTAATAAAACGCCTAACCCTAATAGACCAAAAACTATAGATGGAACTGCTGCTAAGTTATTTATATTTACTTCAATAAAATCAGTGAATCTATTTTTAGGGGCAAATTCTTCAAGATAGATTGCTGCTAGAACCGCTACAGGAAAAGCTATCATTAAACAAACAAGTATAGAAAAAATTGAGCCCATAAATGAACTTGCTATTCCAGCTAGTTCTGCTTCTCTTGAGTCAGCATTTGTAAAAAAGCTAATATTAAATTTACTTTCAACATTACCATTTGCAACAAGTTGATCAAAAATTTTTAGTTGATAATCGCTTACTCTTCTTTGGTCTTCAGGTAAATCTCTTGGATAATTACCTTTAAAAACTTGATCTAAGTCATCAGATGCAGTTAGGTAAACTTCTTTGGTTTTTCCTAATAAATTTGGATCTTTTAATAATTCTTGTTTTATCTCTCTTTCAAAGAAATAAGAAACCATTCTTTTTAATTGATTTTGTTGATCCTCATTAGCGTTAGGGTCTAAATTCCACATTGATTGAAGTGCTATTTCGTAATAGTCCGCATCTTCGATATCTTGTTTTGTTGGATTTTCATCTAACATCATTAATTCAGCATCAAAATTTACTGGAACAATGAGCCAAGTTTTTTGAAAAGCTGAATAGCCAGTTGAAAAAATTTTGAAAATAAAGATTGTTAAAAATAAAAGTGCCATAAAAATTGCACTTTGACCGTATAAGCGAAATCTCTGCTCAGCCTTGTATCTTTTATTTAATAATTGTTCTTTATTTTTATTCATATTTCTCTCTATATTTTTTAACTACTCTTAAGGCCACAATATTTAAACAAAGCGTTACTAAAAATAATGACATACCTAAAGCAAAAGCAGCTTGCGTTTTTGGGTCACCAAAAGCTTGGTCACCAATTAGAATAACTACAATTTGAGCTGTAATTGTTGAAGTAGATTCTAATGGATTTAAAGTTAAATTAGCAGCTAAACCAGAGGCCATAACAACTATCATTGTTTCTCCAATAGCTCTTGAAACACCAAGTAAAATAGATCCAACTATCCCCGGCAATGCTGCAGGAAAAATAACTCTCTTGATTGTTTCTGATTTAGTTGCTCCCATAGCATAACTTCCATCTCTTAAACTTTGAGGTACACTTGTAATTACATCGTCGCTTAAACTTGAAATAAATGGTATGATCATAATGCCCATTACCCCTCCTGCTGCTAAAGCACTTTCAGCTGAAACTTCAAGACCCATAGAGGTTCCTAATTCTTTTAAAAATGGGCCAACAGTTAGGGCAGCAAAAAAACCATAAACAACTGTTGGTATACCAGCTAAAATTTCAATTAAAGGTTTTGCGTATTGTCTAACTTTATATGATGCATATTCAGCTAAATAAATTCCACTCATTAATCCAATTGGGATAGCAACGCACATAGCAATAAATGCAATAAAAAATGTGCCTGCAAAAATAGGGACCGCTCCAAAAGTATCAGAATACATTGACGGATCTAAAGCCTCAGAAGAATCTCTAACAAAAGCTTTTGCTGGATACCAGTGAGTTCCAAAGACAAAATCAAATAATGGAATTACTTTAAAAAAATCTATAGTTTGAAATATAAGTGAGAAAACTATTCCAACAGTAGTTAATATTGCGGCTAATGAAGCTGTAAATAAAACTGCTTTCAAAAATTTTTCAACTGGTTCTCTTGTTCTAGAATTAGATGAAATTCTTTTATACGCATAAGCAACAGAGGCAATAATTGCAGATAATACTATAACAACTTTTGAACTTTGAGCTATTGATCGAAGACTTAAATATTTTTCAGCTGAAGCTTCAATAAAAGGTGTAATTTCTCCAGTGAATTGACCTCGAGACAATGCTTTTGTTTTTTCGTATATTAAATTTAATTCATCATCAAGATAACCTTGATTTGAATAATCACTTAAAACTAATAGTTTTACAATTGTGGGCTCAAAAATTGCCCATAAAGAAAAAATTATAAAGGCTGGTATTGCACACCAGATCGCAAGATAATAACCATAAAATTGAGGTAATGCAGTTAATCTTTTTTTGGTAGATTGAATTGTGTATGCTTTTTTACGTCCAAAATAATAACTTGTGAAACCTAGAAGAACAATAAATGTAAACAATATTAAGTTCAAAGAATCTCCTTTATTGAGGACTTTACTCTTATTTTAAAAAAAAGGGGTCTAAAAAGACCCCCTTTTTAATCATTTGTTAACTGACGAATAATTAATTACCCATAGCAACTAGTTTGGTAGCATTAGTTCTAGTTGTTTTATACAACTTAGAGTCTAATGGCACTAAACCAATGTCTGCTAGGTAACCACCTTTTCCAATAGCTTTCTTTGTTGTGAATTCTTTCACAAACTCATGTAAGCCTGGAATTACTCCAACGTGAGCTTTTTTCACGTAGAAGAATAAAGGTCTAGCAACAGCATAACTGTAGTCTTGAATAGACTTCAATGATGGTTGTCCACCATCAATACTTGCTGCTTGTAATTTATCTTTTGCAGCTAAGAAATAACTGAAACCAAAGAAACCAAACATATCTTTATCTTGAGTTAACTTTTGGATGATTAAACTATCATTTTCTCCAACTTCAATAGCAGCACCATCTTCTCTGTAAAGTTTTTGAGGTTTTTTGTATTTTTTATTTCCAGCTTCAAAACCAGCTTTATAAAGAGCTTTAGCTTCTTTAGTCATACCTTTTTTCATTACTAAAGAATTCCAAGCATCTCTAGTTCCTGATGTTCCTGGTGGGATCATCACTGAAATTTTTTGTTTTGGTAAACTAGAGTCAATTTGGTCCCAAGTTTTATAAATATTTGGAACTAATTTACCATCAACAACTGTATGAGCAGCTAGTGCTAAATACAAATGTTCTTTAGTAAAGTTTACTGGTTTTGCATCTTTGCTGTAAGCTAATGTAATACCATCGTTACCAATTACGATCTCAACGATTTCATTTACACCATTTTTCTTACATAGAGCTTTTTCTTTATCTTTCATAGCTCTTGATGCGTTTGTAATATCTGGATGTTGTTCACCTACACCAGCACAGAATAGTTTAGCTCCACCACCAGTACCAGTAGACTCGATTACAGGAGTTTTAAAACCTGTACCACCAAATCTTTCAGCAACAACTGTTGCATAAGGGAATACCGTAGAAGAACCAACTATCTTAATTTGATCTCTTGCTTGAGCAACAGTTGCAATTGAAAGTGCAACTAAAGAAGCAATTACTATAGTTAGTTTTTTCATTATCTTTAATCCTTTCGTTATTTATTAATTAAAAGATGACTGACTCGTATAAATTTATTGAATCTTTAATATTACAGAATTGTTACACTTTTGTTAAAAAGGTAACTTTTTAGTTGTATTTTTTTGATATAATTATCTGATCAATATCAGTTTCTAGGCCACCAATACATGAAACAGGGTTTACCTGTTCATTAAGAGCGAGTTCATTGCTTGGACGTAAAGTTATTTCTAGTTTTACTAAGTTTACTAATTCTTCTCTAATTTCTTCATCATATCTCCAGCTAGGCCATGAGCTTGGGGTTGAAAATATAGAGGTTAAATAACTTGTAGCCATAGTATATCTATAATTACTCAAATTCTCATTCCTCAATAAAAAATCTCTTACAGAATTAAAAATATTCCTACATCTAAAAGAATCTGAAAAATAATTTTCCTTCTTGAGATTTTTATTCATAGGAACAGAAACAATTAAATCAATTGAATTTTTAGAATACGAGGTAACTACGTCTGTATAAAATTCAGCTTCAGTAACTTCTAAATGATCTTTTATAGAAGGATATGAAGTTTTTAAATCTGCTTCTAATCTAAAAATTCCAATATCAAAAACTGTAAGTTGCTGATTTCTTAATAATGTTGTGATATCTTTAGAAAAAACACTTGTTGTTATAGAGCTTAACAAAAAAGCAAAAATCAAAATATTTTTGAATATTTTAACCATATAAAAAATTAATTAAAATATTAACATTAATCAAGTAAAGAATTGTTAAAAAAACCTTCTAAAACTATTATAATATAATACTTTTAAATTTAAGTTTTCGCTGGCAAATAAATTTGAATTTCAGTTCCTTGGTTTTCCTCACTTAGAATCTCATAGTGTCCACGATGTTGAGTAACTATATGTTTAACAATAGCTAATCCTAAACCAGTTCCACCAACTTTATTACTTTGTTCAAGATCTACTCTAAAAAATCTTTCTGTAATTCTAGAAATAAATCTTTGAGGAATGCCAACACCTTCGTCTTTAACACTGATCATAAAATTTTTTTCTAACAATTTACCATCGCTAATATTGCTTGATATAAAAATAGACTTGTTTTCATTTGAATACTTAATTGCATTATCTAAAAGATTAGAAAAAACAGTTTGTAATTTTTTTTTATCTCCAATAACAATTGTTGGATTTGCGAGAGATAAATTAATGTTTAATTTCTTTTTTTTTAAAATAATCTCAAAATTACTGATGATTGTTTTGAAAAGATCATTTATATCAACTAAAGTGCTTGGCCTTATATGTTCTTCTAATTCAATTCTTGTGAGTATTAAAAGATCATTAACTAAATTTTCCATTCTATTTGATTGATCAATGATTATTTTCATAAATTTTTTTTTAGCCTTTTCATCATCAGACGCTGGACCTTCAATAGTTTCTAAAGATCCTTTGATTGCCATTAAAGGTGTTCTTAATTCATGGCTTACATTGGCTACAAAATCAGTTTTAAATTTTTGTGCTTTTGTAATTTCAGTAAAATCTTTAAAAAATAACACAACAGAATCTGGTTCAGTAAATAAATGAGTTGGGCCAGGGATGATATAAATCTTATAAAATTGATATGATGGCAAGTCTATTTCAACATCAATATTTTTTGTTTTATTTTCAATTATAGCTTTTTCAATATTTTCTATTAATTCTGGTTTTCGAATTACAGAAGAAATGTTTTTATCAATTAAACTACTTCCAAATCTTTTTAATGCACTTGGATTGGCATATTTAATTATGTTAAATTTATTTAATGCAAAAAACTGATCCTCAAGTTCATCAATAATTACTCTTTTAGTTTTTTCTTCTCTTTTATTAATTATTGTAGCGGTATTTATTGATTTGTTTTTTTTTTGATTAAGTAAATATAGGAGATAAACTATAACAACTATAAGTAGAATGATGAAATATTCCATAAATTTAGATAAGTTAATTTTGCATCATTACTCTTTTTAATGCAAATAAATTAATAAAAGTTTACTAATGATTTGGTGAAATATTATTAAAAAATATTTTTGCTGTTTCTTCCCAAGTAAATTTTTTTGCAAATTCAAGACAATCATTTCGATCAACTTTCAAAGCTTTATGGGCTGAAACTTTAAGATCATTATCTAAACAATTTATTTTGGATCCTTCAAATATATCTTTAGGACCTGGAACAGGATAAGCAGCTACAGGAGTACCACAATTTAAAGCCTCAGTAACTACAATTCCAAATGTATCTGTTTTACTAGGGAATACAAAAACATCAGAAGATGCAAAATATGATGCAAGTGCACCATTTGTTTTTTCTCCTAAAAAAATATCTTTAGGGAATTCTTCTTTTAATTTTTTTAAATCGGGTCCTTTTCCTATTATTATTTTTGTACCTTCTAAATCACATTCTAAGAAAGCTCTTATGTTTTTTTCAACTGCAACTCTTCCAACATAAATCCAAATTGGTCTTTTGTGATGTAATTCAATTTTTTTAGGTTTCTTAAAGGCTCCATGATTTCCCCCTCTGGTCCAAGTAATCATTTTATTATTATCTATACCTATATCGATTAATTCTTTTCTCATGGATTCTGTTGTTACTAAAATTCTCTCGGCCTTGTTATGAAAGTTTGCTAAGAATTTTTCAGCCCATTTTGCTGGTATAATAGGAAAGTAAAGTTTTAGATATTTATCAAATCTTGTATGGAAACTCGTAGTAAACTTTAGATTATTTTTTAAACAATATCTTCTTGCCATCGTCCCTATAGGACCTTCGGTAGCAATATGTATTGCATCAGGTTTTATTTTCTTTATTAAACTACCAACTCTTGGCCATACATTTATAGACAACCTAATTTCGTTATATTTCGGCATCGGAAAAGTTAAAAATAAATGTGGTGTAATATATTCTATAATATGACCTTGTTCTTTTAATACATTGCCTGTTTCATGTAAGGTTCTTACGACACCATTTACTTGTGGAAAATATGCATCTGTCGCTATTAAAATTTTCATTAACTATGAAGCTTTTTTTAATTCTTCGGTTTTAATTGGTTTAATTATTTCTTTATTATCTAAATATTGTTCTCTTATTTTGTCCCAATATAATATTTCAAAACTACCATCATAATTTTCGGCTAATGCAGTGCAAGATTCAACCCAGTCTCCACAATTTAAATAATTAACCCCATTAAAATCTCTATCCTCGGCATGATGGATGTGGCCACAAATAATTCCATCAAATTTCTTTCTTTTTGCATAATCTGAGACTGTCTTTTCGTATTCACCAATATATTTGACTGCGTTTTTGACTTTATACTTTAAAAATTTTGCAAGAGACCAATATTCTTTTCCTCTCAACCTTCTAAAAAAATTAATTATTACATTCAATTTTAATAATAAATTATAGGCTATTGATCCAAGTTTAGATAACCATTTAGCATGTTTCATAACACCATCCCAAGCATCACCATGGACAACAACATATTTTTTTCCAGCATTTGTTTCATGAATTACTCTATTAACCATATGAATGTCACCAAAATGCATTGGAATAAATTTTCTTAACATTTCGTCATGATTACCCATAATGTAAAAGACTTTAGTACCATGTCTTGCTTTTCTTAAAATTTTTTGAATTACATCATTGTGTTCCTGTGGCCAATAGAATTTTTTTTGCATTTCCCAAATATCTATAATATCTCCTACAAGATAAAGATTTTCAGATCTTGAGTTTTTAAAAAACTCTAAAAGTTTATTTGCCTGACATCCCTTGGTACCTAAATGCACGTCAGAAATAAATATACTTTTGTATTTAAGTATATTAGGCATTTAAAAAACCTTTTTTTAACACAACTGTAACACGAATCATGTAATTCTTATTTCATTTAAATGTTACAAATTTGTTAAAAATTTTTTAAGGATTAATTATGTTGTATTGTTTAATTTACAATTTGAACTCTTCTGCTGGAAGAAAATCAAAGTTCATAAATAAAGTTTTATCTAAATTAAAAAAAAACAATTCTGTAGACTACTTTGAGACCAATACAATAAGTCAAGCTAAGAAAATTTTTAAAGATTTTAATAAAAAAAATTATGATCGACTAATAGTAGCTGGTGGAGATGGTTCAGTTTCTTTTGCAATTAATGAATTAATTAACAATGATTTTAATTTTAAAGACGATTTTGCTATAGGTTATATTCCTGCTGGCACTGCAAATCTACTTCAAGCTGAATTATCAATGAATAAAAAAGTTGATGATATAGTAAATGTGTTGGTTTCTAATAATTATAAATCCTCTAATCTTGTAAAAATTAATGAGAATTATTTCTTTTTAATGGCTGGTATAGGATGGGATGCAAAAATTGTTCATTCAATTAATTCAAAAATTAAAAAAATTCTTGGTAAAATTATTTTCGGCATCAAAGGTTTTCAATATTTCTTATTTATGAATAATAAAAAATTAAATGTAACTTTTGATGGGCAATTTTATCAAGCAGACTGGATATTATCTTCAAATACCAAATATTACGCCGGACATCATAAAATAAATAAAACAAATATTTTTGAAGATAAATTAGTCACCTATATTTTTAAGGATTTGACTAGGATCAGTTTATTATATTCTATATTCTTAATAATTCTTAATGGTGATTTAAGTAAAAACAAAAATGTTATTACTACTTATTCACAAAACATTACTATTGATGGAAATGATTTGATACCAGTTCAAATTGATGGAGATAATTTTGGTTCATATAAAAAAATTCATTTAAATCTATCAAATAAAAAAGTGAATTTTCTTGTAAAATAATTATTTTACTCTTCCATAAACATCTTGATATCTGACGATATCCGTTTCTTTTAGTATAGATCCAACTTGTGCTTCAATAATTTTCACTGGTTTTTTGTAGGGATTTTCTATTCTATGGATTGCTCCTAATGGAATAAAGATAGTTTCATCAGGTTTCATTGTAAAATATTTCTTATTTAAAGTAATTTTAGGTTTACCATGAGTAACTACCCAGTGTTCAGCTCTGTGATGATGTTTTTGAAGGCTTAATATACCTTTAGGTTTTACGTATAATTCTTTAATTAAGAATTCCTTACCATTAAATAAATTAACATAACTACCCCAAGGTCTGTGGAATACATTTTTCTTTTTAAAGTATTGTCTTTTATTTCTTCCATACATTTTACAGATTTCTTTCCAAGATCCTAAATCAGACCAAGGAATATCTAATTTTATAGCGTTTATATCTTTAGTTTTTTCTAATATTGCATAGTCGAAAGACTTAGCTGTTGCTTTAGTAAATGCTTGTTTGTTTAAATAATACACATTACTTTTATATTTTGCTTTTGTTATAGCTTTATTACAGTTTCGGTAAATATTTGGTTGGTATTTCTTGAAATTATTAATTATTGAGTCTTTTCTCAAATAAAACATTCCAGAATTCCAATAACCCTTTTTACTTATTATTTGTTTAGCTTTAGCCTCTTTTGGTTTTTCTATAAATCTAGTTACTTTGGTATTTTTTGTTAAAAAATAACCAAATTCACTTGAAGGCATTGTGGGTTTAATCCCAAATATAAAGATATTATTTTGAGTGAGTTTCTTTTGATTTTTTTTGATAGCTTTATTAAATAATCCAACCTTCTCTATCAAATGATCAGCAGCCAAAAACATTAAAGGTTGTTCGTTTGGAATATCTTTAATTAATGCAGTACTTAATATAGCAGGAGCTGTATTTCTTTTTGCTGGTTCTAAAACTATTTTATATTTTCTTATTTTGTGTTTCTTTAAGTGTTGTTTAACTTGTCTTAAATATTTTGCATTTGTGCTTATAATTGGAGCATCAAATATAGATGCTTTAACTCTTTCTAAAGTTTTGCCTAATAAAGTCCAGTTACCAAAGTTTATAAATTGCTTTGCTTGATGTTTTTTTTTCTTGGGCCAAAGTCTTGTTCCAGCACCCCCGCAAAGAATTACAGGTCTTATTTTCATTAAATATCTGCGTAAGTTTTTACTTCGTTTTTACCACCTGGATGTGTTGGAGCACCTAAGTAAGCTGGTCCAACAGTTTGTGCATATTTCCAAAGTGTTCCATTTCCAAAGTTAATTTTCTTTGGTTTCCATTTCTTTCTTCTTTTAGCTAATTCTTTTTTAGTTAAACGAACATTAATTGTCCCCTTCTTCGCATCTAAATCAATTATATCTCCGTTTCTTAGTAAAGCTATTGGTCCACCTACAGATGCTTCAGGTCCAACATGCCCAATACAAAAACCTCTTGTTGCCCCAGAAAATCTTCCATCTGTTATAAGTGCAACTTTTTCTCCTTTACCTTGACCGTAAATTGCTCCTGTTGTTTGAAGCATTTCCCTCATACCTGGTCCACCTTTTGGTCCTTCATATCTAATAATTATAATATCGCCGTCTTTATATTTTCTATTTTTAACAGCTTTGTAAGCTGCTTCTTCAGTATCAAAACATCTTGCTCTTCCAGTAAATTGCAACCTTTTTAAACCAGCAACTTTAACAATTGCACCTTCTGGAGCTAAGTTTCCTTTCATTCCAACAACGCCTCCATCTTTAGATAAAGGATTATTGTATTTTCTCATAACTTTTTGCTTAGAATTAAACTTAACGTTCTTTAAATTCTCTTTCATAGTTTTGCCTGTAACCGTCATGCAATTACCGTGAATATATCCACCATCCATAAGAGTTTTAAGCAACATAGGAACTCCACCTGCTTTCCACATATCTTTTGCTACGTATTTTCCACCAGGTTTTAAATCTGCAAGATAAGGAGTTCTTTTAAATATTTTAGCAACATCCATTAAATCAAATTTAATACCAATTTCATTTGCAATAGCTGGTAAGTGTAAAGCAGCATTTGTTGATCCTCCTGTTGCAGCAACAATTGTTGCAGCATTTTCTAAAGCTTTCTTTGTTACAATATCTCTTGGTCTAATATTTTTTGCTAATAAATTCATTACAGCTTTTCCACTAGCTAAAGCATATTTATCTCTTCTATTAAATGGAGCTGGAGTTCCAGCAGAATAAGGTAAAGCTAATCCCATTGCTTCTGATACACATGCCATTGTATTAGCAGTAAACTGACCACCACAAGCACCAGCAGTTGGACATGCCTTTAATTCTATTTTTCTTAATGCGTGTTCTGATATTTTTCCTGAAGAATATTTACCAACACCTTCAAAAACATCTACAACAGTTATGTCTTTACCATTTAATCTTCCTGGTAAAATTGATCCTCCATATATGAAAACACTTGGAACATTTAACCGTACCATTGCCATCATTAATCCTGGTAAAGATTTATCACAACCAGCAACACCAACTAATGCATCATAACAATGTCCTCTAACTGTTAATTCAGTTGAGTCTGCAATTACATCTCTTGAAATTAATGAAGATTTCATTCCTTCATGACCCATTGCAATACCGTCAGTTACTGTAATTGTACAAAATTCTCTTGGAGTACCACCTGCAGATTGTACGCCCTTTTTAACTGACTGAGCCTGCCTCATTAATGCAATATTACAAGGAGCTGCCTCATTCCAAGTTGAAACAACACCAACAAATGGTTTTGCAACATCTTTTTCAGTTAAGTTCATAGCATAATAGAATGATCTTTGAGGAGCTTTATCAGGTCCTAAAGAAGTATGTCTACTAGGTAGCTTTTTTTTATTAAATTTTTTCATTAAAGGCTTTCAATAGTTAAAGAAATTTTTTTAATATCATTCTTTAAATTACTATAATTAGTTTTTTCTTGCTGAACAATATCTTTTGGTGCTCTTTGAACAAAGCCATTATTGCTTAATCTTTGTGATATTTTATCCATTTCTTCTTGGTATTTATTTTGTCTTTTCAATAAATTTTCTTTAATAGCGTTTAAATCAACATTTTCATCAAAATAAATTTTAAATAGGTCTCCAGATATAATTAAGGAAGCAGCAGGTTTGTTTTGATCTTTTTTATAGAAATTATTAATTCTGCCTAATTTTTTAATAATAATTTCATTATTAATCATGAAATTTTGATTATTTTTTTTAATAGAATTAATAGATATATCAATAAATGAGCCAGGGCTTACGTTAAGTTCATTTTTAAAAGATCTTATCTCAGAAATAATATCAATTATCTGCTGAACTTGCTTGTGATCACTATCTTTTTTAGATTTACCTGAGATCCAGTTAGATAACATTAAAAAATTCTTATTTTTGTTATCAAATTTATTTGTTAGCCATATTTTCTCAGTAACAAATGGTATAAATGGATGAAGCATAATAAGTATTTCTCTAAATACAAAAGCAGAAACTTCTTTAACTTCATTTTTAGCTTTTAAATTATCCGAAAAAAGAATTGTTTTTGATAATTCTAGGTACCAATCGCAATATTTATGCCATGCAAAATGATAAGCATTCTTAGCTGCTTCATCAAATCTATAATCCTCTATATTTTTCTTTATTAAATTAGATGTTTCTAAAAGCTCAAAATATATCCATTTATTGATATTAACTTTTAATTTTGGAAGTTTTTTTGCATTTTTTAAATTACATTTGTTTTGTATTAAAAAATTATTAGCATTCCACAGTTTGTTTAAGAAATTCCTATATCCTTTAACTCTATCCTCAGAAAGTTTAACGTCAGTACCAGGTGAAGCCATGGATAATAAAGTAAATCTTAAAGCATCGGCACTATATTTTTGAATTAAATCAAGTGGATCTATTACATTTCCTTTTGACTTGGACATTTTCTGTCCCTTTTCATCACGAACTAAAGCATGAACATAAATATCTTTAAATGGTTCTTTATTTAAAAATTCCATACCAAACATCATCATTCTAGCTACCCAAAAGAAAATTATATCAAATCCTGTTACAAGAACTGTTGTTGGATAAAACTTTTTTAAATATTCATTTTTGTTTGGCCAGCCAAGTGTTGCAAAGGGCCAAAGACCAGATGAAAACCAAGTATCAAGTACATCATTATCTCTTATTAGTTTAACATCTTTTTTGTAATATTTTTTTGCTGATTTTTTTGCATCACTTTCATTTAGTTCAACAAAGATTTTTTTATCTGGTCCATACCATGCTGGTATTTGATGGCCCCACCATAATTGTCTAGAGATACACCATGGCTCAATATTGTTCATCCATTGAAAATAAGTTTTTGACCAGTTCTCAGGAAAAAAGTTTGTCTTTTTATTTTTTACTATTTTTTTTGCTTTAATTGATAATTTCTTTGCATCAGCAAACCATTGCTCTGTTAAAAAAGGTTCAATTATAGAATTTGATCTATCTCCATATGGAACTTTATTTTTGATATTTTCTTCTTTTACAAAATAATCTTTTTCTTTAAGTTCATTTAATATTTTTTTTCTAGCTTCAAATCTATCTAAACCAACATATGATGAAATTGCATTACTATTAATTTTTCCATCTTCTGTAAAAATATTAATAATTTCTAATTTATTTCTTTTGCCAACATCATAATCATTGAAGTCATGTGCGGGGGTAATCTTTAGTGCCCCCGTACCTTGCTCTGGATCTGCATAATCATCTTCGATGATTTTAACTTTTCTACCAACAATTGGAATTGTAACAATTTTATTAACATACTTTTTATATCTCTTGTCTTTAGGGTTTACAGCAACAGCTGTATCTCCAAGCATAGTTTCAGGTCTAGTAGTTGCTATAGTTATATATTCACTTGTTCCATCTATTGGATATCTAATATAATAAATTTTTGAGTTAACTTCCCTTTGATCAACTTCTAAATCAGATATTGCAGTTTTTAAAACTGTGTCCCAATTTACTAATTTTTCAGCTTTATAAATTAATTTTTTTTTATGAAGATCTACAAAAACTTTGATAACTGCTTTTGATAAATTTTCATCCATGGTGAATGCATTTCTCGACCAATCACACGAACATCCCAATTTTTTAAGCTGATTAATAATTATGTCACCATATTGATTTTTCCAATCCCATACTTTTTCAATAAAAGCTTCTCTTCCTAAATCATTTTTTTTTATATTCTCAAAATTTAACTTTTTCTCTACTAGAGCTTGGGTGGCTATTCCAGCATGATCAGTTCCTGGTTGCCACAAAGTTTCATAATTATTCATTCTATAAAACCGTGTGAGCAAATCTTGTATTGAGTTATTTAGGGCATGACCCATATGTAAACTACCAGTAACATTAGGTGGAGGTATAACTATAGAGAATTTTTTCTTATTTTTTTTTGGTTTAAATAAATTGTTCTTCTCCCAATAAGTGTAAATTTTATCTTCAACATCTGAATGTATATATTTATCTAAACTCATGGTATTTTAAGTTTATAATTTAATAATACGAATTAACAATAATTTTAGTTATTTATTTAATAGACTAATTGCAAATATTTTATATACAAATACGATCAAATTAATTTAAAATGAAATTAAATGGCCACGTGGCGGAATGGTTACGCAGAGGATTGCAAATCCTTGTATCCCAGTTCGATTCTGGGCGTGGCCTCCAAAATAAATCTTGTTTTAATTTTGAAAAAAAGTAAGTTGAGATTTTTACATTCCTCGGTAGCTCAGTTGGTAGAGCAGTTGACTGTTAATCAATTGGTCGCAGGTTCGAGTCCTGCCCGAGGAGCCAAAAATTATATCGCTTTTGAAATAGTATTTGCTGTTACTTCTAAAGATTTATTAAATTTTATTTTTTGCTCGTTACTTAATTCTGAATATAATTTAACTAAAAAGTTATAATTTACATTCATATGACCTTCTTTAGATTTTTCAATATTAATTAGATATTCTGAAAAATCTTCAAAAAAATAATTAATTGGAACTTTTAAATAATTAGATAATTGTAATAATCTAATTGAACTAACTCCATTAGTTCCTTTCTCATATTTTTGAATTTGTTGAAAAGTAACATTTATTGCTTTTGCAACTTTAGTTTGTGTTAAACCTAAAGCTAATCTTCTTAGTTTTAACTTGTTCCCCAAGTGTTTATTGAAATTTTCTTCCATTAAGACCCCTCTTAAATTTTTTTTATAACGTCAATTCAACTAATTTTTTTAAGTTACTGCAATAGGAAAATTTATTTATTTTAACAAAATTTTGAAAATGTTGAATATCTGTCAAGGCAATAAATGACTATTTATATAGGTATTAATAGCTAAAGATCATAATATTTGACTTAAAAATAGTTTAGTTCTATCACTT
>CACGZX010000010.1 GCA_902577625.1 uncultured Pelagibacteraceae bacterium
ATAAAATTTAGTGCCAGTCTGTAAAAAAATAACATTAATCTTTTCTTAATTGCTTTTCATAAAAGTTTTTATAAGTATCAGATTTTTGAAGCAATTCTCCATGATTTCCTTCTGCAACAACTTTTCCATCATCAATTACAAAAATTGTTTTAGAATTCATTATCGTAGAAAGTCTGTGAGCAATTACAAGTGTTGTTCTATTTTTTGTTAGTAATTTAATTGCTTCTTGTATTTTACTCTCTGTTTCAGCATCTAAAGATGAGGTAGCTTCATCTAACAAAATAATTTTGCTTTTCTTTAGCATAGCCCTTGCTATTGACAGCCTTTGTTTTTCTCCTCCTGAAAGCCTAGTTCCATTTTCTCCTATAACTGTATCAAATTTATTAGGTAATTTTTCAATAAACTCATTACAATGTGAAAGTCTTGCTGCCTCAAAAATTTCTTCATCGGAAGCGTCTAGATTGGCGTAGGCTATGTTGTTTTTAATAGTATCATCGAATAATGTTGTATCTTGATTAACAAGTGAAATGTTATTTCTTAAAGAAGATATTGAAGTATCATAAATTGATTGATCATCGACTTTAATATCTCCTGAAACTCTATCATAAAATCTTGGTATTAAATTTAATATTGTTGTTTTTCCTGCACCACTATGACCAACTAAAGAAGTCATTTCACCACCAATTATATTTAAATTAATTGAATTCAATACTTCCCTTTCTTCATTGCTATATTTAAAATTTATATTTTCAAATTTTATTTCTCCTTTTCCTATTTTTAAGGATAAAGCGTCAGGTTTTTCTTTAATATTATTTTCTTGTTCAATAAGCGGAATAATTCTTTTAGCAGCAGACAAACCTTGATTGATAGCCATATTAATTGTTGCCAATGATCTAACCGGTTGATAAGCCAACATCATTGCCGCTAAAAAAGAAAAAAAATTATTAATATCTAATTCTTGTTTTATAATTAGATTTCCAGAATAATAAATTAAACCAGCAATCATAATCCCAGTTAATGTTTCCATTATTGGAGAAGCTCTTACTAAAACTGTAGCAGTTTTTACCAATCTTTCTTTTAAATTATTTATAAATTTTTCAGCTCTCAAAAATTCATAATTTTCTTTTTGAAAAATTTTAATTATTTTGTGATTCTTAAATACCTCCAGCATATAGGTAGTAAGAATACCCGAACTTTCTTGAGCTTGGGTTGTTACTTTACCGATTCTTTTTCCTAGTGATTTTGCAGCATAAGAAGCAAGTGGGATCATGATTAATGCAAAGATAGCCAATCTCCAGTTTTGATAAAACATAACCCCAATCAAACCAATTAGAGTCAAAGAGTCTTTTGCTATATTTAATATTACAACACTAATTAAGTTTGTCATCATAGAGATATCAAAATTTAAATGAGAAATAAATTTTCCAGAATGTTTTTTGTCAACAATTTCTGCGTCTGCTTTTATTATAGATTTCATAAGTTGAAATTGAAGAATTTTAGTTACTTCTTGTCCAACTTTAATCAAAGTTATTTTAGCTATATAAAGAGAGATACCTTTAGTTGTAAATGCAAGAACTATAGCCGCAGGTATTAGTAATATTAATGTTTGATCTTTATCAATAAAAATTTTTTTTATTGCCGGGTCCAATAGCCAAGCTATTGCTGAAGTGCTTCCAGCTACTAATAATGAAAAAAAAACAGAGAATAATATTTTAGGTAAAAATTTTTTTGTATAATTATTGTAAAGTTTCTTTAAAATTTCTCTATTACTCATAAACTATAAAATTTTACCAATTAATAAGTTTAAAAAGATTATTAAACCCAAAAAATTATTTGATTTAAATAATTTTAAACAGATAATTGGACTTTTAATTTCCAGTTTACCAATTTGGTAAATAAAAAAATGCAAAAATGGTATTATTAAAAATATAAAATATATATAACTAAATTTCATCAAATATCCTATGCTTATTAAAGATAAAAAAGTTATCATATAAAATAAGTATAAAATTTTCTTTGGATTGTCTTTAAACTTTATAGAAGTTGATTTTACTCCAATTATTTCATCGTCCTTAATATCTTGGTATCCATAAATCGTGTCATATCCGAGTGTCCAAAATATGGCTCCCAAATATAATAAAACTGGTGTAAAACTAATAGTTTCATAAATTGATATCCACGCCAATAATAATCCATAATTAAATGTTATTCCTAAAAACAATTGAGGCCAGTAGGTAAATCTTTTCATTAAAGGATAGGTAAATGCAAGCGGCATAGATAAAATGGCCAACAATATTGTTAAAGAATTAAAATTTATTAAAACTATAAAAGCCAAAATGCATAAAATTAATGCATAAAATGATGCTAAAAAAACGGAGATTTTACCTGATGCAACCGGTCTATCTTTTGTTCTTTCAACTCTTTTGTCAAATTTTCTATCAACTATGTCGTTCACTATACATCCTGCAGATCTCATGAGTAGTGAGCCTAAAAAAAATAAAGCTGAGTAAAAAAAATATTTATTTAAATTATTTTCAAAATTATATGCAATTGTAAGACCCCATAGGCATGGCCAAAATAGCAGCATGTAGCCTATTGGTTTATCTAATCTTGTGAGTTGAATAAATAATTTAAGATTTTTCATTTAATTTTCTTGTAAATAACAAAGCATAGATTCATAATCAAATTGATTCGTATGAATATAGATTACACAGTAACAGCACTTATGTTTCCAGCAATACCTCTGCTTATGAGTGTTTATAGCAACAGATTTCACACTTTAAGTAAACTTATAAGAGAGCTTCATGATGAACACGTTTATGAGAAACATATACCTCCAGAGTGGAAAAAACAGTTTATAAACTTAAGTAGCAGAATTACAATTATAAGATGGACCATAATGTTTGCTTCATTTGGATTTTTATTTAATATGTTAACTGTTTTTGCTCTTTATTTAGATGAAGTTTTTTTAGCTAGAATAATTTTTGGTTCTTGCTGTTTATCAATGATAATATCTATAATATTTTTTATTAGAGAAATTCAAACATCAACAAATGCGCTAAGATTACATATGTCTGATATGGATGTTAAAATAGATTAATTAGGTATAATTATTGAAGGACCTAAAATTTTTCTTCCTTCCAAATCTTTGTGAGCTTGAACAACATCTTCTAATTTATATTTTTTAAAAATTTCAATTTTTACTTTTCCAGATTTAATTTTTTCAAACATAGTTGATGCAGCTTCATTTAACTCTTCCTTAGAACTTAAATATTGTTGCATTGAAGGCCTTACAAAAAACAAACCTTTTGGTTGCAGCATGTTAGGCACGTTAATATCAGAAAGTGATCCTGAAGCATTTCCAAATGAAACCATCATCCCTCTAATTTTTAAACATTCTAATGAACCTTCCAAAGTATCTTTGCCAACACCGTCGTAGACAACTGGAACACCTTTTCCATCAGTTAATTCTTTTACTTTTGTAGGGAAATTATCTTTGGAATAATTGATCACATGATTGTATCCATATTTTTTAGCAACTTCAATTTTTTCATCTGATCCAACTGTTCCAATTACATTGCATCCTAAACTTTTTGCCCATTGACCAAATATTTGTCCAACACCACCTGCGGCAGCATGAAATAAAATAGTATCACCTGACTTAATTTTATAAGTTTGGTGTAAAAGGTAATAAGTAGTTAAACCTTTTGTCATTAAAGTTGCTGCAACTTCTAAATCAACTCCATCAGGTATTTTTACAAGTTTATCAGCAGGAAAATTTCTATGTGTTGAATAAGAACCCAATGGTATTGCAGCGTATGCAACTTTATCACCAGCTTTTAAATTTTTAACATTTGATCCAACTTCGGTAATTACACCAGCACCTTCAAGTCCCAATCCTATTGGAAGTTTTAAAGGATAAAGGCCAGACCTGTGATAAGTATCAATATAATTTAAACCAATTGCTTTTTGTTCAATTGTTACTTCATTTTCATTTGGCTTTTCTAAAATAATATCTTTAAGCTCTATTACTTCTGGTCCACCTGTTTTATTAATTATTGCAGCTTTCATTATTTTACAAATGTACCATTATGATAATCTTGAACTGCTTTCAAGATCTCTGCTTTTGTATTCATTACAAAAGGTCCTCCTCTAGCGATTTCCTCATTAATAGGCTTTCCAGAAATCACTAGGAATTTTGAATTTATTTTACCTCTTACTTTTAAATCCTCTCCTTTTTCCAGCAATATCAAGGTACTATCTTTAACTCGATCATGCTTTTTAGAGCCAATTTCAATTTCTCCATTTATTAAATAAATAAATGAGTTGTGAGCTGATGGAAGTCTAAAATTAAATTCTTTATCTTTTTTTAATTCGATATCAAAATATATTGGTTCGACGTTATGGCCTTTTACAGGGCCTTCTGCTTTTTCAAATTTTCCAGCAATAACTTTTATTTGTTTGTCATTATCTTTATGAACGCTCATTTTATCAGAATCGATATAGATATAATCAGGTTTACTCATCTTTAATTTTGCTGGCATATTAATCCATAATTGAAATCCATGAAGTCGACCTTCAGACATAGCAGGCATTTCAGAATGAATTATACCACTACCTGTTTTCATCCATTGTACATCGCCTGAAGACATTCTGCCTTTTGCACCAGTACTGTCCTCGTGTTCAAAATCACCTTGCAGCATATAAGTGACTGTTTCAATACCTCTATGAGGATGTGGAGGAAAACCTGCAATATAATCTTCACTGTTTTCAGAACCAAACTCATCTAGCATTAAAAAAGGATCAAAGTAGTTTGGTTCAACTCCAATACTTCTCTTTAACTTCACTCCAGCGCCATCAGAAGCTAGAATTGGTTTAATAATTTGTTTTATTTCAATGTTTGACATTTTATTTTATAAATTTGTTATCCAAACTTATACCTTTAGCTCCATTTACAAATAGAATTAAAAAGCCACCAGCAAGAGCAATATTTTTTAAGAAAGAAGTAAACTGCATCTGGTCAGCAAAGTCATTATGAAATATAAATGCAGTAGCTATACAAAATAAACTTAATAGTCCAGCAGCTAACCTTGTTTTATAACCAATAATGATCAAAACTGGACCAGCTATTTCTAAAATTATTGCTGGAACCAGGAACATTCCTGGCACACCAAAACTTTCCATCCAACCAATAGTTCCTTCGTAGTTACTTATTTTAAAAATTCCATTCAAAAGAAATAATGCTGAAATAAAAATTCTTCCAATTAGGTCTACTAAATTTATCATATTGGTTTCTTAATTAGTTTTTTTTTACAAAATATCAAGTAGTTGATTTAGTCCAGTAATTTGATTTTTTGGTTTATAATCAAGATTATCAAATATATTATTATTTCTATTTACCCAAACAGACGTAAATCCATAATTTCCACCACCAGAAACATCCCAAGTATTTGCACTTAAAAAAGCAACTTCCTCACATTTTATATTGTATTTTTTAATTGGCATCCCATAAACCTTCGAACTTGGTTTATAAATTTTTACCTCTTCTATTGAAAAAATATCATCAAATAAATCTTGCAGATTATTACTTTTAACTAGTTCGTTAAGGAGGTCTGGAGTTCCATTTGATAGTATTGCTAATTTATATTTTTTTTCTTTAAGTTTTTCTAAAGTTTCTTTTACTTCTGGGTAGGGCGATAAAACTTTATATAAATTTAATAGTTCATTTTTCATTTCGATATCTATTTTGAAAGCTTTCATAGATTTATCTAGACTATCTTCTGTTATTTGCCAAAAATCTTTATGTCTATCCATTAGACTTCTTAACCAAGTATATTCTAATTGAGTTTTTCTCCAAAAATTTGCAAAATTTTCCCATTTATCACCTATTTTACTTTTACACTTTTCTGCCGCTGAATTAACATCGAATAAAGTTCCGTAAGCATCAAAAATTATTGCTTTAATATTTTTCATAAATTAACTTGTATAGATGAGTAATATTAGATTATTTTTTAAAGAAAGTTTATCATTAAATTTAAACTCTATATTAGACAAGTCTCAATCGCACTATTTATCAAAAGTGATGAGAATAAAAACAAGTGAAAGCTTTTCATTATTTAATCAAAGTGGAGAATGGGAAGCAAAAGTACTTGATATTAATAAGGGCATTGTTGAATTTACAGTTACTAAAAAATTAAGATCTGCTGAAAATGAAAAAGAAATTTGGTTAGCCTTTGCGCCAATTAAACTTAATTATTTGAATTTGATGATCCAAAAAGCAACTGAAATTGGCATTACTAGATTTATTCCAATATTAACTGAAAGAACTGTTGTTAGAAAATTAAATGAAAAGAGAATTAACAAAATTATTATTGAAGCATCTGAACAAAGCAATAGATTAAAAGTTCCTTCTTTAGATAAACTTACAAAGTTTGATACTTTCTTAAAATCAAATCGAAATACAAATATAATATTTGGAGATTTAAATACAAATAACAAAAAGTTAGACCTAAAAAATAAAGAACCATTGTGTATTCTTATAGGTCCTGAGGGTGATTTTTCAGTGCGAGAAAGAGAAAATATTTCGAAATTGAAAAAAATAATACCACTTAAAATAAATGATAATATTTTAAGATCTGAAACTGCCGCAATTTCAATGATATCAATAATAAGTTTTAATTTATTATCTTAGATATTTATTTATATTTTTAAAAATATCCTCGTAATCAGCGTGGTGACTTATTCTACTAAGATATTTTCCATCCTTTAATAAAATTATAGATGAGCTGTGATTAATTAAATAGTTTCCATCCTCAGAAAATATTTTTTCTGACAGAACTCCCCAAGATTTAGACATAAGAAATACTTTTTTTGGATCTCCAGTAATTCCGTAGATTTTATTTTCAAATGTATTTAAGTAATCTTTTATTACCTCAGGACTATCTCTTTCTGGATCAATACTAACAAAAAAAACTTTAAATTTATTTTTTTTTTCTTGATCTAAATTTTTTATGGCTAAATCTAAATTATTAAGTGTCATTGGACATACATCTGGACAATTAGTAAAACCAAAAAATATTGCAGTTAAAGGTCCTTCAAAAGAAGACTCTGTAATTATGTCATTATTTACATCATTTAACGAGAATGCAGATCCTTGAAATTTCTTAACAAATTCATCTTCTCTTTTTTCTATAGATAAGAATATAGGTAACATAACAAACAGAAAAATTACCAGACAACCTATAATAATTGTTATTGAAGTTTTTAAATTCATTGTTGTAATATATTAATTAATAATTATATAAATATCATGTCCTCAATTATAAAGAAACTATTTGGCACACTTTTAGAAAAACCTTGGGAAGAAAGCCAGGCTTTGATTGATAATAAGCATGTAGGCAAAACTTTTGGTGTTACTAATCAATTGTCAGCTGTGATTATTATATTTGGGATAAGTACAGCGATTTTTAGTTTAATATTTACAGCTTATCTCTATTCAATACCACCAGAACAAGACACAACATTTATTTTAAAAAATAAATTACTTTGGATTAATACTTTAGTTTTAGTTTTTGTTACTTATTTTTTTAACAAAATAAGTAAAGATTTAAAAAATAATTTAACAAATAAATTAAAAAATAACATAATTTCTGTAGGGGCTTTAAGTTATTTATTTTTATTCTTACAAATTATTTTTTGGTATCAATTAATGAATCAAGGCCACTTTGTTTCAACAAATAACTATTTTTCTTCATTTTATATCTTTACTGCGTTGCATGGTTTACATTTATTGGGTGGTTTATTTTTTTGGGGAAAAATAAGCTCAAGA
Organism: uncultured Pelagibacteraceae bacterium; assembly: GCA_902577625.1. Lineage (GTDB taxonomy): Bacteria > Pseudomonadota > Alphaproteobacteria > Pelagibacterales > Pelagibacteraceae > Pelagibacter. The sequence goes on from CACGZX010000010.1 coordinate 7,829, forward strand.
ATATTTAAATTAAAAGAAGAAGATTACACTAAAGAAAAAAGCAATCTACAAGCCTTATCACTTTATTGGTTATTTTTATTTATTGTTTGGATAGTATTTTTTGCAATTATGTTTATTTACAACGATTCAGTAATTGCATGGTGTAAAGAATTAATCTCTTAAACTAATCTATAAAAACAAAACCAATATTACACCAACGACCGCTATTATTGAGAGCAATATATTTACAGACTTCAAATATTTTTTAGTTCTTGAATTAGTTTCCTTTTTTGAAAATGCTCCTGCACCTAAAGAAATGACAAAATAAAATAATAAAACCAGTATTAGAATAACAGCTAAAATTTCGATTTTTCCGAGCATATAATCAACGTTATATTTGATATTTTGACAGATTCTTAAGACATTTTGTCATAGGTTTTTATATGATATTTATTCTATATAGGCTGTTATGCACGTAGGTATTATATTCTTTTTAGTAATTCTTGGATCAGTATTGTTCCATATTTTTACTCCATGGTATTGGACAGATGTTGCTTCAAACTGGGGAGGAATGGATGATACCATTACTTTAACATTCTGGATTGGTGGAGGGGTTTTTATAGCTGTTTGTCTTTTCATGGTTTACTGCGTATTTAAATTTTCTTATAAAAAAGAAAGAAAAGCAGAATACAAACCTGAAGATAAAAAATTAGAAAAAATACTCACTTGGGCAACAACGATAGGTGTTGCAGCTCTTTTAGCTCCAGGATTAATAATCTGGAATCAGTATGTTAATGTACCAAAAAATGCAATTGAGATAGATGTAATGGCATGGCAATGGGGATGGCAATATAGGCTGCCAGGTGAAGACGGAAAATTAGGAACTACAAAGGTAGTTAATATAAATGACGATAATCCTTTTGGAATTAACTTAGATGATCCTTTCGGAAATGATGATGTAATGATTCAAAGTGATATAATTAATTTAGAAAATAATAGACCAGTTAAAATATTATTGCGATCAGTTGATGTGCTTCATAATTGGTATGTTCCTCAATTTAGAGCAAAAATGGATGCAGTACCTGGAATTGTAACTTATTATTGGTTTGAGCCTAATAAAACTGGAGAGTTTGAAGTTTTGTGTGCTGAATATTGTGGAGTTGGGCATTATGCTATGAGAGGCGGTGTAGAAGTACAAGATAAACAAGACTATGATAATTGGCTTCAACAACAAGAAACATTTTCAGATTTAATAGCAAAACAAAAGATTTTAGAAGACGAAAAAACAAAATTGGCAAAAAAATAAATTAAATGGTAAAAAATATATAAAGGAAACAGATGTCAGAAGATTTTAACGATAACAAAACAATACAAGCTCAATCCTCAGAAGCTATTTCAGGTGGCGGTTCGGGTATCGGAGCGGATGCAGATTATGTTAGACCTGCAGAAGTTGCAGATCAAGACTTATATCACGGACATAGCTTTATAACTAAATGGATTTTTTGCCAGGATGCAAAAGTTATTGGAGTACAATATTTTCTTTTAGCAACTTTTACAGGAATAATTGGTTTAATTCTTTCTTGGTTAATGCGTTTACAATTAGGCTTTCCAGGATTAGCTCCTTTTATGACTGCAGAGCATTATTATCAATTTGTTACTATGCATGGAATGATAATGGTAGTTTATTTTTTAACTGCACTTTTTCTAGGTGGATTTGGAAATTATTTAATACCATTGATGGTTGGAGCAAGAGATATGGTTTTCCCATATCTTAACATGGTGAGTTTTTGGAGTTTTTTTGTTGCAGTTGGAGTTTTATTAGCAAGCTTTTTTGTTCCAGGAGGACCAACAGGATCGGGTTGGACACTCTATCCTCCGCAAGCAATTTTAGAAGGAACACCAGGTTCAGGATGGGGAATAATGTTAATGTGTATATCGTTAATTTTATTTGTAGCTGGGTTTACTATGGGAGGCTTAAACTATTTAATCACTGTACTTCAAGCTAGAACAAGAGGAATGACATTAATGAGAATGCCTTTAACAGTGTGGGGAATTTTTACAGCTACAGTTTTAGCAATGTTAGCTTTCCCAGCATTGTTGGTAGGTGCATTAATGATGAGTTTAGACAATGTACTTGGAACAAGCTTTTTCATGCCAACAATTTTAAAAGCAGGAGAAGTTTTAGAATATGGTGGCGGAAGTCCTATTCTTTTTCAACATTTATTTTGGTTCTTTGGACACCCTGAAGTTTATATAGTTGCACTACCTGCATTTGGGATAATTTCAGATCTAATTTCTGTTCACGCTAGAAAAAATATATTTGGTTATAGAATGATGGTTTGGGCAATAGTTGGTATAGGTGCACTGAGCTTTTTTGTATGGGCACACCACATGTATGTTAGTGGAATGAATCCTTGGTTTGGATTCTTTTTTGCCACTACCACTCTCATTATAGCCGTCCCTACAGCAATGAAAGTCTATAACTGGATTTTAACTCTTTGGAGAGGAAATATTAGACTTAATACAGTTATGTTATGGTGTTTAGGTTTTATTGTTACTTTTGTAAACGGTGGAATTACAGGAATTTTCTTAGGAAATGTTAGTGTAGATGTTCCATTGTCAGATACTTACTTTGTTATTGCGCACTTTCACATGGTAATGGGTATTGCACCACTTATGGTAATTATGGGAGCTGTTTATCACTGGTTTCCTTTAGTAGCTGGAAGATTCTTAGATGAAAAATTAGGAAAATGGCATTTCTGGTTAACTTTTTTAGGCGCTTATTCAATTTATTTCCCAATGCACTATTTAGGATTTATTGGAGTACCTAGAAGATATTTCGAAATGTATGATAGCCCATATGTAACATCGGCTGTCGGAATGAATGAATTTATTAGTATAGCAGCCTTTATAGTTGGAGCTGCACAATTTATTTTAATTTACAATATTATTAAAACTTTAAAAACAGGGAAACCCGCTGGACATAATCCTTGGCAAGCTTGCTCATTAGAATGGTTAACCCCAACAGTTCCGCCTGAACATGGTAATTGGGGAGATAGACTTCCAACAGTTCATAGATGGGCTTATGATTATAGTGTTCCTGGAGCAAAAGAAGATTTTATAACTCAAACTACACCACCAAGTGAAGTGGCACATACGAAAGTAGAAAAAACATAAATATTAAATCATGTCTGATTTTAAAATAGAAGGCTACGAACTTAAACCTGGCTTTAAAGGAATGGCAAAGGACACTGGTTCTGATCAAACCATGTTTAAAGGCGTTCATTGGGGAAAAGCAATGATGTGGATCTTCTTATTAAGTGATACATTTATATTTAGTTGTTTTTTAATATCATACATGAAGGGTAGAGGATCAACTATAATTGATTGGCCTAATCCAAGTGAAGTTTTTGGATTACATGTATTTGGGGTAGATGTTCCCTTATTACTTATTGCTATAATGACATTTGTATTAATCACAAGCAGTGGAACTATGGCTCTTGCAGTAAAATATGGTTATGAAAAAAATAAAAAAATGTGTGGATGGCTTATATTAGCCACAGCTATTGGAGGACTTACTTTTGTTGGTATGCAAGCCTTTGAATGGGGTAAATTAATTCACGAAGGCGTAAGACCTTGGGAAAACCCTTTTGGTGCACCACAATTTGGATCTTTTTTCTTCATGATAACTGGATTTCACGGTACTCACGTTTCAATAGGCGTAATTTTCCTTTTTATTTATGCTTATAAAACTTTTGCAGGTCATTACGATGAAGGTAAAAGAGGCTGGTTTACAACAATGAAAGGTGACTATGTTGAAATTGAAATCTTAGGTTTATATTGGCACTTTGTAGATTTAGTATGGGTATTTATTTTTGCATTCTTTTATTTGTGGTAAATTGAAATATGGACAAAACAAAAAAACAAGAACAAACATCAACACATAAGATTGGAATATATCTTTGGATATGGGGTTTATTATTTGTATTAAGCTTCTTTTCATACATGGTTGATTGGTACCAATTCCAAGGTATGCTTAGATGGTCTTTAATTTTATTTTTTATGTTTTTAAAAGCTGGATTGATTATGGCTTTTTTTATGCATTTATATTGGGAAAGGTATGCTTTAGTTAATGTTCTTTTATGGCCAATGACTGCGATTGCTTGTTTTATATTTCTTATGGTTGCAGAATTTGAATATACTGTTTTTACTAGATTTTTTTATTTTGTTGTAGGAGGATAATAATTTATGGATGGATATACTATACTAGCTGGTTTTTTAATTTTTTTCTTACTATTCATTTATTTAACATGGTTCGGTTTTTCAGTAAAAGTAGAAAATGAAAAAGAAGAACAAGCATCAGAAATAAAAATTAATCCTTATGACAACCTTCCACTAAGTAGAAGATTAATTGATAAGAAAAATTCAAAAGTAGGAATTTTTGATTTAGGCAATCATATTCTTATTATTGGTGTAATTTTATTAGTTGTATTTGTTAGCCTGAATGTAGATTAGTTTTGACTACTATTACTTCAAAAAATAAAAACTCAGTATTTTTAAATACTTCATCTTATTTAAAATCTTTATTGTTATTAATGAAACCAAGGGTTATGTCTTTGGTTATATTTACTTGTGCTGTTGGATTATTAACTTCACAAACTACAATTCCTTTATTTGATTCATTAATAAGTATTTTCTTTGTTACCATAGGAGCAGGTGCAGCTGGAGCACTTAATATGTGGTATGAGGCAGACTTGGATAAACTAATGACAAGAACTTGTCTTAGACCAATACCAACTGGAAAAATCAATAGAGATCATGCTTTGATATTTGGTGTGGCTCTATCAATTATTTCAGTTTGTGGACTTTATTATTTTTCAAATCTTTTATCGGCATTTTTGCTATTAGTAACAATTGCCTTTTATCTTTTTGTTTACACAATTTGGTTAAAGAGAAAAACACCTCAGAACATTGTTATTGGTGGAGCTTCAGGAGCTTTGCCTCCAGTTATAGGCTGGACCATTGCAACAAACTCTTTAACGATTGAACCTATAACATTTTTTTTAATTATATTTTATTGGACACCATCTCATTTTTGGGCCTTAAGTCTTTATAAAGCTGAAGATTATTCAAAGGCGAATATTCCAATGCTTCCAATTACAAATGGAATTGAAGAAACAAAGAAAAAAATATTTGTTTATTCTTTGTTTATGCTACCCGTGATTATATTGCCATATATCATAGGTTTTACTGGTAAAATGTTTCTTGTCAGTTCTTTAGCACTTACCTTTTATTATATTTACATCTGTTACGATCTATATAAATTTAAAAAAGATAAATTTGATTTAAATAAAGCAAAAAAAGTCTTTGGATATTCAATTTTATATTTATTTTTAATTTTTGTATTATTCTTAATCGATAGTTTAATTTAAGGATTGCGCCTCAAAAAAATTCCGCTAGAGTGTTTATGAGTACCCTAGATGAAATATATAAGCACAAGAAGTAAAGAAAAAGAATACAGTTTTGGAGAAGTTTTTTTAAAAGGACTTGCTGATGATGGGGGTCTTTATGTTCCAAAATCGATAAAAAAATATAATTCAGCAGAACTATCAAAACTCAAAAACTTAAATTATAATGAATTATCTACTGAAATAATAAGCCAATTTTCAGGAGATTTTATCTCAAGAGAAGAACTTTCATCTTTAATTAAAAAATCATATTCAACATTTAGAGAAAAAGAAGTGGTTAAACTTTCAAATGTTGGAGAAACAAAATTATTAGAATTATTTCACGGTCCAACATTGGCATTTAAAGATGTTGCAATGCAATTCATTGGTAATTTATATGATTATTATCTAAGTAAAAATGATAAAAAAATAAATATAGTTGTTGCAACTTCAGGAGATACTGGCGCGGCAGCAATAGATGCAATCAAAGGAAAATCTAATTTAAATATATTTGTATTACATCCAAACAACAAAATTTCTTCTGTTCAAAGAAAAATAATGACCACTGTTGAAGAAAATAATGTTTTCAATATTGCAATTGATGGAAACTTTGATGATTGTCAAAATATCGTAAAACAAATGTTTTCTGATCTAGAGTTTTCTAAATCTATAAATATGTCAGGCGTGAACTCAATAAATTGGACAAGAATTATTGCTCAAGCAGTATATTATTTTTACTCATATTTTAAATTAGGCAAAGAAACTATCTCTTTTTCTGTTCCAACAGGGAACTTTGGTGATGTTTTTGCTGGTTATCTTGCAAAGAATATGGGATTGCCAATTGATAAATTAATTGTTGCAACAAACGAAAATGATATTTTACATAGAGCAATTTCAAAAGGGGATTATGTTTCAAAAGAAGTTAAAGAAACATTGTCACCGAGTATGGATATTCAATTAGCAAGTAACTTTGAAAGATTAATTTATTATGTAAATAATTCAGATTCTGAAAAAACAGAAGAAATTATGAAAAAAATTAAGCAAAATTCTTATCAAATTGAAAAGAATAATTTAGATGTAATTCAAAAGGATTTTTTATCCGAAAGTTGTAATGAACAAGAAACATTAGATATTATTAAAAAAAATCATGAAGAAAATAATATAATATTAGATCCTCATACGGCGGTTGGAGTAGGGGCTGCAAAAAAACTATCTTTTAATGATTGTGTTGTTTTATCAACAGCACATCCATGTAAATTTCCAGACGCCACAAATAAAGCAATAAATAAGCATAAAAAATTACCAGAAGAACTTCAACATGTGCTTGAAAAAGATGAGAATTTTCAAGTATTAAAAAATAATACAGAAGAAGTAAAAAGCTTTGTTAAAAGTAAACTTTAAATAAAAGAGAAAATGAAAAAACTATCTTTCTACCTTTCTTTTATCTTGATATTTTTCCCCACTAACAATTTGTACGCATGGGAAAAAGTACCCGTTCCAAATTATGTAGATAAAAAAACTAAATCACCCTGGAATTTTTATGAAAATTTTGAAGATCAAACTTTAGGAAAAATAAATTTAAAAAAATATCATATTAATGACAAGGGATCAGGAAAAAAGCCTTTTAAAATTAAACAAGACGCAAATGGAAATAAATTTTTAGAAATTTCCGTTGAACATGGTTGGAATAAATGTTGTGGAACATGGGTTAACACAGAAAGAGCAGAGTTTGAAGTAAAACCAAAAAAAACTTTAAACAAAGAAATATGGTATGGATTTAGAATGAGATTCCCAGAAAGCTTTGACCATATAAATGATAGACTTTTAGTGACTCAGTTTAAAAATCAATTTAAAGATATGAAGAAAAGTCCATTAGTTTCCATACATTTTTATGAAAACGGGGATTTAATTGATATTGGAGGTGATACAGGCGGAATAGCAAAAATTAAATATAATAAATCAGAAGCGTTCACTCATAGAGTTTCAAATAAGTTTTATAAAAAAGGTGATAAATATGAATTATATACTTTCAAAATTAGAAATCAATTTTCTAAATATGCTCGGGAATTAACTTCTTCAGCTGCAGACATAAATTTTCCAAGATCTTTTAAAAAAATTCATGGTCAATGGAATACATATAAATTTGGTATAAAAAACTCAAAGTCAGATGATGGTTTTATACGTGTATATATAAATGATGAATTAGTTTTAAATTATTCAGGTATAACTTGGGATTGGAAAAAAGCTAACTATACTGGATCACATATTAGAATAGGTCCCTATAGAGACTCCGATCCATTAGGCATTGGTTATCCAAGACAATCGATTCAATATGATGATTTTATAGTTGTTTCAGATAAAAAAACTTTAGATAAATATTTAAATTAAGAAGGGGTGTTGATTATGAAAAAGCTTTTAGGGATTGTGGTTCTGAGCTTGTTATTAACTAACAATGCCTACTCTGACATGGCAACATGTTTTGCTGGTGAGTGTGAATTTCTTATTGGTATTTGGTATGAATATGCGGAAACATTATGTATGCACAATTTAATTATGGAAGAAGTTGATCAAGGTCCGTTTGGCTTTACAATTGTTGAAACTGGAGAGTACTGCATGGTATTTAATGAGAGATAAATGATAAAGTGTATCTCAAACCATCATCATGATAAGCACGAATACAATCAAAACAATTACTGGAGCAAAAAAATATTGCATATTTTTATTTTATATATTTTATAAATTTGCAGCTTCTCTAGCAATCAAATCGACTTCATTATTTAATTCATCTGTTGAATGTGCTTTTACCCAATTCCAACTTATTTCAAATTGACTAGCTAAAAGATCTAACTCTTCCCAAAGTTCTTTATTTTTAACTGGTTGTTTGTCTGCAGTTTTCCATCCATTTTTTTTCCAATTATGTATCCACTCTGTTATTCCTGAATTTACATATTTAGAGTCTGTAAAAATTTGAACTTTGCTACCTTTGGGAATTTTTTTTAATGCTTCAATAGGAGCAAGCAACTCCATTTGATTATTTGTAGTATTTTTTTTGCTTCCTTTAATCTGAGTTTTTTTTTCATCATCAATTATTATTGCTGCCCACCCACCATTTCCTGGATTTTCTAAACAAGAACCATCAGTATAAATTTTAATCATTTAATTATAATAATTTTTAAAATTGTTAAATTGATTATGTACTTTAAGTTTTTGGATATACTCCCTCGGATTCTTTATCTTAATAACAGCACTTTTTGGAGTATTTAAGTAATCATAAGTTCTTGTTAATAAATACCTAAGTGCCGCTCCTTTACACAGGACATTTAGAGATTTTTTCTCTTTATCAGATAATTTTCTTATTTTTGAATAACCCCTGATAAGATTTTTTGATTTTTTCTTATTAAATATGAATTTATTATTTTTTTTATCAAAACATAACGCATTTATACAAATAGCAATTTCGTAAATTAAAAAATCATTACATGCGAAATAGAAGTCTATATATCCATGAAATTTATTTTTCTTAAAAAAGATATTATCAATAAATAAATCAGCATGAATAATTCCAAAAGGTAAATTTTTTGGCCATTTATTTTTTACTTGTAGGAGACTATTTTTCATTAAACTATTTAAATTGGGGCTTATAATTTTGGATTTATTTCCAATTTTATTTAATAATTTTGGCCAATCTTTTAAAGATAAAGAATTTTTTCTATAAAGTTTAATTTTTTTAGAAGCTCTGTGAAATTTAGCAATATTTTTACCAATTTCGTAACAGTTTTTAGGGTTTAATTTTAATTTATCCTTTCCTTCAACAAAGGAAACAATAGAGGCAGTTTTGTTTTTAATTTTAATTAAAAAACTTCCCCTTTTATTTTTTTGAGGTTTTGGACAATTAATTTTAAACTTACTTAATTTATCCATTAAATTCATAAAGAAAGGCAAATCCTTTTTATGAACCCTTCTTTCAAAAAGTGTAAGTATGAACTTTTTGTCTTTTGTTTTTAAAAGATAATTAGTATTTTCAATTCCTTTTTTAATACCCTTAAAAGAAACTATTTTTCCTAAATTATAATTTTTTTCAATTAATATAATATCTTTCGAAGAAATTTTTGTATAAATTGCCATCTAGTTTAATTTTCCTGGAATTTTAAATGTTATATTTTCTTTAACTATTTCTATTTCTTCTATCACTACTGTAAATTCTTTTTTTAAATTATTTATAAAGTTATCAACCAATATTTCTGGCGCAGAGGCTCCCGACGAAATTCCAATAATTTTGTATTTTTCAATTTCCTCAAAAGGTACAGCACTTTCAGAATGAATTAATCTTGAATTTGTGCATCCAGAGTTTTTTGCAACTTCTACTAATCTTAAAGAGTTAGATGAATTTCTGCTTCCAATAACAAAAAACATCTCACATTTTTCTGCAATTTTTTTAACAGCAGCTTGTCTATTTGTGGTTGCGTAGCAGATATCTTCTTTTTTTGGTTCTCTAATTTCTGGAAATCTTTTCTTTAAAGCTGATATAATTTCTTTTGTATCATCGACGGACAGGGTTGTCTGAGTAACAAAAGCTAACTTCTTATTAGATTTGTTTTCATAATTGTTAGCATCATCAATATTTTCTATTAGATCTATTTGTCCTTCTGGAATTTGACCCATAGTTCCTATAACTTCTGGATGATTTTTGTGGCCAATTAATAATATTTGTACCCCATTTTTATTTAAATTTTCAGCTTCTCTATGAACCTTTGATACTAGTGGGCATGTTGCATCGACATATTCCATTTTAAAACTTTCTGCTTCAATAGGAACTTTTTTTGGCACACCGTGAGCAGAAAAAATTACTGGTCTAGTTTTATCTTTTATCTCATCTAGCTCTTCTACAAAAATAGCACCAATTTCTTTTAGACCATCAACTACATGTTTATTGTGAACAATTTCATGTCTTACATAGACTGGTGCCCCATATTTACTGATACTTTTTTTTACAATTTCAATAGCTCGTTCTACACCAGCACAGAAACCACGTGGTGCAGCAAGTAAAATTTTAATTTCTTTGTTTTTCATTTTTTTCTAAAAAATATTCCAGCAATATATGTGGAAAGGTTAAAGACGCCAAACCAATAAATATTACTTTTGATATAGCATTATCTAAAAAGTAAAAATTACTTAAAAAAAATAGAGAAATTAAGAATAAAATAGCAGTTAAAATAGTTAATGGCATTGCTTTTATTAAAAATTCTTTAAATCCTTTAATAAAACTTTTTTTATCCAGCTCATTAGACAATTTAAATGAATGTCTAATAGAGTGTAAAAAACAAAAATAAATTGTAAATGCTAAAATTGGATTCAAGAAATAGTTTAGTAGTAGGATGGATATAAAATCCATTAATAGTAATGACTTAATTTCAATGTTTTTATTTAATGAAATAATAATATTTGCAAATAAACTAGTTGCTATAAATACATATAAAAATTCATTCGATGCAAATAAACTTTGTAAAATATCAAAATTTAAATTATCGAAAATATCTAGAGTTTCAGTTTTATGAAATAACAATGGGGCCGTTATCACCAGAGATCCTTTAAAAAAGTAAACTAATTCAAGATTAGATTTACCATTTATAAATTCTGAGTCTTCTTTGCCAAAATGATATGATGCAACAATTAAAAAAATTAATAATAAAATTTTAGAAAATAATAGCCATAATAGAATTACACTTAATCCAACTAAAACATATAAAATATAAAATGTTGATGTAGATTTATAATTTAGAAGTTTTAATAATTTTTTTCCTTTTATATGATCTAAAGCTCCGTGTGAAATACCTAAACTTAATATAAGAAATAAAGATAAAATAAGTAAACTATTATCTCTTAAAAATTCAAATGCTGATAATAATATACATAAATTAAAAAAAATTAATGAATGATAATAATTTATTTTATTCATCTAATTTAAAAAATATTTTTAATAAACATCCATTTTGGCATTTTTAAAATTATTCCTAAATCCTCAAAAATATTACTTTTATTTGATAGAAATTTTATAACTGTTTTGGAAGATGCTTTAAACATATTTAAAAATATTTTTGGCATTTTATCTGGATTATTTTTCAAAACATTTAAAAATACATTATCAAGAAACTCGTATTTTTTTCCAATATGGTAAGCTTTCATATCTTGAATTTTTTCAATATTATTAGTTATATATTTGCTTTGATCTTGGATATTAAGAAAAGTATATCCTGTACTTAAACGGGTCATACCTCCAGCAGATCCTATGTTAATCCTATTTTTCTCTGATTTAATTGATGGATAGAATAAAGGTATAGCTCCTTCTTCTTGATAATTAATTTTATAATTTTTTATTTTAAGAGTTTCTTTGATATATTTTTCTAGCTGAATATCGTAATCAATTAATGTTTTATCATCCATTTTTGATAGCCAAGTTGTTTCTATTAAAGCCTTATTTTTTGAAAAAGGTAAGGTGTAAAAAAAGTGCACATTATCTCTTTGATCACAATCAAAATCCATTAAATTAAAAATTTCATCGTCAAAAATATCTTTCTGAGTTTCGATTTCTATACCTTTAAAGTGTTGCCAAAGATTTGCTTGATAATTTGCTTTTAATGGAATGCTATTAAATATAAATGAATTATCTAAGTTTAATTGATCTGTATTTTTAAAAAATTGAATATTTTTATTTTGTTTTAATTCATTTAAGACTTTTTTATAAAACAAACCACTGTCTATAGTTTGATAAGGATACTCTTTATTTATAACTTCATGTGATCCCAATTTAGAGTTGACAGAAAAATTATTCCAACTTTTGATAACGCAGTCATCAAAATTATGATTAGTAACTTTCCAAAATGACCATGTTTTGTCTCTTTTATATTCATCTCTAGTTTCAACTATAGCTAAAGTTTTATTATTTAATTTTTCACTTGTATCAAGCTCATAAGCCAAGGATAAGCCAGCGCAACCACCGCCTAAAATAATATAATCAAATTCTTTCATCTAAGTTTATCTCCTCTCTTATAATTTCATGCTCTTTTATTCTCTGATGAGATTCTACATCTTTTAAATACAGAAACATTAAATCAAATAAAGATAGAATTGTTTGATATATTTTTCCAAAATTATTAACATAAATTTTTCCTGATTTTTCATAATTCTCCATATTTCTTTTTTGTATAATCTTTCTTCCAATTTGTCTGTAAACTCTCCTGGCTACAATTATTGCAAATCTATATTTGAATGGAATTTTCTTAATTGAAGTATATGAACTTTCATAAAACATATCTGCCAGTTTCAACGTTGCTTCAATATTTTCAAAATCAGGTTTAATATATTGTCTATTCATTTTCTTATCTTCAATAACATCTCTTGCTATATTAGTAAGTTGCATTGCAATACCTAAATCTATAGCTCCCTTTAAAGATCTCGTATCATTTACATTTAGTATTTTAGCCATCATTAAACCAACTGTTCCAGCTACTCTATATGAATAAACCAATAAATCTTTTACTGTTCTTAAATAAACTTTTTGTTTTAAATCTGAGCCAACACCTTCAATTAAATCATCTAAAATAATTCGTTTAATATTGTTATTATATGCGAGGTCAATCATATTGTTTACAATTAATCCATGTTCATTTTGGTTTAATATTTTTCTACCATTATTATCTATTTCATAAGTTTTTTTATAAATATTTTTAATTTCATTAAATCTTTCTTCTCTTAATTCTAAGTTAGATCTTTCATCAACTAAATCATCCAGTACTCTACAAAATGCGTATAACTTAGAACAATCTTGGTAAACATTTTTTGGTAAAAAAAAACCAGCCCAATTAAATGATTTAGCAAATTGAGCTAGGTAGTTTACATTAGACATTAAATTATTTTATCCAATACTTTAGCTGACGATAGAACACCGGGGACGCCTGCTCCTGGATGCGTTCCTGCTCCTACAAAATAAAGACCATCATAAATTTCTGATTTATTGTGAAATCTAAAGTAAGCTGATTGTGAAAATTTTGGCTGTATTGAAAAACCAGAACCATATTTAGTATTAAGTTCTTTTTCAAAGTAATCTGGCGTTAAATAAAAATCTTCAACAATATTTTCTCTAAGATTTGGCATTAAATCTTTTTCCATCTTATCAATTACTAAATTCTTCATTTTTTCACCTTCAATAGACCAATCAATTTTTGATTGATTATTTGGAACTGGAATTAGAACATAAAAACAATCCTGTCCTTCAGGAGCCATAGATTTATCAGTAGCAGATGGTCTATGAAGATAATAACTTATATCGTTATTTAGCTTTTTATTATCAAATATATCATCAAGGTGCTCTTTGTATTTATTACCAAATTTTATTGTATGATGTTCTACGTCTTCATAAGTTTTTTTGGTACCAAAATAATAAACAAATAGTCCCATTGAATATTCCATTCTATTTTTTTTCCATTTAAACAATAACGGATTATTTGTATTTCCATTTAACATTTTTTCATAAACTGCAGGTGGGTCAGCATTACAAATAACATTATTGGCACCAATTTTAGTTTGGTCATCAAGTTGAATACCAGTAATTTTATTTCCATCTGTAATAATTTTATTTACTTCACGTCCTTTTATTATTTCTATACCGACTTCATTCATCAATTTTTCAAAACCTTTTATAATATTTCCAGTTCCACCCATTGAATAATGAATGCCCCATTTTTTTTCTAAGTATAAAATTAACCCATAAATAGAAGTTGTTGTAAAAGGATTTCCACCAACCAAAAGAGGATGCATACTTAATATTCTTCTTAATTTTTCATTTTTTACATATGACGAGACTAATGAATAAACTGATTTATAACTTTTAAGTTTTAATAATGCTGGTAATTGTTGCATCATTACTAATGGTTTATCAAATGGAACATCTGCAAGCTCTGTAAAACCTTTATCAAAAATTTTTTTTGTAAAATTTACTAATTTTTCATAGCCTTCAGCATCTTCTTTGTTTATTTCTTCTATTTGTTTTTTCATCTCAATCTCATTGCCCGAATAATTAAATTTTGATTTGTCTTCAAAGATAAATTGATACCAAACCTTAAGTGGGGATAGTTCAATGTAATTTTTTGGATCTTTTTTGAACAATTCAAACAATTCATTAATCAAATATGGTGCCGTGATAACTGTTGGACCACCATCGTAGGTAAATCCATTTCTCCTAAATACTCTTGCTCTTCCACCAAGATCTGGTTGCTTTTCAATTAATGTAACTCTGTGCTTTTTTGCTCTTAATCTTAGAGCAGCAGCAATTCCACCAAATCCAGACCCAATAACAATTGAATTCATATAAATAATTTATATTTTTTTTGATAATAAAGTAAGATATTTTTTTAATTACTATGAATTAATTTTTTTTAATTCAGTTTTAGCTTCTTCTAAGTCTTTTTCAAAAATTGCATCTAATTTATTTTTATCTACCGAGGTAGAAATTATTTTTTTAACAGAATCCACTGCTATTTTTATTGAGGTATCTTTAATTTCTTTTATAGCAGCTTCTTTCATTTGTGTAATTTTTGTTTCAGCCAATTTTTTTTTAATTTCTGCTGATTTATGAAATTTTTCATTTATTTCTATAACTAAATTTTCACTATCTTTTTTAGCTTGCTCTATTATCTTATTAGTTTCTTCACTTGCGCTATCTAATTTAGACTGAGAATTTTCTAATAGCGTCTTAGCCTCATTTCTAAGTTTTTCACTCTCATTAATTTCATTTTTTATATTTGAAATTAGTTGATTTAAAGTTTCGTTTACTTTTTGTGGAATTTTGAAGTAAACTAATAATCCAATAAAAAGTAAGAAAGAAATAGCTACCCAAAAAGTTGCATCAATAGTCATAATTAATTTGTTTTTCTTGTTACATCCTCAACTATAGCCGAAATACTGCTATTATTTACCTCAACTCCTATTAACTGTTTAATTAGATCCGAAGACGTTTCGGCCGCAATTTTTCTAATTTTTTCTGGAGATTTATTTTTTAAATCTAATATTTCTTTTTCTGCTTTATTTATTTCTTCGTTGATTTCTTTTTCTAAATTTTCTCTTTTTTTATCCACATCTTTTAATATTTTCTCTCTTGCTTTACTAAAATAATCTTTTGCTTCATTTTTACTACCAAGAATTAATTGATCATATTCTTTCAATTTTTTATCACTTTCTTCTCTCTGTTTTTCAGCTGCTTCAATATTTTCTGAAATTTGTGCTTTTCTTACCTCCAGGTTTTCACTTATTTTTGGTAAAACTAATTTTGATAATAGTATAAACATTATTCCAAAAGTAATTATTAACCAAAAGATTTGTGAAAACCAAAACTCAGGATTAAGTTGTGGCATTCCTCCACTTTCAGCACTTTCTACATAAGAAAATAATAGAAAGTAAATTAATAGTATTTGAGAAAATCTTAAAAACATTAATTAAAATGCAAATAAAATTATCAACGCAACAACTAAACCAAATAAACCAGTAGCTTCCGCTAATGCAAAACCTAATAGTAAGTTTGGAAATTGTTTTTGAGCCGCTGATGGGTTTCTCATTGCTCCAGAAAGGTAATTACCAAATATAATACCAATTCCTACTCCAGCACCCGCTAAAGCTATTGCCGCAAGTCCTGCTCCGATCATCTTTGCTGCTTCTAGTTCCATTATATCCTCCTATAAATTGTTAATGGTGTAAATTTAATGCATCATTTAAATAGATGCAGGTTAATATTGCAAAAACATAGGCTTGTAGAAAAGCAACCAATATCTCCAAACCTGTTAGTGCTACCGAAAAGCCAAGCGGTAACCATCCACCGACTATTCCAAGGCTAATCACAAAACCTCCGAATACTTTCATCATTGTATGACCTGCCATCATATTAGCAAACAATCTAACTGATAAGCTCACCGGTCTACTCAAATAAGAAATCACTTCAATTACTACTATTAATGGCAAAAGAACAACAGGAACCCCGCTTGGTACAAATAATTTTAAGTACCCAAAGCCATGTTTAGTAAAGCCAATAATGGTAACTCCAAAAAAAATAAATGCCGCTAAAACAAAAGTAACAATAATGTGGCTTGTTACAGTAAATGCATAAGGAATCATACCAAACATGTTGCAAAACAATACAAACATAAACAAAGAAAATATGAATGCAAAATAAGGTTTAGCTTTTGAGCCAGCCGTATCACTTATCATTTTGGATACAAAGGTATAACTTAATTCAGCGAGTAGTTGAATTTTATTTGGTATTAAAGAATTTTTTTTTGAACCTAAATTAAATACAATTAATACTGCTAGAGAACTAATAACCATAAATAAACTTGCGTTTGTAAATGATAAATCAACTTCACCTATTTTTATTTCTGGACCAATTCTATATACGTTGAATTGATACATTGGATTTGATGCCATTTTTATTCTCTAATAATTACTTTTGCATATTCTTTGCAGATCTAATTACATTTGATATTCCTGCAATTACACCAACAAAAAAAAATATTAAAATTAACCAAGGTTTAGTACCAAACCAATTGTCCAAAATAAACCCAATAATTGTCCCAACTGCAACTGCGGCTACTAGCTCCGTACTCAATTTAAAAGCTTCACCAAAATTTGAACTTTTCTGGTTTTTTTGGTTATTTTTGTTTTTATTTATCTTTTTTTTTGCAATTTCTAGGCGAGTCTTGAATGAGTCATTAGGCATCTAAGCGACCATACTTTCAGCTTTTTGCAAGTCAACTGCAACAAGCTGGCTAACTCCTTTTTCTGGCATTGTTACTCCATAAAGTCTATCCATTTTTGACATAGTTAAAGCGTGATGGGTTACTATTATAAATCTAGTACTTGTAATTTTTGTTAATTCGTAAAGAAGATTACAAAATCTTGTTACATTTGCATCATCAAGTGGTGCATCAACTTCGTCTAGAACACATATAGGGGATGGATTACTCAAAAATACCGCAAATATTAGTGATAAAGCTGTAAGCGCTTGTTCCCCTCCTGATAACAATGTAATTGATTGCAGTCTTTTTCCTGGAGGGCTTACCAAAAGTTCTAAGCCAGCATCTAATGGATCATCAGAATCTACCAATTCTAGTTTTGCATTTCCACCATTAAAAAGTTTTGTATATACCTCATTAAATTTTCTATTAACTTTTTCAAATGCTTCTAAAAGTCTTTCCCTTCCTTTTTGATTTAATTCATTAATACTTTCCTTTAACTTAATAATTGCAGTTACAAGATCTTGTCTGTCTTGTTCCATTTTTTTTATTTCATTTTCATATTTTTCTGTTTCTTCATCAGCTCTTAAATTTACAGATCCCAATTTATCTCTTGCTCTTTTTTTTTCATCTAATAACTCTTCTTGTTCTATAGCGTCGGGAAATTCTTCATTTGTTTCAAGGTTTGAAAATTCTAAAATATTATTTTCATTTAAATTTAATTCAGTTTGTACTCTGTCCAATAAATCATTTTTTCTTTTTTTAAGTCCTTCTATTGTTGCACCTGAACTTGCTTTTCTTTCTCTTATTTGAATTGTATCTTCTTTCGTTTTGTTTAAATTAGAGTTCAAATTAGAGACTTTAATATCCGTTTCTTCTATAATTATTTCATTCTCTTTCTTTTCTTTTTCTGCCAATCGTAAGCTTTCTGAAATTTGTCCTTTTTTTTCTGCTTGAGATTGTGGCTGTTTTTCCATTTTTTCTAATTTATTTATTAACTTTTGTTTTCTTTCACTAAGTTCATTTATCATTTTTTCTGAGTTCATTAAAAGATTTTTCCAGCTTTCTGTTTCTTTTTCTATAACTTTAATTCTTTCACTTCTTTTAATAGATTCTTTTTTAATATTTTGATTTTTGCTGAAACTATCAGCATATTCTTCTATGATTATTTTAAAATTATCAAGGACAGTAATTGCCTCATTATTTTTTTGTTCATTTATTAATTCTTTAATTTTATCTATTTCAATGTTTAATTTATTTTTTGCATTATCCAAGTCTTCGCTGGACTGTTTTTCTGTGTCATAGTATTTAGAATCAATCTCTATTAATTCATATTTTTCTTCCTTAAGTCTTTTTTCGTTGGAATTTGCATCTATCACTATACTTTTTTCTCTATCAATATCCTCATCAATTGTTTTAAGAGAAGATTTTATGTTACCTATTTCTTCTGTTATTCTTAAATTTTCTTCGTCTAAATTTTTTAATTCTAAGTTGAGCCTTTGTATTTTTGAAACATTTTCAATATTTTTATCTCTCACTGGATTTACTTTTTCAGTTTCTAAATTGATTTCTTTTTCCAAACTTTCAATCTCATCATTAAATTTTTTAACTTCATTTTCAGCATCATTATTTATTTGATTTTCAAGATTTATTTCATTTTCAATATCTCTTAGCCTTAAATAATATAGACCAGCCTCTATTTTTTTGATTTCATCCGATATCAGTTTATATTTTGCCGCCTCTTCAGCTTGCTTTTGCAAACCCGCCAGCTGTTTTTCTTGTTGTCTTCTAAGCTCATCAGCTCTTTTTAAATTATTTTCAGCTGCGTTTAATCTTAATTCTGCCTCATGTCTTCTAGCATGTAGTCCTGAAATTCCAGCTGCCTCCTCAATTATAGCTCTTCTGTCGACAGGTTTTGCAGTGACCAATGCACCAATTCTTCCCTGGCTAATTATAGACGGAGAATGAGCTCCAGTAGAAAGATCTGCAAAAAACATCTGTGCATCTTTTGCTCTTACTTCTTTATCATTAATATAAAATTTTGATCCTTTATCTTTTTCTATTTTTCTTCTTATTTGGATTTCATCCAGTTCCTTATATTGAAAGGGCCCATCTTTATTTTCATTTGAAAGGGATATTGAAACTTCTGCAATATTTTTTGATGGTTTATTTGATGTACCAGAAAAAATTACATCCTCCATTCCAGATCCCCTCATGCTTTTTGCAGAAGTTTCACCCATACACCATCTAAGTGATTCTACTATGTTTGATTTTCCACAACCATTGGGCCCAACTATTCCTGTTAAACCGTCTTCAATTAAAAAATTTGTCTTTTCAGCAAAAGATTTAAATCCATTAAGTTGGATTTTTTTAAACTCCATTCGCTTCTTATATCAGTTTTTCTATAGTTTTTTTTAATTTTTTATAGTTATGAGGATTATCAAACTTTTTATCATTGATTATCAGAGTAGGGGTTGCCTCAATATTGTATTTTTTTGCACCACTGATTCGATCATTTAATACATGATCTTCAATATTCTTGTCAGCAATACAGTTCTCAAAATCTAATTTACTATCTTTTTTTAAAATAAGATTTTTTAAATTTTTATTTATATCCTTTATTTTTTCACCTTGAACCCACTTTTTTTGGTTTTCATATAAAAAATGAAGAAGATCTGATTTTCCATCATTTTTACAATGTGCAATTTTTGAAGCATTTAATGCCGCCAAGTCTAAAGGAAAGCTTCTAAATTCAATCTTAACCAAACCATTATCTATAAAATCATTTTTTAATTTTGGATATATTTTAGTATGAAAATCTGCACAGTGACCACATGTTAGAGACTCATAAACTATTATACTTACTTTGGCATTAGGATTTCCTTCTTGTAAAGATTTGACTTTCATATCTGCTGAAACAGATTGAAAATTTAAAAACATTACTAAAAATACAAAAATTATTTTTTTCATTTTTTCTTAAAATATTTACTTAGTTCTATTAAAGATTTTTTTACTTTATTATTTTTTATCTTAGATATTTTTTCTTTATACTCATTATTTGTCGCATCTTTGCTAATTTTTTCTTTTAATTCAATATCTTCACCCTCAAAAGAAATAAATTTCAATTTTTCTACAGCATTATAGCCCAAATAACTATTTAACTTTTTTAATATAGATTTTTTTGAGTACTCCAAATCAACTTCATGACCTCTTTTTACCATTATACTCAAATAACTTGGAGCAAAACGATTTGAATTTTTAAATGATTTTGGAAAACATACCTTAAATAAATCATCACCAACAATATACTTCCAGTTATCAAGAGTTTCTGAATAAATATGACCTTTTTTACTAATTATCTTTCTAACGTTTTTTGGCAAAGTATTTTTAAATGATCTTAATCCTTGAATGGTTTTAGATCTATGCTTAGTATTATTTTTAAATTCCATATGAATAATCAAAGTATAACAAAAGAAATTCTGAAATGGTATGATAATAACAAGAGAATTTTACCCTGGAGGAAACATTTAACAAAAAAACAAAAACAATATTTTACTTTAGTAAGTGAAATAATGCTTCAACAAACACAAGTTAAAACTGTAATTCCTTATTTTATAAAATTTGTAAAAAAAATTCCAAATTTGAAATCACTTGCTAGAATTAGCGATAGAAAGTTAATGAAATGCTGGGAAGGTTTAGGATATTATTCAAGAGCAAGAAATCTAAAAAAA
The DNA here is from genome assembly GCA_902577625.1 of uncultured Pelagibacteraceae bacterium. Taxonomy (GTDB): domain Bacteria; phylum Pseudomonadota; class Alphaproteobacteria; order Pelagibacterales; family Pelagibacteraceae; genus Pelagibacter. The sequence continues at coordinate 28,763 of CACGZX010000010.1, forward strand.
ACTGCAAAAAAAATAATAAAAGAGTTTAATGGAAATTTACCTGATAATATTGATCAATTAAAGTCTTTACCAGGAATAGGAGATTATACTTCAGCAGCAATAATGGCAATAGCTTTTAATAAACAATTTATACCACTAGACGGAAACGTCGAAAGGATTTTAAAAAGAGTTTTTTATTTAAAAACAGAAAAAGAAATTAGTAAAGACAATTTAAATAAAAAAAAATCTTTTTTTGGAAAATCTAATAGGTCTAGCGATTATGCACAAGCAATAATGGAAATTGGAGCCTTAATTTGTAAGCCAATAAATCCTTTATGTTATGATTGTCCAGTTAGCAAAAATTGTAAGGCATATAAGAAAAAAGATTTTGATATAAAATCAAAAAATAAATTTAATAAAGTAAAATATTTTGAGGCGGATATATACAAAAGTAAAAATAAGTATTTACTTGTAAAAAATAATAAATTTAATTTTTTAAAAAATTTACTAATATTTCCAATGAGAGAAATAAATAAAAAAAAATTTAAAACTTCCTTGAACAAAAGAATTAATATTAAAATGTCTAATATGGATATGAAAATTTCAATAAATAAAAAAAACAAAAAAACATATCTAAGTAATAGTTTTTTGATAGATAAAGTGGATATTAAAAATCATATTTTACCGTCCTTTACAAAAAAAATTTTTAAATCGATTGTGAGCCATTAGTGAAAAAAATTGCAATTATTGGTGGTGGTATTTCTGGCTTATATTTTGCTAGTCTTCTTCAAAATACTCAAAAATATCAATTTAAAATTTTTGAAAAAAAATCCAATTTTGAATTAGATGACGGATATGGCATACAACTTTCAGTAAATAGTATCAAATTATTAAATGATATAGGTTTTAAAAATATTAAAGCACATGAAGTTTCTTTTCCTAATAAAGTAAATTTTTTTGATG
>CACGZX010000011.1 GCA_902577625.1 uncultured Pelagibacteraceae bacterium
AATTAATAGAATTTCAGCAGTTAATTTAAATTCACCCAATAACTATCCTGCAGCAAACAATACAGCATTTGATGGATTTGCGATTAATTCAAAAGAAACCAAGAATCTTAGTAAAAAAAAATCTTTAAAATTTAAAATTATAAAAACTTTAGCTGCAGGCGATAATCCAAATATTAGAAAAGTTCCAAAATTTTCAGCAATTGAAGTGATGACAGGGGCTATAATTAAGAAACCATTTGATACTATAATACCAATAGAACAGGCACAATTTTTTCCAAGCCGAACAAAACCTAAGTATTTAATTATTAATAAAAAAATAAAAAAAAATAATTTTATAAGATTTGCAGGATCGGATTTTAAAAAGAGTGAAATTGTAATTAAAAGAGGAGAAATTATAAATTCTCAACATATTTTAGCATTTAAAACTTTAGGAATAAATAAGATAATTGTAAAAAAAAAACCAAAAATAGTTTTTTACACAACTGGAAATGAAATATCTAATAGTAACAAATTACCCGATTGGAAAGTTAGAAATTCAAATAGCTTCTATTTAAAATCTCTTTTAAAAAATTTACCTTTTGACTTTGTAGAAAAGAAAATTTTAAGAGATAATGATTTAAATAAATTTAAAAATGAAATTAAAAAAAACTTAAAATCAAAAAATGATTTAATCTTAACATCGGGTGCAGTGTCAGCAGGTAAATTTGATTTTGTTCCTATGATTATTAAAAAATTTAAATTAAAGTATTCTTTTAAAGGTGCTTACATACGTCCTGGAAAACCACTAATGTTTGCTAAATTTATAAATAATAAAGCTTTTTTTGGATTACCTGGAAATCCAATTTCTTCAGCAGCATGTTTTAGGTTTTTTGTATTACCATTTTTGTATTTTTCTACAGAGGTAAATGAAAATAAACCAATAAATGCTAAGCTTAAATATCAATTTATAAAGAAAAAAAATTTTACTAGATTTATTAAAGGTCAAATATCATTTTCAAATAAAGGAATATCAGAATTTAAAGTACAAAAAGGACAAGAATCTTTTAGAATTAAACCATTTACCAAATCAAATGCATGGGGTTTGTTTCCTAGTGGAAAAGACAAATTTAAAAAAAATGATTATATTAAGTGCTATACACTCACAGGTATAAATTAAATTTATATTAATTAATCAAATTTTGTTGTGGATTTAATTAATAGGTATTAATAATCCGACATGGAAGATTTAAAAAACCCAAAGTTGGCTATTCCCGTAGTTTTAATGGCGGGTATTTTTTGGTCCTTTGGCCCCTACGTTGTTCGTAATATAGATGAAGCAAATACAGTTCCTTGGCAATATTTATTTACAAGAGGGATGGTAATTTTTATTTTATTAAATCTTTACCTTTATATGGAAGAAGGAATAAGTTTTATTAGTAACTATAAAAAATTAGGTATTTCAGGACTAATAGGTGGAGCTGGGCTAGCAGCCGCAATGATCACATTTATTTGGTCAATAACCAATACTTCTGCAGCAATAACTCTTCTTTGTCTTGCTGCAATGCCTTTCATTACAGCGTTATTAGGTTTTTTGTTCTTAAAAGAGACAATATCCGTGAATGTTTGGGTAGCAATAGGAGTAGCTACATTAGGAATTATAATTATGGCAATAGGAAACCATGAAAAAAATACATTAATAGGTTTTGTTTTAGGAATCGTATCTGCGGTAGGATTTTCAGTTTTTTCTGTAAGTTTAAGATGGAGAAAAGAAACGCCAAAATTTACCACTGTTTCATTAGCAGGCTTAATTTGTTTTGTTGTATCATTAGCAGTTATTATTAATAAAGATTTAAGTATATTTTCTTCAAGTAAAAACCAAGCTATGTTTGCACTACATGGAACTATAGTTTGTTTAGGTATGATACTATACGCAATCGCATCAAAAAATATTCCAGCTGCAGAACTTACTTTGCTTTCTTTAACAGAAGTAATTGGAGGAATATTTTGGGTTTGGCTTCCTTGGCTTGGAATTAATGAAGTTCCAGAAACGAACACTATTGTAGGTGGTTTTTTAATATTTTTAGCTATATTTTATTATAGCTTAGTAATAAAAAGTAATAGAAGATTTATTGCATTAAATTAATTTAATGAGTTCAGAAAAAATAATTGTTAATAGCTGGAATGAGTGGGATCCCTTAAAACATGTGATCGTTGGAAAGGCTGATGGCTGCTGTATTCCCGCACCTGAGCCAGCTTTGGATGCAAAGGTACCAGAAGATTCAGATATGAAAGGACAATATGGTCCGAGAACAAAAGATACAGTTGATAAAGCAAATGAACTTTTAGACAACTTTGCTAATATGTTAACAAAAAGAGGAATTAAAGTAGATAGACCCCAACCATTAAATTTTAATCAAGAAATATCAACCCCAGATTGGAAAGCAGAAAGCATGTTTGGATGTATGCCGGCTAGAGATATTATTCTTACTGTTGGAAACGAAATGTTAGAAGCAACAATGAGTTACAGATGTAGATGGTTTGAGTATTTAAATTACAGGCCCCTTATTCAAAAATACTATAATTCTGATCCAAATATGAGACACGAGTCTGCTCCAAAACCAAGATTAACTGATGCTGATTATAGAAAGGATTATTTATCAGATAAAATAGGTGATCAGAAAAGACTCGAATGGACTGAAAAAAAATTTTTTGTAACTACAGAAGAAGAACCTCTTTTTGATGCTGCAGATATATTGAGATTCGGTAAAGATTTAATTGTTCAGCATGGTTTCACAACAAATTTAAAAGGAATAGATTGGTTAAAAAGACATTATAAAGATCACAGAGTTCACGGAGTAAATTTTCCTGGGGATCCTTATCCAATACATATTGATGCAACTTTTACACCAATTAAACCAGGATTAATTATTAACAATCCACAAAGAAGATTACCAAAAGAACAAAGAAAACTTTTTGAGGATAATGATTGGGAAATAGTTGATTCAGCTCAACCTGCTCACAATTCTCCTCCTCCATTATGTTATTCATCAGTTTGGCTATCTATGAATGTTTTAGTTTTAGATCCAAAAACGGTATGTGTAGAAAAAAGTGAAGTCTATCAATCTGAGCAGTTAGATAAACTTGGAATGGAAGTAATCCCAGTAGATATGAGAGACGCTTATGCTTTTGGTGGTGGACTTCATTGCTGTACAGCAGATGTTTATAGGGAAGGTAAATTAGAAGATTATTTTCCTAAACAATAATTAGCTAGGATTCTGTTTTAAAAATTCAATATATTTTATAACTTCATCAAATTTTTCATTTTCTATATCTTTATAACTAGCATTAAATTTGCTTTTTACACATATAGCGACGTGCGCATACGGATTTCTTCCTTTTGGATGATTTGGATGATTGGGTAATTGTCCTTGTAAATAATCACCAGCTTCCTGAATAATTTTCCAGAGTTTACTTGCGTTTTCTTTGTTCACGCTTTTGATTGTTCCGTTTGATTATCATCCAATGTTTCAGGAGTATCAGGATCTAATTCTAATCCAGCTGGAGTAATTGTTGCTGGGACAGAAGTATATGTAGAGTCAGGGTTTTCAGCTACTTCTCTTACTTTCATTCTATAAACACCAAAAATTCCAATTATAATATGTGCAATTATTAAAAATACAAATAAACCATTTATATCAAACCAACTCATAAACATTGAACAAATAATAGGTCCACTTATTGCGCCAATCCCAAATATAAACTGTAACCCACCACCTGCAGCTACAAATTTTTCTTTAGGTACAAAATCATTTGTATGTGCAAGATTTAGTGAAAATAATGGGAGACATAAACCCGCATAAAGTCCAACCGCTATAAAAAATAAAATCTTACTTTTTGATAATTCAGTTGATAAATACATATTTTCAAGACTTTGAGTTCCTAAAATAATTGCAAGAAAAGAAAAAAAAGCACTTAGAAATGTAACAGCAACTATTACTTTTCTTCTATCAAGTTTGTCTGAAAAATAACCAATAGGTCCTTGAAATACAACGCCAGCCATTGTTGCTATAAAGAGTAAAATTGAAGTTTCAAATAATGTAAAATTAGCCTTTGTTGCATATACAGCCATTAAAGAAAAAAAAGCTGAATGTATTAAGCCTGTGCAAAAAGAACTTACAGTTCCCAATGGAGAAATTGCATATAATTCTTTTACACTTATCGTTCCTATTTTTTTAAATTTAGGAGCGGATCTTTTTGTTAAAAGAATTGGAACTAGAGCTAAAGATAATAGCACTGAAACTAAAATAAACGGTTCATAATTTGTAGGATCACTTACGTTAAGCAAAAGCATACCTATTCCTAATCCACTATAAAGAATTATCATATAAGCTGATAGCAACTGTCCTCTGTTTTTATTTGTAGCTCTGTCATTTAACCAACTTTCAGTTACTATGTAACAACTAACCAAACTAATTCCTGTTATAAATCTACTTAAAGTCCACATTACAGGATTAACATAAACCGCTGCTAACAACGCACTTAAAGAAGCTAAAGATGCAAAAGCTGCAAATACTCTAATATGTCCAACTTTTTGTACTAACTTTGGAGTAGTGTTTGATCCCAAAAAGTACCCCATAAAATAACCAGACATAAATATACCAGTTGTAATTACACTAAAGTTTTCAACAACAGATCTAATACCCATTAATTGCATTTGGAGACCATGAGCAATCATGATTGTTCCAATGCCAATAAATAAAGCCCACGATTTGGTTACTTCTTTTTGCATATATATTTGCTTGCTTATTACTTGGTTAAAATTTTGCAAGTAATTAGTTCTGATTTATGTTTTTTTTAAGGCTAGGAAAGAATGAATTGCAATTGTTAATATGATAACTGAGCCACCCAAAATAGTTTCCAAACTAGGTTGTTCTTTAATTACCATCCAAACCCATACTGGACCCAGTATAGTTTCAAGAAGGAAAAAAAGATTAACTTCGGCACCAGTTATAAATCTTGGGGCTATAGTTACTAAAACAAAAGGGATTGCCACACACATTACACACATTAAAGGTATGAAAATGATATCATTACCTTCTAACGTGAAGCTCTCCACAAAGAAAAAGGCGAATATTGCAACACACAATTTACCAATTACAGCTGATGGAACAAGGTCTCTATCTTTAGCATATCTTGCTAAAGTAGCATTACAAGCAAGACCAAAGGCTGTAACTAGACCAAAGAAATCACCTAAAAAGTTACCTAAATTTAGCGAATCATAAAAGATATAAACACAAGCAGCAAAGGTAATAAGTATAGCAATCCAGGTTTTTTTATCTGGGGCTTCCTTTAAAAATATAGCTCCTAATATAGCCGAAAGCATTGGAGCCAAAGCAATCATTACTAAAGTATTAGCAACATTAGTATTTTGGATAGATAATATAAAAGTAATATTGCATGCAGAAAAACTAAAAATATAAAATATTCCTGGATAACCTATTCCAAATAGTTTTTTTAAAAAATTTTTATTATAAAAAATTAACGTACCAATTAAAACAACCGCAAAAGGTATTGCTCCTCTATAAAATAACATTCCCCATGTTTCAATGTTCGATAGTCTAATCAGCAAAGAGTCGGGAGTGATTAGAAAAACCCCAATAAATGCTAAAAGCGATCCTTTTTGTTGATTTGATAATTTTTGAAACATAATAATTTATATTGAAAAATCATTAGCTTATGATACGTTATTTACAAGCGCTGATTTAAATCGAATTGCGGGCGCCATAAAAAACCTGCTAAATAGATGTTTCTTTTGAGCCACCTATTTATCAGGTGGTTTTTTTTTATCTTTAATAAAAAAAACCTAGGTATTTAACCAAATTGTGCACCTGACATATGTCGAAGCACTAAAAAGGAGAAATAAATGAGCAAAGATAAAAAAAGAGGTTTAATTGAAAGATTAAACCAAGGTCCAGTAATATGTGCAGAAGGATTTCTTTTTGAAATAGAAAGAAGAGGGTATATGTCGTCTGGTGAATTTGTTCCAATGGTTTCTTTGGAACATCCAGAAGCATTAGAAAATTTACATAAAGATTTTCAACATGCTGGATCAGATATAGTTCAAGCTTTTACCTACAATGGACATAGAGAAAAAATGCGAGTTATTGGTAAAGAAAAACTATTGGAACCTCTTAACAGGTCAGCACTAAAAATAGCAAAGAAAGTTGCACTTGATACACCAAAAGGAATCGAGCCAAATTTAATGGCTGGCAATATTTCAAATTCAAATATTTGGAATAACAAAGATACCACTCAAAACAAAGAGGTCAAAAGAATGTTTGAAGAAATGATAGGTTGGGCAGTTGATGAAGGAGCAGATATATTGATTGGTGAAACTTTTTATTATGCCGAAGAAGCTTTCATGGCATTGAAAGTAATGAAACAATCTGGACTTCCTTGTGTAATTACAATTGCACCTATGGGTGAAAACATTATGAGAGATGGCTTTTCAATAGTAGATACTTGCAAAGAGCTTGAACAAATTGGAGGCGATGTAGTAGGAATGAATTGCTTTAGAGGTCCTGTTACAATGATGCCATATATTAAGGAAGTTAGAAAAGCTTTAAAATGTCATGTTGCTGCTCTACCGATTAATTATCGTACAACAACAGAACATCCTACTTTTTTTAATTTACCTGATAATAATGGATGTACATGCCATACACCTCACAAGACTCCATTTCCTACAGCATTAGATCCGATGCAATGTAATAGATATGAAATCGGTCAATTTGCAAAAGAGGCTTATAGTGTAGGAATAAATTATCTTGGAGTTTGCTGTGGAGCAAATCCGATGTTGATTAGAGAAGTTGCAGAGTCTGTTGGTTTAAAAGTGCCAGCTAGTAAATACAGAGAAGACATGTCTACTCATATGTTGTTTGGAACTCATGAGAGAATTCCACAACATCAAAAAGATTATATAGAAAAAGCTTAATTAGAGTAAGGCTTTCTTGAAAATATTCTTCTTACCATTGGTTCAAAATGTTCCAATGGTAAGGACTTGTAATTAGGATCAAAAGATCCTTGATCATATTTTTCGCAAAAATCAATAGTTGCTTGATAATATTTATGGTCTTTATATTTATCCCTTTTATTTCTGTTCCCACCTAAATGATGTGCATAATAATATAATTGAAATTCTCCGTGTTTTTCAACTATCCAATGAGTTTTTTCTGAAACATAAGGTTTTAAAATTGCTGCAGCATACTCCGAGTGGTTCATTGGAGCCAATTCATCTCCAATATCATGTAAAAGTGCTGCAACTATAATTTCTTCATCCTCTCCAGCTTTTAAAGCTTTTGTTGCACTTTGAAGCGAATGTTCCAATCTTGAAACTTGATAACCTTCCAAAGTTTTTGTTAAACCTGACATAAATTTAAGAATTCTATCAGCAGTTTCTTCTATATATTTTTTTTCATGTTTATCTAAAAGTAAATAATCTTCTTTTGTTCCATGTTTCATTTCTGTAAATTTTACTTTATTCATAACTAATTATTTGAACCAGTGCTTAATAAAGAAAGTTGAGTAATTTTATCATCACCCAAATTATCTATTGGTTTAACTGGATAATCTCCAGTAAAATAATGATCTGTTAATTGGGGATAGTCTTTATTTCTACTTTCAAATCCTATTGCCTTATAAAGACCTTCTATTGATAAATATTTTAGACTTTTTGCTCCAATATATTTGCAAATTTCATCATTATTTTTATTTGCTGCCAAAAGCTCTTTTTTTGTTGGTGTATCAACTCCATAAAAATCAGGGTATCTAATCTCAGGACTCGCTATTCTTACATGAACTTCCTTAGCTCCAGCATCATATAACATTTTTACAATTTTATAACTTGTTGTTCCTCTAACAAGTGAATCATCAACTAAAATAATTTTTTTATCTTTTATTGATGTTTTGTTTGGGTTTAATTTTAGTTTAACACCAAGACTTCTAATTTTTTGTGAGGGCTCAATAAAAGTTCTTCCAACATAATGATTTCTAATTAATCCTAATTCAAAATTTTTTCTATTTTGTTGACTATAGCCCAAAGCCGCTGCATTTCCTGAATCTGGAACAGGCACAACAACATCTCCTTCAACGTCATCTTCTTTTGCTAGTTCAATACCTAAATTTTTTCTATATTCATATGCAGTTTTGCCATTTAAAATACTATCTGGCCTAGAGAAATAAATATATTCAAATACACATGGCCGAACTTTTTGTTTTGGAAATGGTTTAATACTTTCAATCTTATCATCCTCAATCAAAACAATTTCTCCATTTTCAACTTCTCTTAAATATTTTGCACCTATTATGTCTAAAGCACAAGTTTCTGATGTTAATACATATGAATTTTTTAGCTTTCCAATAACTAATGGTCTTATTCCAAAAGGGTCCCTAACTCCTATTAATTTTTTTTGAGTTAGCATGACTAAGGCATAACCCCCTTGTATTTGAAATAATGCTTCTACAATCTTATCTATAGTTTTAGTTCTTTTTGATTTAGCAATTAGCTGAACAATAGTTTCAGTATCAGATGTAGTATAAAAAATAGCACCATCTTTAACTAATTTTGACCTTAATGATATTGCATTAGTCAAATTACCATTATGAGATATGCTTATTCCACCAGCATTTGTATCTGCAAAAAATGGCTGAATGTTTCTTAATGTTGTACCCCCAGTAGTGCTGTATCTATTATGACCAATAGCATAATTTCCAGTTAAATTTTTTAAAACTTTTTCTTTATTAAAATTATCTCCAACTAATCCGAATCTTTTTTCAGAATGGTATTGGTTTCCATCAAAAGTTACAATTCCGCATCCTTCTTGGCCTCTATGCTGTAGAGCATGTAAGCCTAACGCTGTAAGAGCTGATGCATCACTGTTATTACTTATACCAAAGACACCACACTCTTCTTTTAATTTAGGATTAAAGTTCTTGAACTTTTTCTTTAGCATCATTGTAATTTTCTTCATTTGGAAATTCTTTAATTAAATAATTACTACCTTTTTCTACATATGGAAAGGTAAAGGATTTTTCAAAATCCATTGGCCATTTTTCATAATTATAAATTATACTCACAGTTGAAAATATACATACACAAATTACATAAGATCTTAAAAAGCCAAAAAAGAAACCAAATATTTTGTCTAATGTTCCCAGACCAGAATATGTCACAGCCTTACCTATACCTTTGTTAATCATTAAAATTAAAAAAATTATAATAACAAAAATACCCAGCCCTAAAATGATGTCCAAAACATATTCACTATCAATTACACCCTCAACTAAAGGCTTAACTCTTGGAAAAATAATTAGAGTTAATATGTATGCCAGTAACCATTTAGAAGCCGCTATCAAACTTAGAACAAAACCTTTTCTGGAGCATTTAATCAAAGATAGTATTGTAAAAAAAATATATACTAAATCAAAACTAGAAATATTTTCAAAAAATTTAAATAAAACATCCATTAAAAGAATTTATTTTCCTCCAAACGGTCGAAATACTTGCAACAATGCTGGAAGTAGTGTTAGGACCGATATCATTGCTAGTAACATCGCAATGCCAGTAAATATTCCAAAATATATAGTGGGTATAAAATTAGATAAAACTAATATTGAGAAACCAAAAACAATTGTTATTGAAGTATTCAAAATTGCAACACCTACTGTGGAGTGACATTTTTTTAAAGTTAGTTTGTAATCATTAATTTTACTGTACTCCTCTTTAAATCTATAAATGTAATGGATACTATTATCCACAGCTATACCTATTGTTATAGCCGCAATAGTAATCGTCATCATATCCAAAGGTATTTGTGCTATTCCGATAATTCCTAGAATGAAAAAAGCAGCAATAAAGTTAGGAATAATACCAATCAAAGATAATTTAATATTTTGAAATAAAATAAAAAACATTATAAATATCCCAATCATAACGAAACCAAGAGTTAAAATTTGTGATTTAAATAAACTTTGTAGCAAATTATTGAATAAGATAAGCACACCTGCTAATTTATATTCATCATCTTTTAGTCCTATTTTATTTTTTAAATCATACTTAATCTGATTTATAAGTTCATTTCTTCTGAGTCCTTCTTTAGAATCTTTTATTCTTAAATTAATTCTTGCTTCTGAGTCTGATATTGAAATATATGGATCTACTATCTCTTTTCTGATTGAATCAGGTATTTTTGAATAAAGAACTCCCATTTCAAGGCTGCCAAGCGGTTTATTATCATTTAAACTTGTAGCTACTTTAATTATAGAAGAAAAAGACAATACCTTTCCTACTTCAGGTAGCCCATCCAAGTAGTTATGGACTTTATCAATCTTATCTATTTTATCTTTTGTAAACCAGTATTTTGAATCATCACCTTCGGTTTCATTATCATTCCATTCATCTTCCTCATCTACAATGTCCTCTTCTTTTTTTGGAAATTTTATAATAACTTCAAGTGGAGTAGTTCCTCCCAATTTTTCGTCTATAAGTTTCATACCTTTGTAGATTTCTGTATTTTTACTGAAATAGTTTATGAAACTATTTTCCACTTCAAGACGTGAGATACCAAAAATACTTATAAAAAATATTGCTGCCGTAATAATGAAAATTATACTTTTACTTTTGATAGATATTTCCCCCAAAAAATTTGTAAAAACTGAATTTCTATTTTCATTAATATTTACTTTTAAGTCTGAAACAAAACTAATTAAAGTCGGCAACAAAGTAAAAGTAACCATAAATGAAACAATCAAACCTAGCGTCATCATCCATCCAAAGTCTATTATTGGTTTGATTTCACTAAAAATTAACGAAAGAAAAGCACATATTGTAGTAAGAACTGTATATAGAATTGGCCAAAACATTTTACTTGTTGTTTGGAGAATTATTTCTTTTTTACTTAGATTTGGCTTTTCTTTAGTTAGCTGCAAATATCTAGTACTCATATGTATATTCATAGCCATAGTTAAAATTAGCATCAAAGCTATAAAGTTTGATGATATCACGGTAACTTTCCAACCTAACAAGCCAAGAAGACCTGTCATTATTAAAACTGAAAAAAAACAGCTACTTATAGGGACTATAACCCAAGCAATTTTTTTAAAAACAAACCAGAGAGTTCCCACAATAAATACTAAAACTCCTATGCCAAAAACAATGATATCGCTTTTTATAAATGACATCATATCATCAGCAATCATAGGAATTCCTCCTAAATGAATCTTGCCAACATTACTATACGATTTTATTATTTCTCTTATTTCAATTATATTTTGATGATTTTTTTTCTTTAAACTATCTTTATGAGACTCTTCTTCTTTTTTATTATTAAATTTTTCAGGAATTTCATTTTTTTTTATATTTACAATTATTCCACTTGTTTTACCATCTTCGCTTATTACAAATTCTCTGTAAACTGGACTATTTAAAATTTCGTTAAATCCTCTTTCTTTATTAATTCCATCACTCTTAAGTGTGCTGAAATTTTGTAATCTTTCAGTCAAAGTTTTATCGGTGCTTGTCAAAAGAGGAATATCTAATATAGTTATTACACTATCTACCCAGTTTAAACTTTGAATTTTATATTTTAAACTAAGAAGATTATTAATTGAATTTTCTGAAATCATATCTTCGTTGGGGGTATAGGTTAAAACAAGAAACTCTTTAGAATTGTATCTCTCTGTTATTTCTCTTAAGTATTTTAAATCTGGGTCTCCATCAATTAACAGAGTTTCTGAAGATGCATCTAATCTAAAATCTTTTGCAAAAAATCCAAAACTAGCAACACAAAGCAACAAAAATACAAAAATTATCTTTGGTTTTTCAATTATATTTTTTTGATAAAAATGTGAAAACATCTATTACCAACTTATATAATTAAAATTAGCTATTTTGAATATCTTTAAATTTGGTAAACATAGCCTCAAATTCAAGCATAATGTTACCAGTAGGCCCATGTCTTTGTTTTCCAATTATTATTTCTGCTAAATTTGAAACTTCATTCATTTTAGATTGCCATTCTGCATGCTCAACAGTCGCAGGTCTTGGCTCTTTTCTTTCAAGATAGTATGCCTCTCTATAAACAAACATAACCACATCAGCGTCCTGTTCTATTGATCCAGATTCTCTTAAATCAGCAAGCTGAGGTTTTTTATCATCTCTTTGTTCAACAGCTCTTGAAAGTTGAGATAAAGCCAATACTGGGACAGCTAATTCTTTTGCTAATGCTTTTAAACCCTGTGTAATTTCAGAAATTTCTTGAACTCTTCCTTCTCTGAAATTAGAAGCCCTCATTAGCTGAATGTAATCAATTACGACCATATCTAGTCCATAAAGTCTCTTTATTCTTCGCGCTCTGTTGCTTAAAGCCGCAATACTTATTGCGGGAGTTTCATCAATATAAAGAGGTAGCTCCGAAATATTTTTTGAAGTTTCAATAAATTTATCAAATTGTTCCTCAGAAATTCTTCCTCTTCTGATATCATTTGATTTAATTCTTGACTGTTCTGCTAAAATTCTAGTTGAAAGTTGTTCGGATGACATTTCAAGAGAAAAAAATGCAATAGTGGATTTTCTTCCATCTTCTTGTATTTTTTTTGCTGCATTAAATGCAATATTAGTTGCCAATGCTGTTTTACCCATTGACGGTCTACCAGCTATAATTAATAAATCTGAATTATGCAATCCTCCCAATCTATCATCAAGATCAGTTAGTCCGGTTGGAACTCCAACTATTCCTTCATCGTTTTTATATGCATTAGAAGCCATCTCAATTGTCATCTTCATTGCTTCATCAAATTTTACTAATGAAGAGGAAAAAGATCCTTTCTCAGCCAAATCAAATAAAGATTTTTCAAAATTTTCAATTATTGACTGACCATCATGATCTAAGTCATTTAATTTTGCAGTATCAATAACATTTTCTGAAATTTTAATTAATTCTCTTTTTACAAATAAGTCATAAACTAATTTAGAATATTCTATTGTTTGACGAGAAGATGTTGAGAATTTTGTAATTTTAATTAAATAATCTGGTACATTTATTTCATCTTTTTCTTTTTCAAAATAGTTTTTTAAAGTTATTGGATTAGCTAGCATTCCACTATAAATTAATTTTTCAATAGCAGCAAAAATTTTCTGATGCATTGGATCATAAAAATTTTTACTTGATATAATCATATTGATTTCATCGAATATTTCGTTGGAAACTAAAATTGATCCAATAACCGATTGTTCAGCTTCTATATTATTTGGAAGTTCGTTTAATTCATTAGGAACTAAATTAAATGTTTTTACCATTAAATTATTTAATTAAATTTGATGTGGTAATACAATATTTAAAAATAGCTGGGGAAAAAATTGTATAATTATTTGTTATCTTCAGAAATTACTTTGATTGTTATTTCAGATTGAATTTCTGGATGGAGATTTAACACAACTTTAAATGCACCAATAGATTTAATTTCTTTAACAGGTTGTATCAACGAAGGATTAATTTCAATTTTTTCGTTTTCATTTAAAATTTTAGCTATTTCAGTTGGCTTTACTGATCCATAAAGCTCTTTGTTTTCTGTTGCTAATTTTTTGACTATGTATTCTTTATTTTGTATTTTTTCATGAGTTGATTTGGCTTCTTTCTTTTTTTCTAAATCTTTTTTTGAAAGATCAATTTTAATTTTTTCAACCTCTTTTATATTTTCTTTAGATGCAAAAAGTGCCTTTTTTTTTGAAATTAAAAAATTTCTTGCAAATCCTCTTTTAACATCAATTACATCACCAATTGATCCTACTTTTCTAACATTTTCTAATAATATTACTTTCATTAGATTAAAGCTAAATTTCTTGCTCTTTTAATTGAAAGAGACAGTTCTCTTTGTTTTTTTTGACATACAGAAGTAATTCTTGAAGGCATTATTTTTCCGTTTTCTGTAACATATTTTCTAAGTAGTTTTATATTTTTGTAATCAACTACTGGAGCTCCTTTACCTGACAAAGGACATTTTTTTTTAAATTTATATTTTTGAGGTTGAAAAATACTTAATTTAGCAAAATTATTTTGACTTGATCTTTTTTTATTTTTATTTATTTTTTTCATAATAAAGTTTGATTTTATTTTTCTTCAATTTTTTTTTCAAAATAATTTGTTTTTAAATCTAATTTTTTTACTTTAACAGTCAAATATCTTAAAAGATTTTTGTCAATTTTTTCATTTTTTTCAAGTTCATTGATTGTTTTTCCATTTCCTTCAATCTTGAAATGAATATAATTCCCTTTTTTATTTTTTTTTATTAGGTAAGCCAAATTTAGAAGACCCCAACTTTCAGCTTTTACGACTTTTCCATCATGTTTAATTACTAAATCAGCATATTTATCTTGAATTTGTTTTAGTTGACTAGGACTTGTATCTTGTCTAGCTATAATTGTATGTTCGTAAAAGTTCATAATTTAAAGTTTTAAAAAAAAGGGATATACTATTATAAAAATTTAATTACAACACAAAAAACGCTAAATTTAATAATAATTTCTATGTTTTCAGTAATATTTCCAGGCCAAGGTTCTCAATCAGTAGGAATGACCAAAGAACTACATGATAACTTTGACTATGTTAAAGATCTATTTAATCAAGCAGATGATGTATTGGGTTATTCAATTAGCAAAATAATGTTAGATGGACCAAAAGAGGAGCTGGATTTAACTGAAAATACTCAACCTGCTATATTTTTAGCTAGCTATTCAATATTTAAAATGATTGAAAATGAAAGTGATATTATTAATTTAGGAAATGCGAAGTATTTTGCCGGACACTCTCTTGGAGAATATTCTGCTCTAGCATCAAGTGGATCATTAAATTTTAGAGATGCTATTAAGCTTTTACATGAAAGAGGAAAAGCAATGCAAGCAGCTGTACCCAAAGGTACTGGTGGTATGGTGGCTGTTCTAGGTGAAGAAATAAAAGAAATAAATAATTTGTTAGAAGAAAACAAAAATAATTATAAATGCTACATTGCAAATGATAATTCAAACGGTCAAATCGTTTTAAGTGGGCTTAATTCAGATATAGATAAATTTATTGACACACTAAAAATAAAAAAAATTAAAAATATAAAACTCCCAGTTAGCGCTCCTTTTCATTGTAAATTAATGGATAAGGCAACTTATATAATGAGAGATAAAATCAATAGTACAAACTTCGAAAAGCCAAAAAATATAATTATTTCAAATGTAACAGGGTCAGAAACTCAAGATATAGAGAATATTAAGGATTTACTTATAAAACAAATAGAAAGCCCAGTCCTCTGGAGAGAAAGTGTAATTTATATGATAAAAAAAGGAGTTACAAATTTTATTGAAATTGGACCTGGAAAAGTATTATCTGGTTTAGTAAAAAGAATAGATAAAACAATTAATATAAATACTATAAATAAATCAGAAGATATAAAAAATATAAAATTAAATGATTAGTTTTAAAAATAAAAAAATATTAATAACAGGAGCTACCGGAGGAATCGGTGGAGAAATCGTTAAAAAATTTACCTCTCTAGGAGGAAATGTAGTTGCGACAGGAACAAATACAGAAAAGCTAGACTTATTAAAAAAAGAGCACCCAAGTCTTAATGTTATAAAATTTGATATTTCAGAACATTCTAAAATTGAAGAATTTATTGATAATGCCACAACTCAATTAACAGGATTAGATATTTTAGTAAATAACGCTGGAACCAATAGGGACAATTTATCTTTAAGAATGAAAGATGAAGAATGGAAAGATGTAATTGATATAAATTTAACTTCAACTTTTTTATTAAGCAAGTATGCAATAAAAAAAATGTTAAAAAATAAATATGGAAGAATAGTAAATATTACTTCAGTTGTTGGACATACTGGAAATTTGGGACAATCAAATTATTCTGCTTCAAAAGCAGGAATAATAGGTATGACTAAATCTTTGGCAATAGAATATGCAAAAAAAAATATTACATTAAATTGTGTTTCACCAGGCTTTATTCAGTCAAGAATGACAGATAAAATTATTGAAAGTGTAAAAGCTGTATTAACTTCAAGAATACCAATGTCCAAACTGGGAAATGGTGAAGATGTGGCTAATTCTGTTGCTTTTTTATCATCAGATCAAGCTTCTTATATTACAGGAGAAACTATACATGTTAACGGAGGCATGTATATGGCTTGACAAAAGCGTTTAATAAATTATTAACGACTTAACACAAAGGATTTATATGTCAGATGATATTTCAAGCAAAGTAAAAAAAATAGTAGCGGATCATTTAGGAATTGAAGAAGCAAAAGTTACAGAAGAATCAAGCTTCATTGATGATTTGGGAGCTGATAGTTTGGACACAGTAGAATTAGTTATGGCTTTCGAAGAAGAATTTGGTTCTGAAATTTCAGATAGTGAAGCAGAAAAAATTCTTACTGTAGGTGATGCTGTAAAATTTATAGAGAGTAAAGCAAATTAAAAAATCAAAATCAAAATGTCTTTAGAAAAAGACGGGATAGTTGTTGTATTATCATCACCGTCCGGAGCCGGTAAAACTACACTTGTAAAAAAAATTGCTGAAGAAAAAAACTTTAAAATTTCAATTTCATACACAACAAGAAAACCAAGAACTAATGAGATAAACGGTAAAGATTATTTTTTTATCAGCGAAGAAGAATTTGAAAATCTAATTAAAAATCAGGAATTTTTAGAATATGCAAAAGTTTTTGAAAATTATTATGGATCACCTAAAAAAAAAGTATTTGAAAAGTTAAATAAAGGAGAAAATGTAATTTTTGATATTGACTGGCAAGGAACTGAGCAAATTAAAAGTCAAAAATTAAATTATAAACTTATTACATTCTTTATTTTACCCCCTACTAAATCAGAATTATTCAATAGATTAAAAAATAGAGATATGAAGGATAAAAACATTGTTGAAGAAAGAATGAAACAGTTTGATGAGGACATCGAGCATTGGGAAAATTATGATTTTGTAGTAATTAACGATAATTTAGAGAAATGTTATAATGAAATTATAAAACTTATTAACAAAAAAGTAGAAAATTTAGAAACTAGCTATGATAAAAATGTAATTCTTAATCATATAAAAAAATTAAGAAACTAGTTTTTCGTACTCTCTACAAATTTCCAAATATTTTAATAAAGTTAAATTCTGTGGTCTATCATTGATATTGATTTTAAGTTTTTTAGATATCTCATCTATATTTTTGAAAATTATACTGAGAGGCTTTTTTACCATCTTTCTTCTTTGATTAAAAAAAGTATTAGTAATATGTTCTAGGCTTTTTGGGTTTTCCAAACTAAAATATTCTTTTTTTGGTTCAATTAACAGTATTGTACTTTTTATTTTTGGAATTGGATAAAATGAATTAGGAGAAACATCGGTAATTTTTTTTATATTCATTTTCCATGAAGATAAAATTGCAAGTCGTCCATAATTTTTACTATTTGTTTCTGCTATAATTCTGTCAGCAACTTCTTTTTGAAACATTAAAATAAACTTTTTAAAAGTATTATTTAAATTATTATATCTTATCCATTTAACTAAAATTTGTGTAGAAATATTATATGGCAAATTCCCAAAAACAATCATGGGATCACTTGAATATTTTTTCTCATCAACTTTTAAAATATCATCATTGATTATAGTAATTTCTTTGCTGAATTTATCACGTAATTTTTCTGCTAAATTAGAATCTTTTTCTATAGCAAATATTTTTTTAGGTTTTTTTAATATAATTTTCTCAGTTAGATTACCTGTTCCAGGTCCCACTTCAAGGACAGTATCGTAATTTTTAATATTACCACTTTCTATAATAATATTAATAATATTTTTATCAGTTAAAAAATTTTGTCCTAAGCTTTTTTTAGGAAATCTAATTTTCATTTAATTTTTCTAAAAAAATTAATTGAATAAACGAGAGATTGCGCATCAGATTTATTTTTGCCAATCATTTTGTTATTCGTTCCATGGTCAGGTGAAACTCTTAAAAAAGGCAAACCTAAAGTCAAGTTGGTAGCATTAAAATTAAATATAGTTTTCATTGGTGTAAGAACTTGATCATGATACATACCGATAGCAACATCATAATGAGATAAATTTCTTTTAGAGAAAAATGTATCTGCAGAAAATGGACCATTTACACTAATTTTGTTTTTAATCAAAAATTTAATTGCTGGCTTAATAATTTTATCTTCCTCACTTAATTTTTCTATTGATTCACAATGAGGATTAAGCCCCAAAATTGCAAATTTTACTTTTTTATTTAATTTCTTCTTATAAAAATTATTTATATTAATTACATCACTTACAATTTTATTTTTAGTTAAATTTTTACTTACAAGGTTTACAGGAAGATGTGTAGTTATTGGGCAGACCGAGAAAGAAGAATTATAAATTAACATAGTCGGCCTTTTTTTTATTTTAGTTTTAGCAGCTAAAAATTCAGTAATTCCTAAATATTTTTTTTTTAAGAAATATGTTTTTGATACTGGACCATTTATTAAAGCAAAGGCCAATTTATTGTTAATTAATCTTAAAGCAATATTAAAACAATTATTTATGTATTTATTTGAAGTGCTTGAAATTTTATCAAAGACTTTTTTAAATTTATAGTCAATATTAAATACATTTATATAATTTTTATTTAAATTTAATTTTTTTAAATTAAATAAATTGACTCTTTTAATTTTTATTGAATATCCAAGATATTTCATTTGTTTTTTTAATAAATTTTCAGAGCCAATTATAACAATAGGTCTATTAAAATTTTTTATTATTTTTTTTTTATAAGCCTTAAATAGTATTTCAGAAAAAATGCTATTCGGTTCACCAAGGACTATCAGTAAAGGTTTATTTTTCACTAATATATATATTTTGTTTAATTTTATTAAAATAAATTAATGAAAATTGATTTAGCTGTCTATTTCTTTCTTTGGTTATCATTTGCTTAAAAGTTCTTTCAAAATCTAATTCTTTTTCTATATCTCTTATGTCATTTAATTTAATTATTAAATAACCACTACTGGTTTGTATTGGTCTTGTTAATTGATTAATTTTTAAATTTTTAATTTCCTTAAATAAATTATCATTTAATTGGTTCTGATTAATCCAACCAATTTCTCCACCAAATTTTGAACTATCGCTTATGCTGAATATATTAGCACTATTTTTAAAACCTGAATTTTCAATATTTTTTAGTATTAAATTGTATTTTTCCAAAGGCTCTTCCCCTGAATTTAACTCAAATAGTATTTCACTTAAATTGTATTCCTTTAATATTTTTTTTTGGGATTTTATTTTTTTTTTTATTTTGTCTTTATCAATCTTAACTTGATTATCATATTTTTTAAATATCAATTCGTTCCATAAGGTTTCTATTTTTAATTTCTCTTTAATATCTGAAATATTTAAATTATAACTAATTAAATAAGAATTAAATTGATCTTTATTTTCAAAATTTAATCTTTGATAAAAATCACCCAATATTTGATCTGAGTATTTATCTGCTTTTTTAAAATCATAAAATTTCATTAGTTCAATTTTTTTTATTTTTTCCCTTATTAAAGATTCTTTTGAAATCTTTTTGAGTTGATTTTTAGGTAATTTTTTTAAATTATTATTAAGTGCAATTAGGTAATTTTCTTCATTTATAAAATCAATATTTGTTATTATTTCATTTCCTATTTGCAATTCAATTCTAACTTTATTTTCAGCGTATACAAAATTTGTATATAAAAAAATTAAAAGAAACGTATATAAAAATTTTAATATTATATTTTTAATCATTTAATGGAAGTGGTGATGAAACTTTACCAAAAGGAATTATCTTTATTGAAAATAATATATTTTCTTCAGGCTTTAAGTCTCTATCAGTGTAGTAGTTTTTGTTGTATTCTATAGCAGCAGTAAGACAATCATTTTCGTATTCGTAAATTAAATTATAGTAGTTTGTAATATTTTGATCTAAGTTTTTTGATGTTTCAAATCCAATTGAATTGTTATTATCAAATTTAATTTTTGTATTGTTTTTTAAATAACTATCTTGACTTAAATAATTATCTTCTTCGAGAAATTCAAAAGAAGTAATAAAGTTGTTTATATTTATATTTGTTTTAACTAAATTATAGTTTGAATCATTTAAGTTTTTATCTAATGAAAATTGATAATTTAAATCAAAAAATTTTGATGGAATATAATTAAACTCACCTATTAAATCAGATCTTTTTTCTGAAAATCCGTAAAGTTTTGGTAAATCAGGATTTTCATTAGCTCTAAAGACGTTTGCAATAGACAAGTTAACGAATTTTTTATTTTGTTTGTTTGTAAAAGAATATTCCGTTCCCAAAGTAAGAGATCCACCGCCTTCCGCAGAAGTATCGTCTATTCTATCTATTGAAAAAATATTTGTATAATTTATATTTTTATTTAAATCTGAATTATTTTTTGTTGCACCAGGACTATACCTAGCTGAAAATTTTGGGGATAACATGCTTACTGAATTTTGATTTTCTTTTTTTAGAGGAAGCTTACCTTCCATTATAATTGTAGAGAGCAACTCTTGATTTTCACCAGATTTGAATTTATCAGAATTTTTGGTATTCGAATTTAAATTTCTTAGCAATAATTTATAATTAGTTAATAAACCATCTATATTTGAATTAATATTTGTAAATGATGAATATTTTAAATCATTAATTAAAATAGTTTCATCAGTATTTGTATTATAATTTTTTTGAAAACCTCTTGATTTAAATGTTAAATCTCCGTTTATTTCACTATCGTTATATAAATATTTTTCATAAGTAAATTTCGGAAAAACATATTCATATCTATCACTTTTTTTTTTATCTAAATCTTCGAAAACCTCAAATGTGATATTAAATGAACTATTTTCAGCAAATGAATCATAATCAATATAAGAATGAAGAGAAGAATTATCGTCTATAATAGAAGAAGTTATATTATTTTTTTTAAGGTAAGTATCATTTGAAACACTTTCTAAGTGTAAATTTAAATTATTATTCTGCTTAGTAGAAGAAAGATCTGTAAAAAGGTGATTTTTAGTATTTTTACTATCTTTATTGACACTAAAATCTAAAGTGAAATTTGAATCTTTATTTGCCTGCCTATATTCAGTTTGTAACAATATTTCATTATCCAAGAAGATTCTTGGATAAAATGTTAAGTCTTTACTTTCTGATATTACTTTGTAGTAGGGAATTTGTACAGTGGTCCCTGAATTATTTGAACTTTGAAGACTAGGCATTAAAAAACCAGATTGACGCTTTACCGTTGGATCTGGATGAAAAAAATAAGGAAAATAAAGAACTGGTTTATCGTAAATTTTCAACCAAGCATTTTTGTACTCAATTATTTTTTCATTTTTTTTATGATTAACTTCTTCAGCATATATTGACCATGGCGGACATTTATTGTCTTCTTGATTGCATGTAGTGAAACTTCCCTTATAAACAGTTGTATTGTTTTCATCAGAAACTAAACTATTTCCTTTTAGTCTTGGATCATTTTTATTGTTACCAAAAAGAGAGTCTTCAAAATCTATCGAAATATCTGAACCTAAAAATTTACTATCTTTTAAATTTACTAAAGCAAAACTTAAATAGTAATGATTTTTATTATTATCATATAGAGATAAATTTTTAGCTTTAAGAAGGTTAGTAGTTAAATTGAATTTAAATTTATCTGTATAAAATATGTTATTATTAGAATCTTCAATTTTTGTTTTTTTATTAGAGTAAACTTCTGATAAATTTCTTTCGTAAACTAAATCACTACCTTCCAAATAGTAGGTATCTTTAATATTTGATTTTGAATTTCCAACAGATAAAATTTTTTCTTCATTCCTAAAATAAATATATTCTTCTCCTTTAGTAATAATGTTATTTTTTTTGTCACTCAATACTACATTGCCAAAGATTTGAATTTTTTCTTCATTCTTAAAATAAATATATTCTTCTCCTTTAGTGATAATATCATTTTTTTTATCATCCAATACTACGTTACCAAAGATTTTTAAAATTGACTCTTTTTTATTATAAATTAAATCTTTACCAGTAATTTCTAAACCATCAGCAGATATAATCCTTACACCATTAGTAGCTTTAGTAATATTCCCTTTATCTAAAATTTTAATTTCTGATGATTCAATATTAAAAATTTCTGCACTAAGTATATTTTGATAAAAAAAAATAATTACAAATAAATTAATTAGAAACTTATTTTTCATTGATCCTTACTAACAAAATAAAACAAAATAAAATTAAAATTATTAACGGCGAGCATATTGATAATACTATAGATGTTTTTTCTGTTATACCTAATAAATTAAAAAAATAATTTATATAATATATTATAACTGAAGATAAAATCCCTAGTGATAAATTAAAAAATTTAGATCTTTTATAATCAAAACTTAAAACTAATATAGATCCAATGGTTGCCATTATTGAGATAAGTATAGGTAATGAATATAGTTTGTACAGATGTGATTTAATCTCAGTGCTGGATAGTCCTAATTTTTTATAATCTTCAGATAAATTTATTAATTGTAATAAATTTAAAGAAGTTAAATTTGAAAAAATACTATTTAATTTTTCTCTGTTAAAATTAGTATTAATTATTAGATTTTCTAGAATTTCCTTTTTACCATTATCAAAAAAAATTCTTACTTTTTCTAGTTTCCATTCTTTATTTTCTATATCTGCTTGTTTAGAAATAATGATACTTTTTAAGTTAAAATTACTATCAAGTTGATTTATTGTTATATTTTTTAATTTATTTTTTTCAAACTCATCTGCATTAATAACGTATATATTGCCTTCAATTTCATCTTTAATCCATAAACCATTATCATTTATTGCTGCCAAATATTTTTTATCATCAGTAAATTTATTTTTAATCAACAAATAATTATGCTTTAGGTTTGAAGAAAATGAATAAAATAGAACAGTTATAATAATTCCCATAACCAAAGTTAAATATACAAGCAATCTAATTAATGAAAAATTATCTATACCTGTTACTTTTAAAAGATTTAGCTCTTCATTTTCCCTAAATTTTACAAAAAATAATTGAGATGCAATTAAAAAAATAAATGGAAATATTTCAAACAGAATAGAGGGTGTATTTAATAAGGTCAAAAAAATTGGATAATATAAACCAACTTCATATTTTTCAAAAAAAGCAATTTCTTCTAAAATATTTAAAAAAAAACTTAACAAAGTAAAAATTAAACTAACAATTAAAAAATAATATAAATAAGATTTTAAAATATAGGTTTTATATATTTTTAATTTCATAAGAATTTTAATTTTTTTGAACTAATAAAAGTTAGATATCCAATAACACTTATTATAAATGGAAATAATACAATTGAAGATTTATTTAAATTATTGAATGATAAAATGTTAATTGATCCTTCGGAAAATATTATAAATAAAAACCCTAAAATAAAAATAAAGCTTTTAAATTTCATAGAGCCAAATTGATTTCTTGATTTAATTACCAAACAACTTGCAACAAAACCTGCGATAATGATGTATAACGGTAGTATTAATCTTTGGTACATTTCTTGAAAAACTGAATTTACCGAACTTTCATCACATACAAATAATCTTTCAAAAAAACCTTCTTTTTTTTTTATGAAAGAACTCAAACATTCAATTAATTTAATGGAATTAGTTTCTTGAAGTTTTGGAAAAACAGTAGATTTAGTTGTAAATTTAGAAAGGTTAAATTCTGTTTTTTCGAACTTAATAATATTTGTATTTTTAGCATCAATATTAATAATTTTTCCATCGAATAGTACTAAATAAAAAAAATTGTTTCTTTTTGCTAGAACTCCTTCTCTTGCACTAATTATTTGAGATCTATTATCATCAAGATTTTCTTTTATAAATATATTTTTTATTAAGCCATCAGCCGTTTTGTCTTCTACAAAAATTGTCAATTTGGATACAGTATCATTAAAATGTTGTTTCTTTATTAAAGATGGAAAATAATCAATGTTAGAATCTCTTATGTAAGATCTTGCTAAATCTTGAGTTTTTGGGACCACAAATAAGCTAAAGATAATACTAAACAAAAAATATATAAAAGAAAATTTTAATATTTTATTAATAAATTCTGTTTTTTTTATTCCATAATTCCAAAATATTAAAATTTCATTGTTCTCTTCGTATTTTGATATTGTAAAAAATACTGAAATAAAAAAAACAAATAAGAATAATTTACTGAATATTTTTGGTAAATTCAGCAGTGAGTACATAAAATATACTTTAAAGCTATGCCCATCTTCAGATACAAAATCTAAGTAGTTTACGGCTTGTATTACCCAAACTATTAGTGTCAAAGACAATGATGTGATTATAAAAAAAGTGGTTATATCTTTAAAAATATTTCTAAATATTAATTTTTTCATTGAAATTTATTATTTTGATACATATATACGTTTCAACCTATACTATATTTAATATAAATGACTTTAAAAATAAAATATTTAGATGGCAAAAAAGGCTCTATAAAAAATAAAGCTATCATATTGGCAAAGGAATCAAAAATTTCAGATTTTAATGGTATTTTTGATGACAAAACAAATCAAAAAATTATTAATTTTTTAAAAAATAACAAAAAAACTAAAGATAACAAAATATTTTCTCTAAATTTAGATTTTGACCAAAAATTAATAATTATTTTATTAGTGAAAAAAAACGACTTTTTTCAGTCAGAAAAAATTGGTGCTAAATTTTATAACTATGTAAAAAATAATGAAGTTAATGATGTTCTTATATTAGGATCTAATTTTCCATCAGTAATGCATAACATTAAATTTGACTCATTTTTGCATGGAGCTGAGCTTAAATCTTACGAATTCAATTTATATAAATCCAAAAAAAAAAATAAAACTATAAATTTTAATATTTGGATGCAAAAAAATATAAATAATCAACAAACTAAAAAGAAATTAAATGCACTATTAAATGGAGTAAATTTTACAAAAGATTTAGTTTCAGAACCTGGAAATATTTTACATCCTGATGAATATGCAAAAAGACTAATTAAATTAAAAAAACTTGGAATAAAAGTAACAGTTTATGATAACAAACAATTAAAAAAATTAGGATGCAATGCTTTGCTTGGTGTTGGTCAAGGAAGTGTAAGAGGATCATATCTTGTAACAATGGAATGGAATGGAGCAAAAACCAAATCTAATCCTTTAGCTTTTGTTGGAAAAGGAGTTTGTTTTGATACTGGTGGCTATTCACTAAAACCAGCAAGATTTATGGAGGATATGACTTATGACATGGCAGGTTCAGCTGCTGTAGTAGGCTTAATTAAAACTTTAGCTTTAAGAAAAGCAAAAGTTAATGCAGTTGGCGCTGTTGGGCTTGTCGAAAATATGGTAAGTGGAAATGCTCAAAGACCCGGCGATATTGTAAAATCTTATAGTGGAAAAACTATAGAGGTATTAAATACTGATGCTGAAGGTAGATTAGTTTTAGCAGACGTTTTAACTTTCACTGAAAAAAAATTTAAACCTAAATTTATGGTTGATCTAGCAACTTTAACTGGTGCTATAATTGTTTCTTTGGGATCAGAGTATGCGGGGCTTTTTTCTAATGATGATCAACTATCCAATCAATTACTTAAAGCGGGTGAAAAAGTTGACGAAAAATTATGGAGGATGCCTCTTCACAAAAACTTTGACAAACTTATGGACTCTAAAAATGCTGATATGCAAAATATAAATTATGTTGGTGGCGCTGGTTCAACAACGGCAGCTCAATTTTTACAAAGATTTATTATTAACAAAACACCCTGGGCACACCTTGATATAGCGGGAATGGCTTTTTCAAAATATGCAGGAGCTTTGAATTCAGGTGGAGCCACAGGATATGGAGTAAGATTATTAAATAAATTTGTGGAAGACAACTATGAGTAATTTAGAACAAACACTTTCGATAATTAAACCAGATGCAGTTGAAAGAAACTTAATTGAAGAAATAAAAAATGAATTTAAAAAAAATAATTTTGTAATTTTAAAAGAAAAAAAAATTAAAATTGAAAAGCATGAAGCAGAAAAATTTTATCAAGTTCACCAGTCAAAACCTTTTTATAATGATTTGTGCTCGTATCTATCATCAGGACCAATTGTTGTTATGATATTGGAGAGAGAAAATGCAATATCAGAAAATAGAAAGTTAATGGGAGCAACTGACCCTTCGAAAGCAGAAGAAGGCACTATCAGAAAAAAATATGGAGTATCAATAGATAAAAATTCAGTCCATGGTTCAGATAGTCAAGAAAATGCAAAAATCGAAATAGACTTTTTTTTTAAAGATTAGAATTAACAAATTTTTTGATAGCTTTGGGGTAAATTTTGTTTTCAATCTTTAAAACCTTTTTGGATAAAGAAATCTCACTGTCTTTTTTTAATATTCTAACTTTTTTTTGTAAAATTATTTTACCAGAGTCTAGTTTTTCATTAACTAGATGGACAGTACAACCTGTAAACTTTTCTTTATTTTTAATTACTCTTTTATGGGTATTTAAGCCTTTATACCTTGGTAATAATGATGGATGAATATTTAATATTTTATTTTTATAAATATTTATAATTTTATTAGATAAAATTTTCATAAATCCTGCTAGACAAATAAAATCAATATTATGTTTTTTTAAAATAATAATTATTTTATCTTCCGCTTTGTCTACATTTTTATAATTAATATATATATATTTAATATTGTTTTTTTTAGCAAAATTTATTCCTTTCGCATTTTTATTGTTAGTAATAACTAAATCAATTTTAATTGGTGATTCTTTTTCTTTCGAAAAATCTATTATTGATTTTAAATTTGTTCCTCTACCCGAAATAAAAATACAAACGTTTAATTTCTTTTTACCATTTAATTTTACCATTTAATTCAACATTTTTTTTTCCATTTATAATTTTTCCTATTACGTAAGGTTCAAAGTTTTTTGAAAAATATTTTTTAATTTTTTCTAAATTTTTTGAATTAATTATTATAGAAAAGCCAACTCCACAGTTAAATGTTTTTATCATTTCTTTTTCTTCCACACCTTGGGTATGAATCCATTTAAAAATAGAGTTTGGTTTTATTTTTTTTAAATTAATACTAGCACATAAATTTGATGGTAAAATTCTTTTAATATTTTCTTCAATTCCACCACCAGTAATATTTGCACAGCCATTTACTAATTTTTTATTAATTAAACTCAAAATTTCTTTTACATAAATTTTTGTAGGTTTAATTAATTCTTTTTTTAAAAATTTATTTTTTTTTAATTTAATTTTTTTTTTTTTCAATAAGTATCTTACCAACGAATATCCATTTGAGTGTAGACCACTTGATGGAATAGCAACAATTAAATCATTAACTTTAATTTTTGATTTATCTAGAATTTTATTTTTATCAACTATGCCAACTGAAAAACCTGCTATATCAATTTTTCCTTTTGAGTATGTTCCTGGCATTTCGGCAGTTTCTCCTCCAACCAACTCACAATTTGAAATTTTACATCCTTTATTAATTCCTATTATTATTTGTTTTAATTTTTTTAATTCAATTTTGTTTATTGAAATGTAATCTAAAAAAATCAGAGGTGTAGCTCCTTGGACAATTAAATCATTTACGCACATAGCCACAAGATCAATACCAATCGTATTAAATTTGCCTAACTCATTAGCAATTTCAATTTTTGTTCCAACACCATCTGTGCTTGCAACAATCTGAGGATTTTTAACATTCTTAGGAATATTAGTAATTGAGCCAAATCCACCAATATTTTGAAAATTCTTACTATTTTCTGTTTTTTTTGATAATGAGGATATAAATTTTACGAAATTATCAGCAGCTTTAATATTAACTCCACTCTTTTGATATGTTAGATTGTTATTCTTCATCTATGTTCAATAATTTTAAAAAAATATACAAATGCAATATTTCGTTTTATATATTGTTTTTATTTTTCTTAATATTTTTTATTGAGTTTTCCACAATTGGTGCAAAAGCAAATACTTATAAAGTAACTGATGTAGAAATATCAAAAACATATGACAATGACTTTAATAAAGAAGAAGTAATTAATATTGCATTTAAAAAAGCTTTTGAGGAATTAATTTTAAGAATCACAACCAAAAATAGAGCACAAGTAAGAAATTTAGCAAATTTAAAAACCATTTATACTTTAATTGAATCCTTTTCAATTGTTGATGAAAAGTTTATTGACAATAAATATGTATCTAAATTTGAAGTAGAATTTAGTAAAAAGGAATTATTTAAGTATTTAAATAAAAATAATATTTTTCCTTCAATTCCTAAGGAAAAAACTTTACTTTTAATACCTATATTAATTAATAATGAAAAAAAACAAATTTTACTATTTTCTGAAAATCCATTTTATACAAATTGGAATAAATCTAGAAAAAAGCACTATCTTTTGAATTATATTTTACCAAATGAAGACATAGAGGATATTAATTTTGTAAAGAAGAATATTGATAATATTGAAGAATATAGTTTTAAAGAAATCGTATCTAAATACGAAATTGATAATTATATTATATTAATATTATTTCAAAACGAAAACAATTTTAATGCTTTAATAAAATCTAATTTAAATAATGAACTTATTATATCTAATA
>CACGZX010000012.1 GCA_902577625.1 uncultured Pelagibacteraceae bacterium
TTCAAAAATTAAATTTATAACACTTAATTGATCTTCTTGTTTATTTGTTGGATCTTTAATTAGTGAATTGAAATCTTCACTTTGAGAAATTAACTTAATAATAGAAATTGCATGTTCCTCAACATCTTTTAATTTTTTTTCTTCAGATGCAAGTTCATAAAGCGCTTGTGAATAGCTTTTTGCAGAAGAGTCTGAAAATCTATTTTTGTCGCTCAATTTTTGTCCTTATTAATTATGAGGTTTTATAAAAGTTGAATTTAATTAGCATATGAAATTAATCTCTTCAAGCGACACATTGGTCAAAAAGCTTAATTAAAGGGCCTTAATTGAAGCTTATTGGGTCAACATCAACCGCTAGTTTTATTTCTTTATGATTTTTGAAATTACTTAAAATATTTGTGAGATGTTTTTGTATTTTTTGTGTCTTCTTGGACCTAATCAGAATTCTAAACCTAAAATTTTTGTTAATTTTAAATATTGGAGCAATCACAGGTCCTAATATTTTTGCATTTAAATTCTTTTCTAATTTATCTTTCAAGTTATATGCGAATGTTTCAATTTTTTTTTCACTTTTACCACTTAATATAATTGATATAAATCTTTCAAATGGAGGTAAATTATTTTTTTTTCTAAGCACTAATTCTTTTTCTAAAAATATATCAGGATTTACATTTGTAATTTGAGATATTACATTTGATTTAATATTGTAAGTTTGAAAATATACTGTAGCAGGTTTTCCAGTTCTTCCAGCTCTACCAGATAACTGATGATATAATTGCAGATTCTTTTCTGCAGCTTTTAAGTCATGTCCTTGTAAAGTTAAATCTATATCAATAACAACTATGCAATTTAAATTTGGAAAATGAAAACCTTTGGAAATAAGTTGGGTACCAATTAAAATTTGAATTTTGTTGTTTTTTATTTTTTCTAAGATTTCTGAAGAAGATTTATTATTCATAGTATCGCTTGAAAAAATAGTAATTTTTTTATCTGGAAAAATTTTTTTTACCTCATCATAAATTCTTTCTACACCAGGTCCACTAAATGCATATTCACAATTGTTATTATCATTACATTTTCTCACTAATTTTGTTTTGTAACCACAGTAATGGCAAATTAAATTTTCTTTTTTTTTATGGTAAACTAAATTTATTGAGCAGTTGGGACATGTATGTACCTTTAAACATTTTTTACAAAGAACAAACGGAGCAAATCCTCTTCTATTTACAAAAAAAAGTACTTGGTCATTTTTATCTAAATGATCTTTTACTTTTTTAATTGTTTTATCAGATATCCACAAACTTTTTTTCAAACTATTTTTAGTTAAGTTTATAATTTCATGATTTGGAAGGTTGGCATCTAAATATCTTTTATATAATCTTGAATGTAAATATTTTCCTTTTTTTATATTATCAAAAGTTTCTATTGAAGGTACAGCTGTAACTAAATTAATTGGTATATTTGCAAAAGAGGCTCTTGAAATAGCCATGTCCCTAGCATTGTAGATTACTCCCTCATCTTGTTTATAAGATTGGTCGTGTTCTTCATCTACAATAATAATTCCAAGATTGGAAAAGGGCAGGAACAAAGATGATCTTGCTCCAATTAATACTTTAATTTTTCCTGTAGCAATACCATTCCAAATAATCTTTTTATTTTTTTTTGTTATTGATGAATGCCAGATGGCGGCATCAAAGCCAAAAAATTCTTTAAATTTTTCTTGAAATTCTCCAGTTAATCCTATCTCAGGTAATAAAATTAGTCCTTGAAAACCTTCTTTTATTTTTTTTTTTAAACTATTAAAATATACAATTGTTTTTCCCGATCCCGTTGTTCCTTGAATTACATGTACTCTAAATTTATTATCATTTTTTGTTATTTCCTTTACTGAATTTAATTGTTCACTAGAAAGCTTTATTTTATTAGGTTTTTTATATGTATTATATTTTTTTAGTTCTTCATTATTTTGCATCTCAATAGCTTCATTACTCAATAAATGTAATTTTAACGACATTCCTATTGGAACTATATTGTACTCTGAAAACCATTTTAGAAAATTAATTGTTTTTAAATCTAGAGAAGGAATTTCTAGTTTTCTAATCACATTTTTTAATAAAAAATTTTTTTTTTTATTTTTTTCAAATTCATCCCAAACAATTCCAATTTTTTTACTTCTTCCAAAAGGTACTTCAACATAGTCTCCCAATTTCAGATTTGCCTCAGAAGACTCATAGGTAAATGGATGATCAAATATATTTGGTAATAAGATTGGAATTTTCATATTTTCATATGAAAATATACTACGAGTGAATTTGTCTTTTTTCTACTGATAAAGCTGCTTCTTTCACAGCTTCAGAAAATGTAGGATGAGCATGGCAAGTTCTAGCAATATCTTCGGAGCTAGCTCCAAATTCCATTGCTATAGCCATTTCTGCAATTAATTCTCCAGCATGTGGGCCTATCAAATGAACACCTAAAACTTTATCTGTGGTTGCATCGGCTAAAATTTTTACAAAACCGTCCAGTTCATCAATTGCTTTTGCTCTTGAATTAGCCATAAAAGGAAATTTTCCAATTTTATATTTTTGATTTTTTTCTTTAAGTTGTTCTTCAGTTTTGCCAACTGAAGCTACTTCTGGTGTCGTATAGATAACACCGGGTATAACTTCATAATTAACATGTCCAGATTGACCTGAAATTAATTCTGCAACAGCTATTCCTTCTTCCTCAGCCTTGTGGGCTAACATTGGACCTTCAATAACATCTCCAATAGCATAAATATTTTTTATATTTGTTTGGTAGTTCTTGCTGACTTTAATTCTTTTTTTTTCATCTAATTCTATTCCTACTTTTTCTAAATTCAGATTTTTTGTGTAAGGTTTTCTACCTACAGAAATCAAAACTA
The DNA here is from genome assembly GCA_902577625.1 of uncultured Pelagibacteraceae bacterium. Lineage (GTDB taxonomy): Bacteria > Pseudomonadota > Alphaproteobacteria > Pelagibacterales > Pelagibacteraceae > Pelagibacter. Next base: position 2,906 of record CACGZX010000012.1, read on the forward strand.
CATCACTTTCAAATTTTATTTTTTTTCCTTCTTTATCTGAAGTTTCAATTATAACTCCATTTTTTGATTTTGATATTTTTTCAACTTTTGTTTCTAAATGAAAATTTAAACCTTGCTTCTTCAGGATTTTCATAAATTCATTTGAAATTTCTTTATCCATGCCTGGTGTAATATGATCTAAAAATTCAACAACATGAACTTCTGATCCTAATCGTGACCAAACAGATCCCATTTCTAAACCAATATAACCTCCACCCACAACCAACATTTTTTTTGGCACAGATTTTAATGATAACGCACCAGTAGAAGATATTATTTTTTTTTCATCAAATTCTATTCCTGGAAGAGGCATAGGTTCTGAACCAGTGCTTATAATTATATTATCAGATTGAATATCTGTTTCTTTATTTTCTTTATCTACAATTGTTATTTCAGTTGGAGATTTTAATTTACCAATTCCTTTAAAATAAGTTACCTTATTTTTTTTGAATAAAAATTCTACGCCTTTTGTCAAAGTCATTACAGCTTTATCCTTATTTTCCATCATTTTTTGAAGATTTAGCTTAACCTCACCAACTTCAATTCCAATTTTTGAGAAATTTTTTGCTTTATGAAAATTTTCTGAAAGATTTAGCAAATTTTTTGAAGGTATACATCCAATATTTAAACAAGTACCTCCTAGAGTTCCCCTGGATTCAATACATGCAGTTTTAATACCTAATTGTGCTAATCTTATTGCACAAACATAACCTCCTGGACCACCTCCAATTATAGTTGCTTGAAATTTATCTACCATGTTAAAGATCTAAAAATAACTTTCCTGGGTCCTCAAGATTTTCTTTTATTAACTTTAAAAAAGAAACTGAATCTTTTCCATCAATTATTCTATGGTCATACGATAAAGCCAAATACATAACTGGTCTAATTTCAATTTCTCCATCTATTGCAATCGGTCTTTCAACAATATTATGCATTCCTAGAACCCCTGATTGTGGTGGATTAAGAATTGGAGTTGAAAGCATAGAGCCATATACACCCCCGTTACTTATTGTAAATGTTCCGCCTTGCAAGTCATCAATAGTTAATTTACCTTCTCTAGCTTTTTCTGAAATTTCTTTTATATTTTTTTCTATTTCTGCAAATGATAGTTCGTCTGCATTTCTTATTACTGGAACTACCAAACCTTTTTCAGTTCCAACAGCAAAACTTATATTATAATAATTTTTATATATAATTTCTTGACCTTCTATCTCCGCATTAATTGCTGGAAACAATTTTAATCCAAGAACACAAGCTTTAACAAAAAAAGACATAAAACCAAGTTTTATTCCAAATCTTTTTTGAAAATCTTCTTGGTTATTTTTTCTCATTTCAATAATATTTGTCATATCCACCTCATTAAATGTGGTTAACATAGCTGCATTTTCCTGAGCTTCTTTTAATCTTTTCGCAATGGTTTGTCTTAGTCTACTCATCTTAATTCTTTCCTCTTCACCATATTTTAATTTTCTTTCGGATGGCTGTGGGGATGATCCCATTAAACTAATTAAATCACCTTTTAAAATTTGACCCGACTTTCCCGTTCCTTTAATTGATTGTATATCAATCCTGTTTTCTTCTACAATTTTTCTTACTGCAGGAGATAATACTTTTTCACTAATTATTTTTTGTTTACTAGATATCTCTTTTGTTAAAACTAATGGTTCTTCCTCATTTAAAGTTAATGGTTTTTCTTCTGTTAAAACTAGTGGTTCTTCCTTCTCTTCTTTTTCTTCATTTTCAAAAATTTTTGGATTTTGTTTTTTTTCTTTCTCAAAATTAATTACATTATCAGATGTTTTCTTTTTAGGTTTCTCAATATTTTTATTATCTTCTTGTTTTTGATCTCCAGGTCCTTCTGATATTTCGCCCAAAACAGCACCAACTTCTACAGTGTCACCATCTTTAAAATTAATTGCAGTTAGTTTTCCGTTTATAGGAGATGGAACCTCCAAATTAACTTTATCTGTCTCTAGTTCTACAATTGGTTCATCTGCATTAATATTATCACCTTTATTTTTTAACCATTTTGAAATAGTGGCTTCAGTAATACTCTCTCCTAAAACAGGTACTAAAATTTTTTCTGTCATTTTTTAATTAAAAACTATATCAATTATTTCTTTTTGTTGAGCTAAATGTCTTTTTGCATAACCTGTAGCTGGCGTTGCATCAGGATTTCTCCCAATATAAGAAATTTGTCTATTTTTAGCTTTTATATAATCCAATGTCCATTGGATATAATCTCTCACCAACAACCATGCACCCATGTTTTTTGGCTCTTCCTGGCACCAATAAAATTTAGCATTTTGTGCAAAGAGTTTAATTTCTTTTACTAAGCTTTTCGCTGGAAAAGGATAAAGTTGTTCAATTCTAAATAAAATAACATCATCTTTTTTTAATTTTTCTCTCGCTGATAAAAGATCAAAATATATTTTTCCTGAACATAATATTACTTTTTTTATTTCATTATTTTTTTTCAATTTAATAAATCCCTTGGTTTTTGGGTCCATTGAATGATCCCATAAAACCCTATGAAAAGAATTTTTTTTACTAAAATCATCAATTTGTGAAACACAATATTTATTTCTTAGTAAAGATTTTGGTGTCATAATAACTAATGGCTTTCTAAAATCTCTATGCATTTGTCTTCTTAAGGCATGAAAATAATTTGCAGGAGTAGTGCAATTCATTACTTGCATATTATCATTCGAACATAGCTGCAAAAATCTTTCTAGTCTTGCAGACGAATGTTCTGGGCCTTGACCTTCAAAACCATGTGGTAACAATAATACTAAACCTGACGCTCTCAACCATTTTCTTTCCCCGGAAGAAATAAATTGATCAATTATAACTTGAGCTCCATTTGCAAAATCACCAAATTGAGCTTCCCAAATAGTTAATGTATTAGGTTCAACTAAACTATAACCATATTCAAAACCTAAAACTGCTAATTCAGATAAGAAGCTATCAACTATTTCAAAATTCTTTTGCTTTTGTGAAATATTATTTAATGGGATATATCTTGAATTATCAATTTGATTTCTTAATACTGAATGCCTCTGACTAAAAGTTCCTCTTCCAGAATCTTGTCCAACAAGTCTTACTGGATATCCTTCTTCTAATAATGAACCAAATGCAAGGGCCTCAGCAGTAGACCAATCAATTCCATTTCCTTTATTCATAGAATTTTTTCTAGCTTCAAAAATTTTTACTATAGTCTTGTGAATATTTAGGTCAGGTGAAAGCGAGTGTATTTTATCTGAAATTTCTAAAAGTTTTGTAGTTGAATAGCCTGTGTCTCCTCTTTTATCTTGTCCTCTTCTTGGCTTATATCTTGACCATGTTCCTTCAAACCACTCAATTTTTGGCTTATAATTTTTTGCATTTTTGTACTGATCATCAAGAAGATCTTTAAATTTTTTAATTTGATTATTTAAATCTTCAGATGAAATAGTTTTTTCGTTAACTAATTTATTTCCATATATTTTTACGGTTGATAGATGAGATTTAATTTTTTTATACATTAGTGGTTGAGTAAATGAAGGTTCATCTCCTTCGTTGTGACCAAACCTTCTGTAACAAACTAAATCTACTACTACGTCTCTATTAAATTTAAGCCTAAATTCAGCAGCTATCCTAGCTGCATATACAACAGATTCTGGATCATCGCCGTTGGCGTGTATAATTGGTGAATCTACCATTTTTGCTACATCAGAAGGATGTGGAGATGAACGGGCAAATCTTGGACTCGTTGTAAATCCTATTTGATTATTAATTATAAAATGAATCGTCCCACCAGTATTATGACCGGGCAAACCAGACATCGCAAAACACTCGGCAACGATACCCTGGCCAGCAAATGAAGCATCACCGTGAATTAATATAGGAATTACTTTTTTTCTCTCTTTGTCATTATGAAAAAATTGCTTTGCTCTTGTTTGTCCCAAAACTACAGGGTTTACAGCTTCTAAATGAGATGGATTATCTGTAAGACTTACATGGACTGGATTACCGTCAAATACTCTATCTGATGATGCTCCTAAATGATATTTTACATCGCCAGCACCATCATCATCTGATGAAGAGTGTATTTCTCCGGCGAATTCATTAAATATTCTTTTGTACGATTTTTGTAAAACATTTGCCAAGACATTCAGTCTTCCTCTATGGGACATTCCAATTTTAACTTCTTTTACTTTATTTTGACCACCGATTTTTATTATTTGCTCTAGCGCAGGAATTAAGCTTTCCGCCCCATCTAAACCAAATCTTTTAGTTCCAACATATTTTGTGTGTAAAAATTTTTCAAATCCTTCCGCTTGAATGATTTTATTCAAAATAGCTTCCTTACCATTTTTCGTAAATTGTAAAGCATTTTCATCTTTTTCAACTCTATCTCTAAACCATTTTCTTTCTGTTGGATTAGAAATGTGCATATATTCATAGCCAATTTTTCCACAATAAGTTTTTCTTAAGAAAGATAAAATTTCTTTTATAGTTGAGTAATTTCTATTTGCTATTCCATCTAAGTAAATTTTTTATTATAATCTACTTTATTAAATCCATAACTTTCTGGATGTAATTCATCTAAATATTCAATTTTTCTTAATTCTAAAGGATCAAGATTTGCAATTAAATGTCCTCTTTGTCTATAAGATCTGATTAGTGATACCGCTCTAATTGATCTCCTATTCTCCTCAGAAAGTTCTTTTTTATTAGTTGTACTTTTTATATTACTTTTGGGTAAATTATTTTGATCTTTATCAAAATTTGCTTGTATTATATCTATATCGATTTTTTTCTTTATAGGATTCCATGAAGGTCCATTTATTTCTTTTGCAATTACATCAACTTCTTCTCCAATTTCTAAAAAATATTTTTTCCAGCTTTCTGGCAAATCAGATTCTTTATTGATAAATTTTAGATACATCTGTTCTATGAAAGCACTATTGTTCTTAGATAAAAAAGATGTTTTTTTATACTCTAAATTTTTTGATGATGACATTTAATCATTTAGTATAATACTTAAAGAGTATATTTCAATTAGACAATTTATTTAATAGTGTTTTGCCAATTTCTGCGGGTGATTTTGCAATCGTTATGCCGCAATCTTCCATTTTTTTTATTTTGTCTTCTGCTCCACCTTTTCCCCCAGAAATTATAGCTCCTGCATGACCCATTCTTCTTCCTGTTGGAGCTGTAATTCCAGCTATAAATCCAACCATAGGTTTTTTTATTTTATGATTTTTGAAAAACTCTGCTGCTTCCTCCTCAGCTGTACCACCTATTTCACCTATAATTAATATAGATTTTGTTTCTTCATCATTTAAAAATAAATCTAAACAATCTATAAAGTTTGTCCCATTTATAGGATCACCACCAATTCCTATACAAGTTGATTGGCCCAATCCATTATCTGTAGTTTGTGCAACAGCTTCATAAGTTAAAGTCCCAGATCTAGATACAATTCCAACAGAACCTTTTTTATGAATATTTCCTGGCATTATTCCAATTTTGCACTCTCCCGGTGTAATAATTCCAGGGCAATTGGGACCAATTAGTCTTGAATTAGAATTACTTAATTTTTTTTTAACTTTTAACATGTCTAAAACTGGTATTCCTTCGGTAATACATGCTATTAATTCAATAGATGCTTCAATAGCTTCTATAATAGCTGATGCAGCAAACTTAGCTGGAACATAAATCATGGAAGCATTTGCACCAGTTTTTTCTTTTGCTTCTTTAACTGAATTAAAAACTGGTTTTGATAGATGCATTTGACCACCTTTTTTGGGTGTTACACCTCCAACTAAATTAGTTCCATATTTAATTGCTTGTTCAGAGTGAAACGTACCATGTTTTCCTGTAAAACCCTGGCATATTACTTTTGTATTTTTGTTAACTAAAATTGACATTTTATTTTATTGAATTAACTACTTTTTTTGCTGCGTCGGACAAATCCGATGCAGATATAATTTCTAAACCTGAATTATCCAATATTTTTTTTCCTTCCTCAAATTTTGTTCCTGCTAATCTTACAACTAATGGAACTTCAATTCTAATTTCTTTAGCAGCATCCACAACTCCTTGTGCAAGAACATCACACCTCATTATGCCACCAAAAATATTTATTAAAATTCCTTTTACATTTTTATCTGATAAAATTATTTTAAATGCTGCTGAAACTTTTTCTTTTGATGCTCCTCCACCAACATCTAAAAAATTTGCTGGCTCTTCTCCATGTAATTTAATTATATCCATTGTTGCCATTGCTAAACCTGCTCCATTAACCATACATCCTATTGTACCTTCTAATTTTATGTAAGATAAACCATGCTTGCTTGCTTCTATCTCTATCTCTTCTTCCTCATTTAAGTCTCTTAAATTTAAAATTTCTGGATTTCTAAATAATGCATTGTCATCAAAGCTCATTTTTGCATCAAGACAGACAATTTTATTCTCTTTTGTTAAAATCAAGGGATTTATTTCAACAAGATTAGCGTCTATATCAATAAACATTTTGTATATTGATTTAATCAAATTTATAGCCTGTTTTTTTACATCTAAACTTAAATTAAATACTTCTACAATTTTTTCACAATCTTTATCTGATATTTTATCATCTAAATTAACTTTGGTAGTTACAATTTTTTTTGGGTTATTTTTTGCAACTTCCTCAATATCCATTCCACCTTGATCGCTTGAAATAAAAGCAATCTTAGAACTTGTTCTATCAACTAAACATGAAAGATAAAACTCTTTTTCTATTTCTGAAGATGACTCAACATATAATCTTTTAACTTCTCTTCCTTGGGGCCCTGTCTGGTGAGTTATCAATCTTTTTCCTAACATTTCTTTAGCTTCAGAATTTAGCTCTTCTATTGTATTGATAATCTTTATACCTCCTGCTTTTCCTCGTCCTCCAGCATGAATCTGTGCTTTTAAAACAAACTTTTTTGTTTTTAATGTTTTTGCCTTTTGTAGTAATTCTTTAACTGAGTGTGAAAAAACACCTTCAGGTACAACTACACCATATTTTTTTAAAATTTCTTTAGCTTGATGCTCGTGAATATTCATTATTACTTAGAAAGATCTTTATCTATTGCTGAAGCTGCTTCCCATAATTTTTTAACTGCGTCTATTGAATGCATAAATTGACTTTTTTCTTTTTCATCTAAATTTATTTCTTCGATCTTCTCTACACCATTCTTTCCAATTATGACCGGAACTCCTGCAAAAATATTTTTAACACCATACTCTCCATTAAGCTGTACAGCGCAAGGAAGTAATTTTTTTTCGTCTTTTAAGTATGCTTCAGCCATTTGAACTCCTGATGCTGCTGGAGCATAAAATGCAGAGCCTTTTTCTAAATATTTAACAATTTCAGCGCCACCATCTCTAGTTCTTTGATTAATTTCCTCTAATCTTTCTGCTGATAATTTTCCCTCTTTAACTAAATCCAATAAAGGTTTTCCTGAAACTTTTGTAAATCTTGGTAATGGAACCATTGTATCACCATGGCCACCCATAACCATTGCTTCTATTTCTTTAACGGGAATTTTAAGTTCAAGTGACAAAAACAATTTGAATCTTGAGCTGTCTAATATCCCTGCCATACCAACGACTTTATTTGTTGGAAGTCCTGAGTATTTTTGAAAAGCCATCACCATAACATCTAATGGATTAGTAATACATATTACAAATGCATTAGGTGCATTTTTTTTTATACCCTCTGCTACTTGTTTTATAATTTTTAAATTTATTCCTAATAAATCATCTCTACTCATGCCAGGTTTTCTTGGAACTCCTGCAGTAATAATAATTACATCGGAGTCTTTAATATCTTTGTAATTATCTGTTCCAGATAATTTAACATTAAAACCATCAACAGATGACGATTGAGCTATATCTAATGATTTCCCTTTAGCGATACCGCTTGCAACATCAAACATTACAACTTCATCTACTAATTCCTTCAAACCAATTAAATGTGCGAGTGTTCCGCCAATTTGTCCCGCACCAATTAATGATATTTTTTTTGACATATTCTTACTTCATTGTAGGCATAACAAATTCAGGATCTGATCTTAATCCAGATGGCCATCTTGAAGTTATTGTTTTAAGTTTTGTATAAAATCTCACACCTTCTACTCCATGCATATGTTGATCTCCAAATAAAGATCGTTTCCAGCCACCAAAACTATGGAATGCCACTGGCACAGGTATAGGTATATTTATACCAACCATTCCAATTTTAATATTACTAGCAAACGTTCTTCCAACATCTCCATCTCTAGTGTAAATACTCGTTCCATTACCAAACTCATGATCATTAATTAGCTTAGTAGCTTCATCAAAATCTTTTACCCTAACCACAGAAAGAACGGGACCAAAAATTTCTTCTTTGTAAATTCTCATATCTTTTTTAACATGATCAAATAAACATCCACCTATATAGTAACCGTTTTCATAGCCTTGTAGTTTTAGGTTTCTTCCATCAACTACTAATTTTGCTCCTTCTTTAACCCCTAAGTCAACGTAACCCTTAACTTTTTCTAAATGCTCTTTCGTAACTAAGGGTCCCATTTCAGATTTTTTATCCATACCCGGTCCAACTTTTAATGCTTCAACTTTTTTGATAATTCATTAACTAAATTATCTCCAATATTTCCAACTGCAACTGCCACTGATTGAGCCATACATCTTTCACCAGCAGATCCATAAGCTGCTCCCATTAGACCATTAACAGCCTGATCTAAATCACAATCAGGCATCACAACACAGTGATTTTTTGCTCCTCCTAAAGCTTGAACTCTTTTTTCATTTTTGGCTGCATTCTCATAAATATATTTTGCAATTGGAGTTGATCCTACAAAACTTACAGCTTTAATATCTTTGTTAGTTAAAATTGCATCAACAACTTCCTTGTCACCATTTATTACATTAAACACTCCGTCCGGTAGCCCAGCTTCTTTAAATAGCTGCGCTAATTTAATTGAAATGGAAGGATCTTTTTCTGATGGTTTTAATACAAAAGTATTTCCACAAGCAATAGCCATTGGAAACATCCACATTGGAACCATTGCTGGAAAATTAAATGGAGTTATACCTGCACAAACACCAAGTGGTTGCCTTATTGACCAACTATCAATATCTGTTCCAACGTTTTCTGTAAATTCACCTTTTAAAACTTGAGGAATTCCACAAGTAAACTCTACTACCTCGAGTCCTCTTATTAATGAACCTTTCGCATCCTCATACACTTTGCCATGTTCAGAAACTATCATTTTGGTTAACTCATCAGAATTTTTTTCTATTAATTCTTTGAATTTAAACATAATTCTTGCTCTTTGAATTGGTGGTTTTAAAGACCAAGTCTCAAAAGCTTTTTTTGCTATTTCTACAGCTTCATCTAAATCTGATTTTAAACCTAATATTACTTCTGACTCTTGTTCACCAATTGCAGGATTAAATACTTTTCCTCTTCTCTCTGATTTTCCTGAAATTATTTTTCCATTTACAAAATGTTGAATTAAATTCATGGTTAAAATTATTTAATTAAGTAATTAACCTGTTGCAAGCATTTTCTTTATAGACGCTATTGCTTTTGCAGGATTTAAGCCTTTTGGGCATGCATTAGTACAATTCATAATAGTATGACATCTATAAAGCTTTAGTTCATCAGCAACTTTCTTTAATCTCTCTTTTCTATCTTCGTCTCTACTATCTATAATCCATCTATACGCTTGTAACAAAACTGCTGGACCTAAATATTTATCTCCATTCCACCAATAACTTGGGCATGAGGTTGAACAACATGCACACATTATACATTCATAAAGACCATCTAATTTTGATCTATCTTCTATAGATTGTAAGTTTTCTTTACCTTCATCTTTTTTTGAAATCTTTAACCATGGTTCAACTGACTCATATTGTTTATATAAAGTGCTTAAATCTCCAATTAAATCTTTTTGAACTTTTAAATGAGGCAAAGGATAAATATTAATATCACCTTTAATTTCTTTATGAGGTTTTGTGCATGCTAAGCCATTTTTTCCATCCATATTCATTGCACAAGAGCCACAGACACCATGGGCACAAGATCTTCTATAAGCAATTGATGGATCTATTTCATTTTTAATTTTATTTAAAAGATCTAATACTTTTGATGGACAATTATCCATATCAACTTCGTATGTATCTATACGAGGGTTTTCACCACTAGATGGATCCCATCTATAAATATTTACCTTTCTAATATTTTTTGAACCTGTTTTATCTTTATAAAATTTGCCTTTTTGTACTTTAGAATTTTTAGGTAAATTTATTTGTACCATTAGTAAACTCTTTCTTGTGGTGGAAAATATTGTACATCATTTGTTAAAGTTGATCTATGTACATCTCTATAAGAAATTTTTGTTTCACTCCCTTTACACCAAGATAATGTGTGTTTCATAAAGTTATTATCATCTCTTTTTGGATGATCTTCTCGTGCATGAGCTCCTCTGCTTTCTTTTCTTTCATATGCAGAATCTATTGTAACTATCGCCTGTCTTATTAAGTTATCAAATTCTAAAGTTTCAACTAAATCAGTATTAAAAATTAAAGATTTATCTTTTACTGATATTGAGTCCATTCCTTCAAATGGCTTTCTTATTTCTTCTACCCCTTCTTTTAAAGTTTTTTCAGTTCTAAATACTGCACACTTCGACTGCATAGTTTTTTGCATAGCTAATCTTAAATCGGCAGTTCTATTTGTTCCATTTCCATTTCTCAATTTTTCAAATCTATCTAAACATTTTTCAGTTTCCGAATCTGAGATTTTCTCATGTGGAGTTCCTGGTTTAACTAGTTCTGCAGCTCTTTTTGCAGCAGCTCTTCCAAAAACAACTAAATCAATTAATGAATTTGATCCTAATCTGTTAGCACCATGAACTGAAACACATGCTGCTTCACCTATTGCCATGAGTCCAGGTACAATTTTTTCTGAACCATTTACTGTTAAAACCTCAGCTTTATAATTTGTTGGAATTCCACCCATATTATAATGAACTGTAGGAACAACTGGTATTGGTTCTTTTGTAACATCAACGTCGGCAAATAATCTTGATGATTCTGAAATTCCTGGAAGTCTTTTTTCAATTACTTCTGGATCTAAATGATCTAAATGAAGATGAACATGATCTTTTTCTTTTCCAACACCTCTTCCTTCATTTATTTCAACTGCTATTGATCTGCTTACCACATCTCTAGATGCAAGATCTTTAGCTTTTGGAGCGTATCTTTCCATGAATCTTTCACCTTTAGAATTTAATAAGTATCCTCCTTCACCTCGAACTCCTTCAGATATTAAAGTTCCATGTCCATAGATCCCTGTAGGGTGGAATTGTACAAACTCCATATCTTGTAAAGGTAAACCAGCTCTTAAAACCATGGCATTTCCATCACCAGTACAAGTATGAGCAGATGTGGACGAATAATATGTTTTTCCATATCCACCAGTTGCTATAATTGTTATATGAGATCTAAATCTATGAATAGTTCCATCATTTAAATTCCAAGCTATTAAACCTTTACACTCTCCATCTTTCATTAACAAATCTAAAGCAAAATATTCTATAAAAAATTCTGTATTATGTTTCAGTGCTTGACCATACATAGTGTGTAAAATGGCATGACCTGTTCTATCTGCTGCTGCACAAGTTCTTTGAACAGTTTCATTTCCATAATTTTTAGTCATTCCACCAAAAGGTCTTTGATATATTTTTCCATCTTCAGTACGACTAAATGGAACTCCATACCTTTCTAATTCTAAGACAGCTCGCGGAGCTTCTTTGCACAAATATTCTATGCTGTCTTGGTCACCCAACCAATCAGATCCTTTGACAGTATCATACATATGCCATCTCCAATCATCTTCTCCCATATTACCAAGAGCAGCCGAGATACCTCCTTGTGCTGCTGAAGTATGGCTTCTAGTGGGAAAAACTTTTGATATGCATGCGGTTTTTAATCCAGCCTCACTAAGGCCAACCGCAGCTCTCAAACCTGCACCTCCAGCTCCAAGAACAACTACATCATATTCGTGTTCTATAATTTTATATGAACTCATAAACTCAATCTAAATAATATAAATAATGTTGATATAGGAATTACTATAGCAGACAAATATAGTAATTTATTTGCGACATTTTTTAATTTTTCATTCTCAATATAATCCTCAAAAACCTCACTAATACTTAGTGCAGAGTAAAAATAAGCGAAAATGATAAATAATGAGAAAATAAATTTTGTTGGTTGGCTAGTAAAAAATAATAATACTTCTTCATAGGATTTGTCATAAAAAGAAACTAGGTTAAATAAAAACCATAACATTAAAGGAACTAATACAACTGAACTTACTTTTAAAAAAATCCATTTTTTTGTAGCGCTAATCATAAAATTATATTTATTCCTAAAATTAAAATTGTTAAAACAACTGATCCAAATATAGCTAGTAAACCAGTTATATTTGAAGTTTTTATTTCAAAACCGTATCCAAAATCCCAAAATAAATGTCTAATTTCACATAAAACTTGAAAAGAAAAAGACCAAACTGTTCCAACAATAAAAAATTTACCTAAATATGTTTCAAAGAATTTTTGAATTAAATCATAATTTGTATTACCTAAAAGCAATAACGCAACCCAAAAACAAATTAGAGTTATAATAATTATATTTATAATGCCAGTTATTCTGTGAGAAATTGAAACTAAAGATGATATATGCCAATTATAAATTTGGATATGTGGCGATAAAGGATTATCATTTTTCATTATTTATTTTTAATATATGCTTCAGCTATTTCAACTGAATTTAATGCTGCACCCCTCAATAAATTATCAGATACACACCAAAGATTAACTGCTTTATTATTGCTATTATCTTTTCTTATTCTTGAAATGAAAGTTTCATTTTTTCCTTCTGCTTCTAATGGAGTTATATATCCTCCATCTTTCCTTTCATCAATAACTACGCAACCTTCTGCAGTGTTTAAAGCATTACGAATTTTTTCAATAGTAAATTCATTTTCAAATTCTATATTAATTGATTCTGCATGAGAAACTAGTACTGGAATTCTTACACACGTAGCAGTTATCTCTATATTTTTATCTAAAATCTTTTTTGTTTCATTGACCATTTTCAATTCTTCTTTTGTATAACCTTCGTCTGCAAACATATCAATATGTGGAATTGCATTAAATGCAATTTGCTTGGTAAAATTTTTTGAAACAATTTTTTTACTCTCCAACGAAAGTTTAGTTTGCTCAAGTAATTCATCCATTGGAGCTTTTCCTGCACCTGATGTAGACTGATAAGTAGAAATTATTACTCTTTTAATTTTAAATAAATCATGCAATGGTTTCAAAATTATAACAAGCTGAGCTGTTGAACAATTAGGATTTGCAATTATATTTTTTTTCATATTTTTTATATGATTTGAATTAACCTGAGGAACAATTAAAGGAACATCAGGATCCATTCTAAAAAAACTTGAATTATCAATAACAACCGATTGTTGCGCAGCAATAGGAACATATCTTTCAGAAATTTTTCCTCCTGCTGAAAAAAAAGTAATATTAGCTTTTGAAAAATCGAAGTTTTCCAAATTTTCAACTTCAATATCTTTACCTTTAAATTTTAATTTTGACCCTGCACTTTTAGAAGATGCAACAAAATATAGATCCTCTATGGGAAAGTTTTTTTTTTCTAAAACTTCTAGTATTTTTCTTCCAACATTTCCTGTTGCACCAACAATTGCTATATTCATGATGATTTAGTTATACTAAATGAAAGGTAAATCGCAAACTTTTCCCTTAAAAGTACTATCATTTATTGATATTTTAAAGGTCTGAGAAACTTCATAGTGGGGTTTGTCTATCATTGCAATCCCTATCACTTTTTTAAAATGAGGAGAGTATACGCCGGACCTAAGTTCTCCTATTTTTGAACCTTTATCATCATTAAGGTCTATAGATTTAGATACATTTATTTCTTTTGTATCAATTATTACACCCATCAGCTTTTTACTAATGCCAGTTTGCTTAACTTTTTTTAATTTTTCTTTTCCAAGAAAATTGACTTCAGTATCTAAATTTACATATTTATCTAAGCCACACTCAAGTGGGTTATCGTTATTGTCCATATCATTCCCGTAAGATAGTAAAGCACTTTCAATTCTCTCGATTAAATTTGGACACCCTGGTTTAACGTTAAATTCTTTTCCAACTTCAAATAATTTATCGTATAGGTCTAAGCCAGATTTTGTATTTTCAACATAAATCTCGTAACCACCTTGTTTTGACCAACCCGATCTTGCAATCAAGTGTTTTACTCCGGAAAATTCAAAATAATCAAAACCAAAAAATTTCATTTCAGTAATTTTCTTTCCAAATATTTTTTCCATAAGCTTATAGGATTTTGGCCCTTGTACTGCTAATATATCAACGTTTGGTTCAAATATTTTAACATTAAACTTATTTCCAATTGCCAATCCTTTTGCAAATAAAATTACATCGGAGTCTGCAATTGAAATCCACCATCTTTCTTCACCAAGTTTTAGAATTACTGGATCATTTATCAAACCTGCTTTATCATCTATAATTGGACAATAATAGCATCTTCCTATTTTAGATTTTGATAGATCTCTGCAAGTCATTAATTGTACTAATTTTCCTGAATCTTTCCCAGAAATTTCAACTTGTCTTTCTCCGGCAACGTCCCAGACTTGTACGTTTTCTTTTAGATGATGGTATGCGTCCTCTAATGAACCAAATGCAGCTGGTAAAAGCATATGATTATAAGATGTGTAAGCGGTTACGCCTTGTTTTTCAATTCTAGATGTATAAGGTGTGCTTCTAAGTCTTCTAGATCTTGCTATAGAATAATTTTTCATATTTTAAATATTTATTATTCTTTAGCCTTTTTTCTTAGTTCAAATTTCTGAATTTTACCTGTTGATGTTTTTGGAAGTTCACAAAACTCAATTTTTTTAGGAACTTTAAAACCTGCTAAAGTTTCCTTACAAAAACTTATTAGCTCTTGTTCAGTAACATTTTTATCTTTAACTTTTTCAATAAATGCGCAAGGTACTTCTCCCCATTTTTCATCTGGTTTTGCAACAACTGCAGCAATTGAAACACCCGGATGTTTAGCCAAAGTATTTTCAATTTCTATTGAAGAAATATTTTCACCACCAGATATTATTATGTCTTTTGATCTATCTTTTATTTTAATGTAACCATCTGGATTAGTAACTGCCAAATCACCAGAATGAAACCAACCATTAGACATTGCTTTATTTGTCGCTTCTTTGTCTTTAAAATAGCCCTTCATTACAATATTGCCCCTTATCATGATTTCTCCTATCGTTTTTCCATCCATTGGGACAGGCTTCATTGTTTCAGGGTCCATAACCATAGCATCTTCTGTATTTGGATACCTCACTCCTTGTCGCGCTTTTATTTCATTTTTTTTATCGTCATCATAAGAATTCCATTCATCGTTCCATGCACATTGTAAAATATGCCCATAAGTTTCTGTAAGTCCATAAACATGCATTACTTCAAATCCTAGGGCTTCCATTTTTTTGAATATTATACTTGGAGGAGGCGCACCTGCAGTTAAAACATAAACTTTATGATTTAATTTTTTTCTATCAGATTCAGCAGCACCGGTTATCATATTTAAAACAATTGGTGCTCCACCAAAATGAGTAATTTCATGCTTTTCAATTAATTCAAATATTTTTTTTATATCTATAGATCTTAAACATATTGTTTTTCCGTTCAACATTGGAACTGTCCATGGATAACACCATCCATTACAATGAAACATCGGTACAACTGTTAAAAAATTTAATCTATTTGGCATGTTCCATGCAACAGCGCTACCAGTAGACATTAAGTAAGAGCCTCTATGATGATAGACAACTCCTTTAGGATTTCCAGTTGTTCCAGATGTATAACTTAGTGAGATTGCCTGCCATTCATCTTTTGGTCTTTTCCATGCATAGTTATCATCTCCTGAATTTAAAAAATCTTCATACTCTTTATTACCAATTTTTTTTAGTAAAGATTGATCTGCAAAATCATCTTGAATATCTATAATTATTGGTTTTGATTTAATTTGGCTTAACGCTTTTTCAATAACTGAATGAAGCTGTCTATCCACAATTAAAACTTTTGCTTCACTATGTTCTAAAATATATGCAACAGTTTTTGCATCTACTCTGCTATTAATTGTATTTAAAACTGCTCCTGTCATTGGAACTGAATAATGAGCTTCAAAAATTTCAGGAGTATTAAACGCCATTACAGATACTGTATCGCCTTCACCAATACCAATTTTTTCTAAAGCACTAGCAAACTTTATACATCTCTTGTGTACTTGGGTCCAAGTATAACTTCTGCTTTCATATACCAAAGCTTCATAGTTCGGATAAATATCTTTTGCTCTTTCCAAAAAACTTAATGGTGTTAGTGGAACAAAATTTGCATCGTTTTTGTCAAGATTTTTTTCGTATTGATTCATATTATTTAAAGTTAAAATTCATTATGTATTCACTTCCTGTAGCGGCAGTTTTAAAATGATTTTCCATCCTTGGCAACACTCTTTTAAAATAAAATTTCGCAGTTTGAATTTTATCTTCATAAAATCCTTTATTACTATCATAATCTCTAAAGCTAACCTCCAAAACTTTTATCCATGCATGAGCTATAGAAACAAATCCCAATGCTTTTAAATAATCATTACATGCAGCGCTGGCATCATCTTTTGAGTTTTGTAATTTTTCTTTGATCCATAATGTAAAATTATTTAGTATTTCTATATGAAGATTTAAATCTTTAATAAAAGGTTTAATTTTTTCACCTTCGATATTGCAGTCATTTTGAATCATATTCAAATATTTATCAATGATATCGCCATTTTTATTAACTAATTTTCTAAATACTAAATCTGCAGCCTGAACAGAATTTGTTCCTTCATAAATTGGCGTAATTCTATTGTCTCTATATAATTGTTCTATACCTTGATCTTTTGTATAACCATAGCCTCCGTAAACTTGCATTGCGTCACTTGTTATTTCCATTCCCAAATCTGTAAACATTGTTTTAACCACAGGTGTCATTAAAGAAACAATATCTGCTGCCTCCTGTCTAACTTTTTCATCATTATGATTCAGACTTACTTCAGTTTGTTGAGATAACCAAAAACAAAGTGCTCTTTCTCCTTCGATTATAGATTTCATATTTAATAAAGATTTTCTAATATCAGCATGATCAATTATATAATCAGCACCATTAGTAGATTTACTATTATTCGTTTTTCCTTGTTTTCTCTCTTTGGCATAACTTACTGAATTTTGATAGGCAATTTCAGAAATGCCTAGGCCTTGTATACCAACAACAATTCTCTCTAGGTTCATCATTGTAAACATTGCATGCAGTCCTTTATTTTTTGGTCCAATCATATAACCAACAGCATCATCAAAGTTTAATACACAAGTAGCAGAACCTTTGATTCCCATTTTACTTTCT
This sequence comes from uncultured Pelagibacteraceae bacterium, assembly GCA_902577625.1. Lineage (GTDB taxonomy): Bacteria > Pseudomonadota > Alphaproteobacteria > Pelagibacterales > Pelagibacteraceae > Pelagibacter. The sequence goes on from CACGZX010000012.1 coordinate 20,527, forward strand.
ATAGAACCAGTAGAAATACCATTTCTAGATCCTATTGATCCATCATCGTTGACTTTAAACTTGGGAACTAAAAACAAACTTATCCCTTTAGTTCCTTTTGGGGAGTCTGTCGCTCTTGCTATAACTAAATGGATAATGTTTTCTGTTAAATCGTGATCTCCTGAAGTAATAAATATTTTCTGTCCATTCAATTTAAAAGTACCATCTGGTTGTTCTTCTGCCTTTGTTTTTAATAAACCTAAATCTGTTCCACAAACTGGTTCTGTTAAGCACATTGTACCGCTCCATTTTCCTTCAACCATTTTAGGTAAATATTTATTTTTTATTTCTTCAGTTGCATGATGATGTATACAATTGTATGCACCTATGCTTAATTCACTATATAATTTAAATGATAAACTTGCAGATGAAAGCATTTCATCAAAAAAAGCACTTACAGTTTTTGGTATCCCTTGTCCTCCATATTTAGGGTCACAAGAAAGTGATGTCCATCCATCTTCTATAAATTTAGCATAAGCCTCTTTATACCCGGGAGGAGTTCTTACAACTCCATTTTCCAGAATAGTTGGATTTTCATCTCCAGATTTAGCAAGAGGTAAAATTATATTTTGATTAATTTTTGCAGCTTCATCTAATATATTTTTTACCAGTTCAGAATTGACTTCTTTATATTTTTCAATTTCATTGTAATTTTTATTATTTCTTAACTTGTCGAAAAGAAACATCATATCTTCTATTGGAGCATTATAAATTGGCATTGTATAAGTTTAGAATAATTGATTAGTTATTGCAATTTTGAAATTATCGCACTACCCATTTCAGATGTTGATACTTGTTTCATTCCTTTAGATAAAATATCTTTAGTTCTAAGTCCTTCATCTAAAACACCTTGAACCGCTTTTTCCAAAGCATCTGCTTCCTTATCTAAATCAAGTGAATATCTTAAAGCCATTGCAAAACTTAATATTGTTGCAATTGGATTAGCCAAACCTTGTCCAGCTATATCAGGTGCTGAACCATGTATAGGTTCATACATAGCTCTTATTTTGCCATCTTTGTTTTTTGCTCCTAAGGAAGCGGATGGCAACAATCCTAAAGAACCAGTTAACATAGATGCTTGATCGGACAACATATCTCCAAATAAATTATCTGTTACAATCACATCAAATTGTTTTGGGTTTCTAAGTAGTTGCATAGCACAATTGTCTGCTAGCATATGATTTAATTCAACATCTTTAAATTCTTTATCATGTAGTTCTTGAACTTCTTCTTTCCAAAGCAAACCTGCCTCCATTACATTGGATTTTTCACATGATGTAACTTTATTTTTTCTTTTTTTGGCTAAATCAAAAGCAACTCTTGCAACTCTTTGAATTTCGCTTGTAGTATAAGTATGAGTATTAATTCCTTTTCGTTCACCATTATCAATAGGTTTAATTCCTCTGGGTTCACCAAAATAAATTCCACCTGTAAGTTCTCTAACAATCATAATATCTAATCCTGAAACAATTTCAGGTTTAAGAGTTGAAGCGTCAACTAATTGTTTAAAACATATTGCAGGTCTTAAATTTGCAAAAAGTTTAAGTTCTTTTCTTAATTTTAATAAAGCTCTTTCAGGTTTTTTTGAAAATTCTACATCATCCCATTTAGGACCTCCTACTGCTCCAAGGATTATAGCTTCACATTCTAAGGCTTTATAAAAAACTTCATCAGTTATAGGAGTTCCATATTTATCATATGAAGCTCCTCCTGCTAAGTCTTCATCAATTTCAAAATCTAGTGATTTATTTTTATTAAACCATTGAATAATTTTTTTAACCTCTCCAACAACTTCTGGTCCAATTCCATCACCAGGTAATAACAAAAATTTTCTTTTTTTTACTTTAATCATTGAAGATCCATGGTTTAGATTTTTTTAATTTTTTTTCAAATGATTCAATTTTTTCAGATTTTTCTAATGATAATGCAATATCGTCCAATCCTTCAATTAAACATTTTTTTTTAAATTGATCTAAATCAAACTTAATTTCATTATTTCCAAAAATGATTTTTTGATCATTTAAATCTATTTTGATTTCTTCTTTTCTTAGAGAATACTCAGAAATTTGCTTTATATTTTCTTCATCGATTTTAATTGGCAGTATTCCATTTTTAAAACAATTATTATAAAAAATATCCGCATAACTTGAACTTATTACACACGTAATACCAAAATCAAGTAACGCCCAAGGTGCATGTTCTCTAGAAGAGCCACATCCAAAGTTTTTTCCTGCAATTAAAATTTTAGACTGATTAAATGGTTTTTGGTTTAAAATAAAATCTTTTATCTCTTTTCCTTCATCATCATAACGCATTTCAAAAAACAAATTTTTTCCAAGACCAGTTCTTTTTATTGTCTTTAAAAATTGTTTAGGAATTATCATATCTGTATCAATATTAACTATTGGTAGATACGCCGGTATACTTGTTAGTTTGTTAAATTTTTGCATTAATTTTGATACTTTCTTACATCATCTAAATTTCCAGAAATTGCAGCTGCGGCTGCCATTCCTGGGCTAACTAGATGTGTTCTACCACCTCTTCCTTGTCTACCTTCAAAATTTCTATTTGAAGTAGAGGCACATCTTTCACCTGGCTTTAATTTATCAGCATTCATTGCTAGACACATGGAACACCCAGGCTCTCTCCATTCAAAGCCTGAATTTATAAAAATTTTATCTAAACCTTCTTGTTCAGCTTTTTCCTTGACTAATCCAGATCCTGGAACAACCATCGCATTAACATGTTTTGCAATTTTTTTATCTTTCAATATTTTTGCTGCTTCTCTTAAATCTTCAATCCTACCATTTGTGCAGCTACCAATAAAAACTTTATCAATTTTAATATCTTGAACTCGAATATCAGAATTTAAACCCATATATTTTAATGATCTTTCTATTGAGTTTTTTTTATCTGGGTCAGATTCATTTTTTGGATTTGGAACTTTTCCATCAATTGTAACTACATCTTGGGGCGAAGTTCCCCAAGTAACCATAGGTTTAATATTTTTTCCATCCAAATTTATTTCTTTATCAAAATTTGCTCCTTCATCAGATTTAAGATTGCTCCAATATTCTAAAGCTTTTTCCCACTTGTCATTTTTAGGTGACATTGGTTTATCTTTTAAATAATCAAAGACCTTTTGGTCAGGCTGAATTAGACCTGCTCTTGCTCCACCTTCAATTGTCATATTACAAATTGTCATTCTATTCTCTACACTTAGATTAGAAATTAAGTCACCTGCATATTCAATCACATAACCTGTTCCTCCAGCTGTTCCTATTTTTCCTATAATTTGCAGTATCACATCTTTTGATGTTACTCCAATAGGTAAATTACCATTAACGTTAATTCTAAAATTTTTTGATTTTTTTTGGACTAAAGTTTGTGTAGCTAAAACATGCTCAACTTCTGAAGTTCCAATTCCAAAAGCTAAAGCTCCAAATGCTCCATGAGTTGCAGTATGACTATCTCCACAAACAATAATAGTTCCTGGTTGTGTAAATCCTTGCTCTGGGCCAATGATATGAACTATTCCTTGCCTTTTATCATTCATTCCAAAAATTTGGATTCCAAATTCTTTACAATTTGAATCTAATGTGTCGACTTGTATTTTTGACTCTTTATCAGAAATTCCCTTTGTCCTATCGGTTGTTGGAACATTATGATCTGCTACAGCTAAAGTAAGTTTTGGCTGCCTTACTTTTCTGTTTGAGTTTCTTAAACCTTCAAATGCTTGGGGGCTAGTTACCTCATGAATTAAATGTCTATCAACAAAAAGTAATGAGGTTCCATCTTCTTGTTGATGAACAAGATGTTCGTTCCAAATTTTATCGTAAATTGTATATGGCATTTAGAAAAAAATTATTTTTTTTCTTCAGGAGTATCTTTTTTAATTTCTTCTTTTTTTGTTTTAGCCTTAGGGGCCTCTGGTTTGTCTTCTGAAGTTTTTGGTTTGTCTGTTGTTTTTTGCTCAACAACTGGTGCCAAATTTTCTTCGGTAACTTCTTCAGGTTTTGACTCAACATCAATCCCTATTTTCTTTTTTATTTTCTCTGTAATTCTAGCTGATTTACCTGTTCTGTCCCTTAAATAATATAACTTAGCTCTTCTAACTTTTCCCGATCTAATAACCTTAATTGAGTCTACAATTGGACTAAATAAAGCAAAAGTTCTTTCTACTCCTTCTCCAAAAGATATTTTTCTTACTGTAAATGATGAATTTAAATCTCTATTTTTTTTAGCAATACAAACACCTTCAAAATATTGAATTCTGTCTCTTTTTCCTTCGGTAATCTTTACTCCAACCTTAATAATATCCCCTGGAAAAAAATCAGGAAGTTTTTTTTCTGCAGAAATTTTCTTTACATTTGCAATATTAATTTCTTCTATCGTTTTCATGTCTAAATTTATCAAATTAATTTTTTTTATATTTTTGCCACAAATCTGGTCTTCGGTCGCGAGTTATAGCCTCAGATTGAGATAAACGCCAGTCTTTAATTTTCGCATGATCTCCTGATAATAATACATCTGGAACTGTTTTTTCTTCCCAAATTTGAGGTTTTGTATATTGAGGATACTCTAAAAGTCCATTCTCAAAGCTTTCTTCTTCTACGGATTTTTCATTCCCTAATACGCCAGGTAGTAGTCGTATAATTGCATCTAACATTACAAAAGCAGCACTTTCTCCTCCAGATAATACAAAGTCACCAATACTCACTTCTTCTATATTTCTTGATTCTATTACTCTTTGATCAATTCCTTCAAAATGTCCACATATTAAATTAACAGTTTTTTCTTTTGAAAGTTCTTTTGCTAATTCTTGATTAAATAATTTTCCCTTTGGACTTAAATAAATTATTTTTTCTCTAGAACTTAAATTCTTATCCAAAGAGTTTGCAAGTACATCGGGTTTTATTAGCATTCCAGAGCCTCCTCCGTAAGTAGTGTCATCAGCTGTCTTATGTTTGTCAGTTGTATAATCTCTAATATTTACTGTCTCTAATTTCCAAATTTTTTCCGCTAATGCTTTACCATACAAACCTTTTTCAAGAGGTCCTGGGAAAAATTCTGGATAAAGTGTAAATATTCGAGCAAGTAACATATTTATTTTTTCTCTTCTGCTTTTGGAGTGTCAGCTTTTTTCTCTTCTGCTTTTGGAGTGTCAGCTTTTTTCTCTTCTGCTTTAGGAGTGTCAGCTTTTTTCTCTTCTGCTTTTGGAGCGTCAGCTTTTTTCTCTTCAGTTTTTGGAGCGTCAGCTTTTTTCTCTTCAGTTTTTGGAGTTTCACTTTTTGCTTCTTCTCCTTCTTTTTTTCTATCCTTTTTTGGTATAGCTTTTTGAGGATTATTTCCTTTTTCAGGCATTTCCATCATTTTATTTTCTCCAAGAATTCTCGCTACTCTAGTCGTAGGCTGAGCACCTTGGCTGAGCCAATATTTAATTCTCTCTTCTTCTAGTCCTACTCTTTCTTTTTTTTCTTTTGGTAATAAGGGATTAAAAAACCCAAGTTTTTCAATGAACCTTCCATCTCTTGCAAACCTACTGTCTGCTACTACAATTTTATATACGGGCCTTTTTTTTGTTCCTCCCATAGATAATCTAAGTTTTAACATTTATTCTCCTTTTATTATTTTAGTTGATTAAAAAGCTCTGGGGGTATTCCTTTATCAGTCATACCTTTCAAGTTTCCTTTTGACATCTTCTTCATCATTTCGGACATCATTTTAAATTGTTTTAACAATTTATTGATAGTGGCTACGTCTGTTCCAGAGCCATTAGCAATTCTTTTTCTTCTAGAACCATCAATAATTTTTGGGTTCTCTCTTTCTTTTTTTGTCATCGATAAAATTATAGCTTCATTTTGAGAAATAATTGATTCATCTACACCAGCTTGATCCATTTGAGATTTTATTTTTGAAACTCCAGGAAGAAAGGACATGACACCTTCGATTCCACCCATCTTTTTCATTTGTCTTAACTGAGTTAAATAATCTTCCATAGAAAAACTACCTTTTTTTAAATTTTCTTCAGTTTTTTTTAAATTTTCTTCACTTAGGTCTTGGGATGCTTTCTCAACGAGAGATACAATGTCTCCCATTCCAAGAATTCTATTTGCAATTCTATCTGGATGAAAAACTTCTAAATTTTCAATTTTTTCTCCAATACCTAAAAATTTAATAGGAACATTTGAAACATATTTCATGCTCACTGCAGCTCCTCCTCTCGCGTCACCATCTGCTCTTGTTAAAACAATACCTGTAAGGTTTACAGTATTTTTAAATTCTTTTGCTACTTCGGCAGCAACTTGTCCTGTTAAAGAATCTGCAACAAGAAATGTTTCTGTCGGTTTAATTATGCTTTCTATTTGCTTAATCTCACTCATCATTTGAAGATCAATTTGAGTTCTTCCTGCAGTATCAAACAAAATTATCTCAGCTCCATTTAAATTTGCTGCACTAATTGCTCTTCTACAAATATCTGCTGGCACTTGTCCTTCAATAATTGGTAATGTTAAAATATTATTTTGTTCACCAAGAGATTTGAGTTGTTCTTGGGCGGCTGGTCTATAAACGTCAAGACTAACCATCATAATTTTCTTTTTTTTATTTTTTTCTAAAAATTTTGCTAATTTTGCAGTTGTAGTTGTTTTTCCTGAACCCTGGAGTCCGACTAGCATCATAGGAACTGGAGGAACTGCATTTAAATTAATATCTTCATTTTTTTCTCCAAGTAATTTTACTAATTCGTCATAAACTATTTTAACCACCATTTGTCCTGGTGAAGTAGATCTTATTATTTCTTGACCTAAAGCTTTTGGTTTAACATTTTCAATAAATTGTTTCACAACGTCTAATGTTACATCTGCTTCTAATAAAGCTTGTCTTATACCTCTAAGCCCTTCATCAACTTGCTTTTCATCAAGAGATGGTGCTTTTTTTAGAGAAGAAAAAACTTCTTCAAATTTATTTGTCAAGTTTTCAAACATATTTTCATCCAGCAGCTATCGCACCAGTGGGCGAACCCTCGCAGACTGGTGTCGATCTCTTTGTTACCAAAGACACCGCAAATTGCTTATTTTGCGGAAACTTCGATAAACTATAATAGAGGTTCAAAAAGTCAATAAATAAGTTAAATATTATTATATGGAATTCAAAGCTTTTAAAATGGACGGTCTAGGAAATGATTTTGTAATCATTGATCAAAGACATGATCATATTGAATTAACAAATGATCAAATAAAAAAAATATGCAATAGAAATTTTATTGGTTGTGATCAACTTATATATATTAAAAAAAACGAAAAAATTGATGCTGATATGAAATTTTATAATTCAGACGGAAGTATTTCGGGGGCCTGTGGAAATGGAACCAGATGTGTAGCTTATTTATTATCAAAAGAAATTAATAAAAATAAAATTATACTAGGTACTGAATCTGGAAATTTAGAATCAAAAATTTTAGAAGAAAAATTAGTAGAAACAAAAATTGGTTTAGCAAAAACTAATTGGGATGAAATTCCTTTAGCAAAAGAATTAGATACTATTAATTTAAAATACAAAATTATTGATAATAATAATAAAGAACATTTTGGTGGTACGGCAG
>CACGZX010000013.1 GCA_902577625.1 uncultured Pelagibacteraceae bacterium
GTGTAATTGCTTTAAAAAGTTATATTAGACCACAAACAAATCCAAATTTTACAAGATTTAACGTTTTTTTGAGAGATAAATTTTCTTGCCAATACTGCGGAGATAAAAAAGAATTAACATTTGACCACCTTCTTCCAAGATCTAAGGGTGGAAAAACTAATTGGGACAATGTTGTAACCGCGTGTTCATCTTGCAATGTTCAAAAAGGAGGAAGATTACTTAAATTTTCTGGAATGACTTTAAATCAGAAACCATACCAACCAACCACAGAAGACCTACACAAGAATGGCAAAAACTTTCCACCTAACTTTCTACATAAGAGCTGGATAGATTATTTATATTGGGACGTAGAGTTAGAGCCCTAATTAAATTTTTTCTGAAATCCTAATTGCTATTTTAGATCCGGTTTTTATAAATTTGTCCATTATTGAATAAAATCCCTCTTTGGTTGCTCCTTCTTTATAAGCAATATCTTTATGATGGATTTCATCATTTCTAAATTTAACAATTTTACTTTTGAGTTCTTTTTCATCATTTTTTAATTGATTTATTTGATTTTGATAATGTTCATCAATTACTTCTTCAACTGAGGCAGTACATAACATAGCAGCTTTTTTTCCTATTAAAGTCGATCCAAAACCCAAGCCAACACCTAACAAATCCCACAATGGTAAAAACTTTGTTGGTTTAATATTTCTTTTTTTAATTTCTTTTTCAAAATAATCAGAATGTTCTTTTTCATGTATTTGCATTTCTTCAATTTTTTTTTTTAATTCATCATTTTTTACTATTGTATTTAAGGCTAAAAGTTGCCCTTCGTAAATTTTAATTGCACCCCTTTCACCAGCATGATCAACTCTAATAAACTCTTCTATTTTTTTTTTATTTGCTTTTTTCATTTTTAATTACCTTTAAAATTAATATTAAAATTACTGATGATAGCAAAAAGTTTATTGCCGCAAGTGATAGTCCAAAAATTCTAAAATCAACATTTTTGCAACTATTTAATTGAGAATTTAATAATTTAAGCAGTTCATTTTTATCTATAATATCTAATGAATTGCCCGTGCATCCTGTATATTCTTCGAATATTTCTTGCTCAATTCCAAGATGATATCCTGAAAGTAGAAAACTTGAAAAAAAAATTAATAATAATGCGTATAACCAAACAAAATTTTTTGAATAACTTATTCCTAAGAATGTTAAAAAAATTGCAATTAAGTATGGTATTCTTTGATAAATACATAATTTACAAGGTTTAAAGCCTAAAAAAAATTCAATATACAAAGCTATTAATAATGAAAACAAAGAAATAATAAAAATAATTATATAAAATTTTTTTATTTCAAAAATATTGTTCATATATTTAAATAAAATAAATAGTTAAAAATTTATAAACAAAATAAGCAAAAGTTATCAAAATTACAGAGGCAATAATTGAAACTTTTAATAATTTCTTCTCAATTAATAATTTCATTGCTGGTCCAAAATTTCCGATTAAAAAAGCAATTAAGAAAAATCTTGATCCTCTAGTTAATAAAGAAATAACAATAAAATATGCTATATTAAAATTTATAAATCCACTACTTATGGTTAACAGTTTAAAAGGCACAGGAGAAAATCCTGCTATTGCTAATAAGGTTATCCAGGCTATTACACCTCCATCAGAAGAAACTTTATTTTTCCAGAAAGATGGGTCAACACCATAGAATTCAAAAATCTTTATACCAATTTCATTAAAAAAAACATAACCGATAAAATATCCGAGACAAGCTCCAAGAACAGAAGATACCGTAGCAATTAAAGCTATTTTAATCCACTCTTTTCTTTTTGCTATAGTCATTGGAATAATAAATACATCAGGAGGTATAGGGAATATAAAACTTTCTATAAATGAAAAAAAACTTAAAAAAACTTTTGATCTTTTATGGCCTGCTAATTTAATTGATTTTAAATATAGTTCTTTGAACATATTTTCTTTTAATACAATAATTCTTCTTATACTATTATTTTATAAACAAATTAATGACAATTAAAATAGGGCGAATGGCGGAACTGGTAGACGCGTTGGACTCAAAATCCAATAGTAGCAATACTGTGAGAGTTCGATTCTCTCTTTGCCCACCAAAAAATTATGGAATTAAATAAAATTAATAGTTTAACTGAATTATTTTTTTATCAGTATGAAAAGCAAAATAATAAAGATAAAATATTATTATCCACTTTAAAAGAACCTAAAAAAAATTATAGTTGGCAAAAAACATTTGAAACAATAAATAACCTCACTGAAGAATTAAAAAAATATGTGAATAAAGGTGATAGATGTTTGTTAATCTCTGAGAATAGACCAGAATGGTTTATTTCTGATTTTTCTATTATGCTTTCAGAGTCAATAACAGTTCCTGCATACACTACTTATGCTGAAAGAGATTATGAATACATAATAAATGATTGTAAACCTTCAGTAATTTTTATTTCTAATAATGAGCAATTTAAGAAAATTAAAAATATAATTAAAAATAATGATTTTATAAAAAAAATATTTTCTTTTGAAAAATTAGAAGAAGTAAATAATAAAGAATATACTAATATTAATAATTTAATATTAAATTCTAAAAAAAATAATTTTAATACAAAAATTGAGAGAAAAAGTGCAGCATGTATTATTTATACATCTGGCACACAAGGAAATCCTAAAGGAGTAATATTGAGTCATGGTGGTATTTTAAATAATTGCGAAGGTGCAATTGAAATTTTAAAACCTTTAATTACAAATGATCAAACTAGGTTTTTGACTTGGTTGCCTTTATCCCATTCTTATGAACATACAGTTCAATTTGTTCAGATAACTGTAGATGCAAGAGTTTTCTACGCTGAAAGTATTGATAAACTAATTAAAAATATGAATGATTGTAGTCCTGAAATTATGACAGCAGTTCCAAGATTTTATCAAAATCTTTATCAAAAAATAAATGCCAGTTTTAATAAAACTACTGGAGTCAAGAAAAACCTGATTAAAAAAATGCTAAGTCTAGGACATAAAAAAATCCAAAAAAAACCTCTTAATTTTTTAGAGAAAATACAAGATAGTATATTAGATAAAATTGTGAGGAAAAAAATAAAATCTCAATTTGGAGGATCATTAAAAACCTTTGTTTCAGGAGGAGGAGCCCTAGATAAAGAAGTTGGTTTTTTTTTAAATGCCATTGGTTTACCAACTTTACAAGGATATGGTCTTACAGAAACATCACCTGTTGTAAGTTGTAACCCTATAAATGATATTAGAGTTGAAACTGTGGGTCCCCCATTTAGAGGTAACGAAGTTAAAATTGCAGAAGATGGTGAAATACTTGTTAAAGGCGAGAATGTAATGCTAGGCTATTGGAATAACAAAGAGGAAACTGATAAAGTTTTAAAAAATGGATGGCTCCATACTGGCGATATAGGAGTATTTGAGAATACTTATTTAAAAATAACAGATAGAAAAAAAGATATTATAATCACTCCAGGTGGAGATAACATTTCACCTATAAAGATTGAAAACGAATTAGTTAATTCAGAATTATTTGAACAGTCAATTGTATATGGTGATAACAAACCATTTTTAGTTGCATTATTAGTTCTTAGTGAAGATAAAAAATCATCAACAGAAGATGAAATTAAATTAGAAATAGAAAAAATTAATAAAAAGTTATCTAAAATTGAGAATATTAAAAAATATTTTACAATTAATGAAAAGTTTTCAATTGAAAATGGAATGTTAACTCCAACTTTAAAGTTAAAAAGATATAAAATTATACAAAAATATAAAAATAATTTCGAAAAACTTTATTAAATTTATTTTTTTAAATCAGTTTATTAATCGCAATTTACTTAACTTTTTTCATTATCTAAAAAAAATATTATAAAAAATAATTTTTAATTTTTTTTATTAAAATTATATATTTGACATAACTTGGTAAAAAAAATAAAAAAAGGATAAGAAACGAATCATAAAGATTCGTTTAAAAAAAAGGGAGCTAAAGATGGCTAAAAGAAGAAAAAAAGCTGCTAAAAAGAAAACTAAGAAAAAAGCTAAAAAAAGAAGAAGAAGAAGATAAATTAGTATTCTTTTTAATAAATTACGCTTCTCATGGCAAATGTTGTGAGAAGCGTTTTTTTATTTAGAAGCTTCTATTAAAGTTTCAGCTGCTGCTGTTTCTACTTTTTGAGTAGTTTTTTGAGATTGTGTTTCTAGATTTCTTTTTAAAGCTTTATCAAGTTTTTTTTGAGTATCTTCCATGTTTAAATTTAGAATAATTTGAAATTCAGTTAATATTCTTTCATATGCTTTTTCAAATAATTGTCTCTCACTATAAGATTGATCTACCATTAAATCGTCACCCTTATTTAAATCTCTAACTACTTCCGCTAGGTCATATATTTTGCCTGAAGAAATTTTTGCCTCATATTCCTGAGCTCTTCTACTCCACATTGATCTTTTAATCTTTGGTTTACTTTTTAAAATACTTATACATTTATTTACCTGGTTGATTGTTGCTAATGGTCTTAGATGAGATTGTTTGTTTACAGGAACCATTCCACTTGCTTTATCTTTTTCAAATTTAAGAATGTATGTTTCCACGTCTATTCCACCAATATTAATTTTTTTAAATTCAGTAATTTGTCCTACACCGTGTTTTGGGTAAACCACATAATCTTTTACTTTATATTCTTTTTTTTCAGATGCCTGAACTTTAATTTTTTTAATTTCTGGTTTTTGCTCTACACCTCTAGATACTTTAAAATTATTTTGATTATTAGAATTTTTTTCTATAATTTTATTCTCTTTAGAAATTTTTTCTTTTTTCTTGATTATTTTCTTTGTCTTTATTTTAAGATTTTTTTTCTTTTCTTTTTTTTTTACACTTTTTTTTAATTGTGCTTAATTTATTTTTTTTTGGGACTTTCTTATTTTTTTTTTTAAATGTTTTCTTTAAAATATTTTTCAAATTTATTTTCTTCATTTTTAAATTTATCGTTATCTATTGGGGGCTCTTTTTTCTCCGAAATATTTGGCCAAATTTCTGAATATTTTTTGTTTATATCTAACCATTTTTCAGCACCTTGGTTTGTGTCAGGTTCAATAGCATCTATCGGACATTCTGGTTCACAAACGCCACAATCTATACACTCATCTGGTTTTATTACAAGCATATTTTTTCCTTCATAAAAGCAATCAACTGGACAGACTTCTACACAATCCATTAATTTACATTTGATACATTTTTCATTAACTATATAAGTCATTATTTTAATTTACTTATTACTTTTTGTTTTAGGTCGCCCACAGTTTTTGGATTCAAATATAACAATCCTGTCAATCTTCTCATTAAACTATTTTCATACATATCAGGATTATTGTCTGAATAAATTATATTCCATAAAATTTCAATAATTTTTGTTTTTGAATCTTCGTCCATACTTTTAACTTCTTTTGTAAAACTTAAAATTTGATTAGATTTCTTCTCAATTTCTTCAGCTTCTATTAATATATCATCAATTATTTTATCATTTGCGCCAAGTTCTATAATAGCTTTTTTGATTATTTCTCTTTCTTTATCTGTAAAATTTTCATCAATTTTAGCTGCATGAACCAACAATGCACAAATTTTAGTTAAAGGATCTTCAATTTCTTTTTTATTTTCTTTGTTAAAAAATCTAAACATTATTTAAAATTTATATTTTTTAATACACTAAAAGCATTTTCTTTCTTTAAAATTTTAGAAGAAAACTGCTTTTTAGTATTTTTTGTTGGAGAATATCTAAAATAAGTTTCTTGATCTTTTTCATAAGAATAATAATTCATTTTTTTAATTAGTTTTAAAAAATCTTCTTTACTACATCCTAATAAATTTAGCATTTCTGGAACTAATTTTATATCTTTTTCATTTTTTAGATCTATAATTTTTATAAATAATCTTTCTAATATATCTATCCTAACAAAAAAATTGTCAAATTTTTCAAAGCCGCACAGTAACATGAAATCATTTGAATATTCTTTACTTTCCTTAACAAAATTTAATCCAAAAGTTGGCGGCTTGAGGTTAAAATATTTTTGATGGAAATTTTTCCATAGTGCTATTCTCAATGAAACTGCATTTGGTTTAAATAGTTTAAATAAAAAAATATGATATCTTCCAAATTTTACACCTAAATTTCTTAAAACTTTTCTTTCTTCTTGAGCTAATTTTTTTAAGAAATCTTTTACATTATCTCTTTTTATTACTCCATTATTTTCATACAATTGATATGCCAATGCTCTTATTGAAGAGTTGCTAGTATTTATATTCTTTAAATCAGTCAAGCTTTTAAGCTCAGTATTAATTTTTTTGTTAATCCAATTTTGTATGAATTTAGAAAAATCTGATTTATCATTTCCATCAATCATATCGTCAATAATAAGATTAATCTCAGGTCTTAAATAATCTTTTCCAGGAGATAATTTTGCAATAGGAAAATTTTTCCAATAAACTTTAAAGTCATCTTTTAGTTCAATGAGACAAGTTTCTTTGATTTGTCTCATTCTATTTAATATTTCCGGCTCAACATTCTGTTTAGCAGCTTTTTTAAGTGATTTTATATCCGTATCGAGAGCTCCAACTTTAAAATCAAGCTCTAATTTTAAACCATTTAACTGACCAATAAATTGATTATTTATTAATACGTTTTTATTTTCCATTATTTCTGTTTTAAAAGTTATATCTTGTTTTAGTCCCCTTGCTAATACACTTGCTCTTTTATCTATAAAACTTTTTGTAAGTTCTTCATGCAATCTATCTGATAATTTATCCTCTAAATTTTTTGTTCTTTCTACCCAATAATCCTGGTTTTCTACCCAATTTACTTTATTTGAAACATATGACCAAGTTCTTACATTTGCAATTCTATTAGATATTGAGTCAACATTTCCATCAAGTTTATCTAGACTTGCTAATTGCTGTTTCATGTAGTTATTAGAAATTTTTCCTGGTTTTTTCCTTAAAAAATTAAAAACTTTACCAACGACTTCTAAATGATTTCCATAAGTTTTTTTTACAAAATCTGGAATTTGGCAGCATTCCCATAATAATTTTAGCTCGGTCTCATCTTTAAAAAAATCTAATTTATCAGCATCTTTTAATATATATTTTAAAATTTTCTCATCCTCACATTCTGAAATTCTTTTTAACCACGATTTATTTGGTCTTTCTTCTAGTGATTGAATTAAATTTTTTCCATTTTTAAAGTTTAAGTTTGAATTTCTCCAAAATATTGTGTGGATTTCATCAAATTTATGATTTTCTAATAATTCAACCTCTTCTGAACTAATTTCTCCACATTCTC
The DNA here is from genome assembly GCA_902577625.1 of uncultured Pelagibacteraceae bacterium. Taxonomy (GTDB): domain Bacteria; phylum Pseudomonadota; class Alphaproteobacteria; order Pelagibacterales; family Pelagibacteraceae; genus Pelagibacter. Next base: position 7,366 of record CACGZX010000013.1, read on the forward strand.
CAGTAATACCAAAAGTGCCATCATTTAAATATCTTCCAGCTCTACCAGCTATTTGGCCAATTTCAGATAGTTTTAATCTTCTAAGCTTTTTTCCATCAAATTTTTTTAAATTTGAAAAAAAAACATTGTCTAAATCCATATTAATTCCCATGCCTACAGCATCAGTTGCAACTAAGTAGTCAACATCTCCTGATTGGTATAAGCTTACTTGAGAATTTCTAGTTTTAGGACTTAGTGATCCCATCACAATTGCAGCTCCACCCTTTTGTCTTCTTATTAATTCAGCAATTGCATATACTTCCTCAGCTGAAAATGCGATTATTGCTGTCTTTCTTTCAATACGAGAAATTTTCTTGTGACCAGAATAAGTTAACTTTGATAATCTTTTTCTATCTATGTATTCTATATCCCCATCTAGTTTTTCAATAATACTTTTCATCGAATTTGATCCCATGAACATAGTAAGTTTTTCACCTCTAAGATTAAGTAGTCTTTCAGTAAATATATGACCTCTTTCTTGATCAGAGCACATTTGGATTTCATCTATACCAACAAATTCTAGATTTTTATCTATTGGCATAGACTCTACTGTGCATAAAAAATATCTTGCTTCTGAGGGTATGATTTTTTCTTCACCAGTAATTAGAGCTACTTTTTTATAATCTACTTGTTTAATAACTTTATCATAAACTTCTCTTGCTAGTAATCTAAGTGGAAAACCAATCATACCACTGTCAAAAGAAAGCATAGTCTCGATAGCAAGGAAAGTTTTTCCAGTATTTGTGGGCCCCAGGACAGCTGTGATATTGTTTTTTTTCATTTCAATCTTTAGTATATTTTTTTTTTAAACTACCATATGTTGTGAGTAGTATAGAACAAAATAAGTATAAAACATGACCGAATCATTCAGGAAAAAGTTCTCATTTTTGTTTTTTTATAAAATGACAGTAACATAATTCAAAATATTTAAATATATATTTTACAAATGAAGTCAAAAATTTTATGGAAAGCTAAACAGTCTCAAATAGATAAGTCTAACCTATTTAGGTACGAAAAGTTTTTATTTTCTAAATATAAATTTAAAGTAAGACAAAATTATTCTAGATTACTTAGATGGAGTATCAATAATCCAAAAAAATTTTGGAGCTCTATCTGGGATTTTGCAGAAGTTGTAGGTAAAAAAAGTCAAAAATTCGAAAAATCAAATATATTTTTTAAAAATAAATTTCTTAAAAATTCAAAACTAAATTTTGCAGAAAATTTACTTTCCAAAAATGATAATAGTAAAGCAATAACTTTTATAAATGAAAGTAGAATTAAAAAAATTAGAACTTGGAAAGAGTTAAATACCAATGTAAATAAGTTAATTAATTTTTTTAAATCAATCAACATTAAAGAAAAAGAAAGAATTGCTGCTTATTTGCCAAATCTAATTGAAACAGTTGAATCATTTATAGCCACATCAGCTATAGGATCAATTTGGTCTTCCTGTTCTCCAGATTTTGGAACTCAAGGAGTTATTGAAAGATTTTCTCAAATAAATCCAAAAGTATTAATTATTTGTGATAGATATTTTTATAATGGAAAGGAAATTAATGTAATTAAAAGATTACCTTTAATACTAAATAAAATTAAGTCTATTAAGCATGTTATAATAATTAGCTATCCAGGAAAATCATTTTTGAAGTTCAAAAAATTAAAAAATATAAAATACATTAATTGGAATCGAATTATGAAAATAAAACCTAAAGGGTTTAAATTTAAAAAATTTGATTTTGAACATGAGCTGGCAATATTATATTCGAGCGGTACTACAGGAAAACCAAAGTGCATTTGTCATAGATCTGGAGGTGTTTTACTTCAACATCTTAAAGAACACCAATTACACAGTGAAATTAAACAAAATGATAATGTATTTTATTTTACCACATGTGGTTGGATGATGTGGAATTGGTTAGTAACTGCTTTATCATCAAAAGCATCAATAGTTTTGTTTGAAGGTTTTCCAATGTATAAAAGACATGATTTGTTACTTAAATTAGCAGATGAAGAAAAAATAACTTTATTTGGTGTAAGTGCAAAATATATAGACGCACTGAACAAATCTAAAATTTTAAATAAAAAAAAATATATGTTAAAAAACCTGAGAACAATTTGTTCTACTGGCTCACCTTTGTCTGCAGAAGGTTTTAAGTTTATTTATAAAAAAGTTAAATCAAATGTACATCTTGCATCAATATCTGGAGGAACTGATATTGTTTCATGTTTTGTACTTGGAAATATTTATGAACCAGTTATTGCTGGGCAAATTCAGAATAAAGGTTTAGGTATGAATGTCGATGTTTTTGATGATAATGGTAAATCCATTAAAAATAAAAAAGGTGAACTAGTTTGTAAAAACGCATTCCCAACGATACCTTTAAAGTTTTGGAATGATAAAAATAATATAAAATTTAAAAAAACATATTTTAATAAATTTAATAATATTTGGCATCATGGCGATTACGCAGAGTTAAAAAAATCTGAAGGGTTTGTAATATACGGTAGATCAGATACAACTTTAAATCCTGGTGGAGTAAGGCTTGGAACATCAGAAATTTATTCTGAAGTAGAAAAATTTAAAGAAATTAAAGATTCCATAGTTATTGGACAATCTTGGGATAACGATATTAGAGTAATACTTTTTGTGGTAATGAATAAAAATTATTATCTTAATAATGAATTGATTAAAAAAATAAAAATTCAAATCAGAGCAAATGCTTCACCAAGACATGTTCCTAATAAAATTATTCATGTCACTGATATTCCAAGAACAAAAAATGGGAAAATAGTTGAGCTAGCTGTAAAAAATATTATTGAAGGACATGAAGTAAAAAATAAAGAAGCACTTGCTAACCCGGAGATTCTAAATAATTTTAAAAATCTAAAAGAATTACAATATTAAAATTATATAATTATCCACCCGGTCCATAACTTGATATTTTCTTATTTAATTTTTTCCATACACCTGAAGCAGAGGCTATTATTTTTGAATTAGATTCTAAATAGCAAATTAAAAAAATCATCGATTTTGTAATTTTTTGAACTTTAGTAAAACCTTTTATTTCGTCTCCAATTTTTGTAGTGCCAATAAATTTAATATCCAAAGATATGGTTACGCATGGCGAGTTGTTACTTGAACGATGAGCAGCAGTTCCTGCACCAGCATCGATAATTGAGCAGATATAACCTCCATGAGTAATTCCAGCAGAATTTAATTTATTTTCATCAATAGTAGTTTTAAATTCAAATTCTGTATCTGAAATTTTCCTAAAAAGAATTCCACCATTATGTTTCATGAAACCTGGTTTAATACTAATTTGTTCAAATTTCTCTGTCATAAATTTAAACTAATGTTGTAATTATTATTAAAATTAAAAATATTATAAGAAAAAAAATTATAACTGAGTTTTGTAAAGATATCTTCATAAATTTTGGTGGGCCGCGAAGGACTTGAACCCTCAGCCTCAGAGTCCGTAGCTCTGCGCTCTATCCAATTGAGCTAGCAGCCCTTTATTTCAATATAGTTGAATAAGAAAAAATTTAAACAATAAATATTAAAAATTTAAATAATTTTGTATCTTTTCTTTAAAAGCAACTTTTGTATCCAAAATCTACTATCTATATTTTTATTTTTATTAGATAGGCTAAATTTAATAATAAAATGTGTTAACTTTGTTAACATGTTATAATTTACACATTTAAGATTGACTAAAAAAAGATATAAATATGTCTAAAATGAAACTTTTAATTAATTTTAATAGGTTTTTTTAACTTAATATTAATATGACTAATAAGGTAATTGTTCCTGATATTGGCGATTTTGAAAACGTAGAAATCATAGAAATTTTAGTAAAATCAGGAGATAAAATAAAAAAAAACGACTCCATCGTAACTCTGGAAAGTGATAAATCAAGTGTTGAAGTGCCCTCAACAGCAGAGGGTATTGTTGAAAATATAAATGTAAAAATTGGAGATAAAGTTTCAAAAGGTGATGTACTTGTATCAGTTTCAGGAGAACAGGCTAATAATAAAGATAATGAAATAAAAACCATTAAAGATAAATTACCAACAGATACAGAAAAAATTATTCAACAAGCAGAAGAGAGTTTAGAAAAAAAAGAAGAAAAAGTTGCTGTAAGTAAAATTGATAAAAAAAATGAGACAATTATCCAAGTTTCTAAAGATGGTGATATTGATCCTATAGAAACAAAAGAATGGTTAGAATCCCTTTCTGCAGTGTTAGAAAAAGATGGAAAAAATAGAGCTCAATTTTTAATTAAGCAACTTATAGAACATTCTTATAAGGAAGGTTCAGATTTAATATTGTCCAGAAATACTCCTTATATTAATACTATAAAACCAGAAGAAGAGATAAAATCTCCTGGAGATCAAAATTTAGAAAGAAAAATAAGATCTCTGATTAGATGGAATGCAGCTGCAATGGTTGTTAGAGCAAATAAAAAAAATCCAGAACTTGGAGGTCATATTGGAACATTTGCTTCAGCTGCTACTCTATATGATATTGGTATGAATCATTTTTGGAGAGCAAAAAATAATAAATTTGGTGGAGATTTAATTTACTTTCAAGGTCACAGTGCACCGGGGATGTATGCAAGAGCTTTTCTTGAAGGTAGAATTAATGAAAAAGAATTAGATCGTTTTAGACAAGAAGTTAAACCAGGTGGATTATCTTCCTATCCTCATCCTTGGTTAATGCCAAAATTTTGGCAGTTTCCTACAGTGTCAATGGGTCTTGGCCCAATAATGTCAATCTATCAAGCTAGATTTAATAAATATTTAATCAATAGAGGATTGTTAAAAGATGAAGGAAGAAAAATTTGGTGCTTCTTGGGAGATGGAGAAACTGACGAGCCAGAGTCTTTAGGAGCTATAGGATTAGCAGCTAGAGAAAAACTAGATAACTTAATTTTTGTAGTAAATTGCAACTTACAAAGACTCGATGGTCCAGTAAGAGGTAATGGAAAAATTATTCAAGAACTTGAAGGAATATTTAGAGGAGCTGGTTGGAATGTAATTAAAGTTATATGGGGTTCTTACTGGGATCAATTGTTAGCCAAAGACAAATCTGGATTGTTAATTAAAAGAATGGGAGAAGCAGTTGATGGAGAATATCAAGCATTCAAGGCAAAAGGAGGAAAATATGTAAGAGAGAAATTTTTTGGAAAGTATAAAGAACTTTTAGATATGGTTTCTCAAATGACAGATAGAGATATTTGGAAACTTAACAGGGGTGGACATGATCCACATAAAGTTTATGCTGCTTATCATTCTGCTATGCAGAATAAAGGTACGCCAACTGTAATTCTAGCTAAAACTATCAAGGGCTATGGAATGGGTAAGTCAGGCGAAAGTATGAATACAACTCACCAACAAAAGAAATTAGATGAGGAAGATTTGTTGTATTATAGAGATAGATTTGATGTGCCTTTAACTGATGAACAAGTTAAAAATATAGAATATTACAAACCAAAAGAAAATTCTCCAGAAATAAAATATTTAAAAGAATGTAGAATTAAATTAGGTGGAAACTTACCAGAAAGATCATCATTTGCTAAAGCTATAAAAACTCCACCAAAAGATATATTTGCAAAAATGAAAGAATCTACAGGAGAAAAAGAAATGTCAACAACAATGGTATTAGTTAGAATGTTGACAAATCTTATGAGGGATAAAAATGTAGCTCCAAGACTAGTTCCAATTATTCCAGATGAAGCTAGAACTTTTGGTATGGAGGGTTTGTTTCAAAAAATAGGAATATATGCTCACGAAGGTCAAAAATATGAACCAGTTGACTCAGAACAATTAAGTTCTTATCGTGAGGATATAAAGGGTCAAGTTTTAGAAGAAGGAATAACAGAAGCTGGTGCTATTTCATCCTGGATTGCAGCTGGCACATCCTATGTAAATCATGATATCTCAATGATACCAATATATATATTTTATTCTATGTTTGGTTTTCAAAGAACTGGCGACTTTGTTTGGGCTGCAGGAGATAATCAAACAAGAGGATTTTTAATTGGAGCAACTGCAGGACGCACAACATTGTCGGGAGAAGGTCTTCAACATGGTGATGGACATAGTCATATATTGTCTTCTGTAGTGCCAAATTGTATTTCATATGATCCAACTTTTTCTTATGAGCTAGCTGTAATTTTTAGAGAAGGTATAAGAAGAATGTATGAAAAGAGAGAAAATATTTTTTATTATATTACAACAATGAATGAAAATTATCCTCATCCTGAAATACCAAAAGAAAAAAATATAGAGGAAGATATATTAAAAGGCATGTATAAATTTAAAGAATTTAATAAAAATAAAAAAACTAAAATTCAGTTACTTGGATCTGGAACCATTCTAAGAGAAATTATTGCTGCTGCAGAAATATTAGAAAAAGATTATAAAATAGATAGCGATGTATGGAGCGTTACAAGTTATAACGAACTTAGAAAAGAAGCTATAGAAGTAGAAAGATATAATTTACTTAATCCAGATAAAACAAATAAAAAAAGTCATATAGAAAAGTGCCTTTCTTCAACTGAAGGGCCAATAGTTTCAGCTTCAGACTATATAAGGTTAAATTCAGATCAAATTAGGCCTTTTACTAGAAAAAGTTTTTACTCATTTGGCACAGATGGATATGGAAGAAGTGATACTAGAAAAAATTTAAGAAAGTTTTTTGAAGTTGATAAAGAACATATTGTAGCTTATTCGCTAAGTGTCCTAGCCAAAGAACAATTAATACCATCAAAATATGCAAATGAAGCTATAAAAAAATATAATATTGACCCGAATAAAACAATACCTACAAAACTATAAATTATGTCAGAAAATAAAAAAATATTTGCCACTCCCAAAGTAAGAAAATTTGCTAGAGAACTTGGAGCAAATATAACTGAGATCGAAGGATCAGAAAGATTAGGAAGAATAACTGAAGAGGACGTAAAAAATTTTGTAAATAAAAATTTAAATAAATTTCAAACAAAAGAAGATATTAAATTTAAGTCCGAATTTAATCACTCTGATTTTGGAAATATCGAGATAGCTGACATGCCTAGAGTAAAAAGATTGGCTGCTCCACATCTTTCAAATTCGTGGAATACAATTCCACATGTTACTCATCATGATGAAGCAGATATAACTGAACTAGAAGATTTCAGATCAAAATTAACAGACCCAGTTTCTGGAGGTAAAATGAAAATTACCCCTCTTGCTTTTATAGCAAAAGCATTAAGTAATAATTTAAAGAAATTTCCTACATTCAATTCTTCTATTGATAATATCAGTGAAGGAAAGATTACTTTAAAAAAATATTTTCATATCGGTATTGCTGTTGATACACCTCATGGTTTGATGGTTCCAAAAATAAGAAATGTTGATCAAAAGAAAATAAAAGAAATTGCTGAAGAATTAAAAAATGTAAGTGAGCTTAGTAGAAATTTAAAAATAAATAAAAAAGAGTTTTTTGGAGGATCAATAACCATAACAAGCCTTGGAGGTATTGGTGGTACTTATTTTACACCTATAATAAATTATCCTGAAGTTGCAATTCTTGGGGTTGGTAGATCTTATAAAAAACAAATTTTTATAAAGGACAAGTTTCTTGCAAGAACAGTTTTACCAATATCGCTTTCATATGATCATAGAATTATAGATGGAGCAGAAGCAGCCAAGTTTTGTAATTCATTAAAAGAAAATTTAGGAAAAAATTTTGCCTACAATTTGGCTTTTTAAAGCAGTGTATGCCTAAATCATTATCATTAATTAGTGCATTACTTTGTACATTTATTTGGGGAACAACATTTATTGCTCAAGATACAGGTATGGATAAAATAGGACCTCTTACATTCAATGGATCTAGGTTTTTAATTGGATTTTTATCTATAATTCCAATTGCACTTATCTTTGAAAATTCAAAAATTATTAAGCAAATAAATAATAATAGAACTGAATTTTTTAAACTACTTTTTTGGATTGGTTTATTTTTATTTTTAGGTACATTTGTACAGCAAGCTGCACTACTTTATACCGACATTGCTAATGCCGCATTTTTTACTGTTTTTTATGTGCCTATGGTTCCGATAATACTTTATATATTTTATAAAAAAAAAATACACTGGAGTATATGGCCGTCTGCAATTTTATGTGTTGGAGGAGTTTACTTACTAAGTGACTTTTCAAATGCAACTGTAAGATTTGGTGATAGTTTAGTTATACTATGTGCATTTTTTTGGGCTCTTCATATAATTTTTATTGGTAAATTTATTAAAATTTTTGATATACCATTATTTTTTGGAGCACTTCAAGCGCTTGTGGTAGCTTCATTTTCATTCTTGTTTGGCTTTTTTTTCGAAAATATATCGTTTGCAAATATTTTAAATGAGTCATTATCAATAATATATGCAGGTGTTTTATCAGGTGGCATTGCTTTTACATTGCAAATATATGCTCAAAAGAATATTGCACCGTCTCCATCAGCAATTATTTTTTCTTTAGAGAGTGTATTTGCAGCTATAGCTGCCTGGATAATTTTAAATCAATTTTTAGATATTAATAATATAATTGGTTGTACACTTATTCTTGCCGGTGTTATTTTTTCACAAATATTACCTGAAGTAAAAAAATTAAAAATAAATAGTAAAAAAAATTATTAAAGATAAAATAATTCTATAAACTACAAAAAACTTTAAAGAAAACTTTTTTGTATAAATTAAAAAATATTTAATTGTTAAATATGAAAAAATAAAAGATAGTATTATTGAAATAATAAGAAAAAAATTAAATTCTAAATTTTCATTTACTGCATCTTTTAAAGAAAGAATACTTGCTCCCAATAGAGCTGGGATGGATAAATAAAAAGATATTTTTGTAGAATCATGTCTATCAAAATTTAAAAATCTACCAGCTGTAATTGTTATTCCAGCTCTGCTTACGCCAGGAATAATTGCAAGAATTTGTAATATTCCAATAATCAAAATATTTTTAATTGTTAAATCTTTTTTTATATTTTTTTTTATTTTAAAAGTATCTGCAAAATACATTAAAATACCAAATATTAATGTTGTCCATGCAATTACTTTTAGATTTCTAATAGAATTAACCATACCTGTTGAATAAAAAATATATCCAACTAATATTAATGGAACTGAACCAATTATAAGTAAATTGAATAATTTTTTATCATTTGAAATATTTAATAATTCTTTTTTAAAATAATATATAATTGCGAGTAATGATCCTAAATGTAATCCAACATCAAATATAAGTGACTTATTTGAAAAATTAACAACATTTGAAAATATTATTAAATGAGCAGAAGAACTAACCGGTATAAATTCTGAAACTCCTTGAACAATAGATAAAATTAGAATCTCTAAGAAGTTTGAAATCATTTTGATTTGTTTCTAATAAACAATATAACCTTGAATTGAAGCAATTACGTGAAAGCATAACAGGCATGCAGCTTTATCCAAAACCCTATAAAATATAACAAATTTGAATATTAATAGTCAGTACTTATTACCCTTTTCTCTATTTATCCTTATAAATTATGCTATATGCTGCCTATTATATGACAGATAAAATGCTTAAATTTGTAAAATTAGAGCAGCAAAATCCTCCTAAAAGGAAAGTTTTAGAGCGTAAAGAGGATTTTAAAGAAATTTACAGTGAATTTATAAATGAAAAAGCCAAAGAACAGTCTAGCAGATGTTCACAATGTGGAGTTCCTTTTTGTCAGGTTCATTGCCCTTTAAGTAATAATATACCTGATTGGTTAAAACTTACTGCTGAAGGAAGGCTTAAAGAAGCTTATGAATTAGCGCAAAGCACAAATAATATGCCTGAAGTATGTGGAAGAATTTGTCCACAAGATAGATTATGTGAGGGAAATTGTGTAATTGAGCAATCAGGGCACGGAACCGTTACAATAGGATCAATAGAGAAATTTATTACAGAAAACGCTTGGGAGAATAAATGGGTTGAACCTATAAAGGTTAGAATAGAAAAAAAACAATCGGTAGGAATAATAGGTGCAGGACCAGCAGGTCTTGCTTGTGCTGAACAATTAAGAAAACAAGGTTATCAAGTAACAATTTACGATCGATATGATCGTGCAGGAGGTCTCCTTATATATGGCATTCCAAATTTTAAATTAGAAAAATTTGTAGTTGAGAGGAGAACAAATCTTTTAAAAAAAGGAGGTATTAAATTTATACAAAATTTTGAAGTTGGAAAAGATGCAACACTAAATGAATTAAAAGAAAAACATGATGCCATTCTTATTGCTACTGGAGTTTATAAAGCTAGAGAGATAGAAATTCCAGGTAATAATTTAGAAAATATTTTTCCTGCAATGTATTTTTTAACTGCATCAAATAAAAAAGGTTTAGGTGATAAAGTTAAAGAATTTGATAATGGCAAACTTAATGTAGAAGGAAAAGATGTAATTGTTATTGGTGGCGGAGATACAGCAATGGATTGTGTTAGAACTTCGGTTAGGCAAAATGCAAAATCAGTAAAATGTTTATATAGGAGAGATAGAGAGAATATGCCAGGCTCTGCAAGAGAAGTTTCTAATGCAGAGGAAGAGGGTGTTGAATTTATTTGGCTTTCAAACCCAAAAAAATTTAATGGTACAACTAAAATTGAAAATATATTGGTTGATAAAATGAAACTTGGTAATCCTGATGAAAGTGGAAGAAGAAAACCAATTATAGAAAATAATTCAGAGTTTATACTTAAGGCAGATATTATAATTGAAGCTCTTGGATTTGATCCAGAAAATCTTCCAAATTTATTTAAAGAAAAAGATTTAAAGGTAAGTACATGGGGAACAATTAAAGTTGATTTTGATACAATGGAAACAAATTTGCCAGGAGTGTTTGCTGCAGGAGATATTATAAGAGGTGCTTCATTGGTTGTTTGGGCAATTAGAGATGGAAGGGAAGCAGCAATTTCTATTAAAAATTATTTAGAAAAAAATAAAAATAAAAAAGCAAAAGTTGCATGATAAAAAATTATAAAAAAAACTTAAAAATTTTAGAAGATAATTATGTTTATTCAAAAGAGATGGAGCATGATGCTTGTGGAGTAGGTTTAGTTGCTTCTACAGATGGAAAAAAACTAAGAAAGATAGTAGAGTATGGAATTGAAGCTCTTAAAGCTGTATGGCATAGAGGTGCCGTTGATGCTGATGGAAAGACAGGAGATGGTGCGGGCATTCATGTTGAAATTCCTTATGATTTTTTCGAAGAAAAGATAGAAACTAAAGGACATAAACATGACGATTCTGAGATATGTGTAGGAATGATCTTTTTACCTAGAGATAATTTTAATGTTCAAGAAAACTGCAAGAGTATTATTGAAAAAGAACTTACAAAATCAAATTTCAAAATTTATGGATGGAGACAAGTTCCAATAAACACCAAGGTTTTAGGAGATAAAGCTAACAGTAACAGACCTGAAATTACTCAAATACTATTTAAACATAATGATAAAAAATTAGTAGATAAAGATTTAGAAAGAAAACTTTATGAGATTAGAAGAAAAATTGAAAATGAAATAATAAAAAATAACATAGAGGGATTTTATATATGTTCTTTAAGTTCAAAGTCGATAATTTATAAAGGAATGTTTTTAGCAGAGGCGCTATCGGATTTTTATCCTGATCTAAATGATGAAAGATTTATATCAAGATATGCAATTTTTCATCAAAGATTTTCTACTAACACATTTCCGAGTTGGGATTTAGCACAACCTTTTAGAGCCATTGCTCACAATGGAGAAATAAATACTTTTAGAGGAAATTGTAACTGGATGAAAGTTCATCAAGATGAAATGGAAAGTCCATTATTTGAAAACATAGAAAATTTAAAACCAGTAATACAACCAGGAGCCTCTGATTCAGCAGCTTTAGACAATGTTTTTGAATTATTAAATATCTCAGGTCAATCTGCACCTTTGGCAAAATTAATGTTAATCCCAGACGCTTGGTCTAAAAAAAGTAAAATTTTACCTAGAGATCATCAAAGATTATTTAATTTTTTAAATAGCACAATGGAACCATGGGATGGTCCTGCAGCGATAGCTGCTACAGATAATGAATGGGCAATAGTAGCCAATGATAGAAATGGTCTTCGTCCTTTAAGATATACTATTACAAATGACAAACTACTTTTCGCAGGATCTGAAACTGGGATGATTGACCTAGATGAAAAAAAAATTGTTTCAAAAGGAAGGCTTGGACCTGGTGAAATTATTGGAATAAGAATAAATAAGGGCAAGGTCTTTGACAACAATGAAATTAAGAATTATTTAGCAAAAGAATTCAAACATTTTAATAGTCAAATAGTAGATCTAGATAAAAAAATTACAATAGATAAAGAAAAATTTATTTTTTCTGGAACAGATTTAAGAAAAAGACAGCATGCATTTGGAATAAGTATAGAAGACCTGGATTATTGGGTAGAAAGAACAAAAAATTTAGAGGATAAATTATCAGATAGATTGCATGAAGAACTTACAAAAAGTTTTATAGATAAAAGAGCAAGTGTATTAGCAAGGGGACTAAAACAAGATATAACTTTTAAAACAGAAATAATGGAAAATAAAAACGTATTAATAAATAATCAATTTATTGGTCAGTTAAATGGTTTAAAATTAGAGCTTGATTTTAAAGTTGGAGCTCTCGATACGGATATAAAATCACTTAAAAAAGCTGCTAAACAGAATGTTGAGCCGGAAATATTAAATAGAATGAGACAAATCAAAGAAACTTGTCTCATTGAACTAAAAGATGACTTTAAAGTTTATTGGAAAAATTTTCCTATTGCAAAATTATCTCCTGGAAAAGATTATTTAAGACCTGAGATTAATCTTATTATTGACGATATGATTGATGGAAATGATAAATCAGATTTTTCTAAATTCATACAAAATTGGATTAACAAAAAAATTAATACTGAGCTTAAAAGCTTGACTGATTTAAAGAATATAAATACTAGCAACTCTTCAATAAGAGCATTGGCATATCAATTGTATGAAAATAATGGAGTAATAAAAAGAGATAATGTAAAAGATTTCTTAAAAAAATTAGCTCAAGAAGAAAGAAAAGTTTTAAGAAATTTAGGTGTAAAATTTGGAAGATATCATATTTTTTTATTTAAACTATTTAAACCAAATGCAGTTTCATTGAGAATAGCACTATGGAAAAATTTCCATCAAAAATATTTTAACCTCAAGCCGCCAACTTTTGGATTAAATTTTGTTAAGGAAAGTAAAGAATATTCAAATGATTTCATGTTACTGTGCGGCTTTGAAAAATTTGACAATTTTTTTGTTAGGATAGATATATTAGAAAGATTATTTATAAAAATTATAGATCTAAAAAATGAAAAAGATATAAAATTAGTTCCAGAAATGCTAAATTTATTAGGATGTAGTAAAGAAGATTTTTTAAAACTAATTAAAAAAATGAATTATTATTCTTATGAAAAAGATCAAGAAACTTATTTTAGATATTCTCCAACAAAAAATACTAAAAAGCAGTTTTCTTCTAAAATTTTAAAGAAAGAAAATGCTTTTAGTGTATTAAAAAATATAAATTTTAAATAATGTTTAGATTTTTTAACAAAGAAAATAAAAAAGAAATTGAAGATCCTTTAACTAAAATTTGTGCATTGTTGGTTCATGCAGCTAAAATTGATGAAAATTTTACAGATAAAGAAAGAGAAATAATCAAAAAAGCTATTATAGAACTTGGCGCAAATGATAAAATAATTGATGATATATTAATAGAAGCTGAAGAAATTGAGAAGAAATCTAATCAAATTTTAAGTTTTACAAAAGAAGTTAAAAGTATGGACGAAGATTCAAAAACAAAAATTATTGAAATTTTATGGAATATAATTTATTCAGACAATAATCCTGATATGTATGAAAATAGTTTAATGAGAAGATTGACAGGATTGTTATATTTGAATCCAAAAACTGTGGGCGACCTAAAACAAAAAGTAATAAGTAAATTAAAATAATGACTTATATAGTTAATGAAAAATGTATCAAATGTAAATTAATGGATTGTGTAGAAGTCTGTCCAGTTGATTGCTTTTATGAAGGAAAAAATATGCTTGTAATAAAACCAGATGAGTGTATAGATTGTGGCGTTTGTGAACCAGAATGTCCGATAGATGCTATTGAACCTGACACAAACCAAGGTGCTGAAAAATGGTTAGATATAAACAAAAAATATTCAGAAATTTGGCCAAATATTTCGGAGAAAAAAGAGCCCCCAATAGATAACGATAAATTTAAAAATGAAGAAAATAAATTTGAAAAATATTTTAAAGAAAACATTTAAAAAAAAAAATAAGAAAGTCCCAAAAAAAAATAAATTAAGCACAATTAAAAAAAAGTGTAAAAAAAAAAGAAAAGAAAAAAAATCTTAAAATAAAGACAAAGAAAATAATCAAGAAAAAAGAAAAAATTTCTAAAGAGAATAAAATTATAGAAAAAAATTCTAATAATCAAAATAATTTTAAAGTATCTAGAGGTGTAGAGCAAAAACCAGAAATTAAAAAAATTAAAGTTCAGGCATCTGAAAAAAAAGAATATAAAGTAAAAGATTATGTGGTTTACCCAAAACACGGTGTAGGACAAATTACTGAATTTAAAAAAATTAATATTGGTGGAATAGACGTGGAAACATACATTCTTAAATTTGAAAAAGATAAAGCAAGTGGAATGGTTCCTGTAAACAAACAATCTCATCTAAGACCATTAGCAACAATCAACCAGGTAAATAAATGTATAAGTATTTTAAAAAGTAAACCAAAGATTAAAAGATCAATGTGGAGTAGAAGAGCTCAGGAATATGAGGCAAAAATTTCTTCAGGCAAAATATATGACCTAGCGGAAGTAGTTAGAGATTTAAATAAGGGTGACGATTTAATGGTAGATCAATCTTATAGTGAGAGACAATTATTTGAAAAAGCATATGAAAGAATATTAACTGAATTTCAAATTATTCTAAATTTAAACATGGAAGATACTCAAAAAAAACTTGATAAAGCTTTAAAAAGAAATCTAGAAACACAATCTCAAAAAACTACTCAAAAAGTAGAAACAGCAGCAGCTGAAACTTTAATAGAAGCTTCTAAATAAAAAAACGCTTCTCACAACATTTGCCATGAGAAGCGTAATTTATTAAAAAGAATACTAATTTATCTTCTTCTTCTTCTTTTTTTAGCTTTTTTCTTAGTTTTCTTTTTAGCAGCTTTTTTTCTTCTTTTAGCCATCTTTAGCTCCCTTTTTTTTAAACGAATCTTTATGATTCGTTTCTTATCCTTTTTTTATTTTTTTTACCAAGTTATGTCAAATATATAATTTTAATAAAAAAAATTAAAAATTATTTTTTATAATATTTTTTTTAGATAATGAAAAAAGTTAAGTAAATTGCGATTAATAAACTGATTTAAAAAAATAAATTTAATAAAGTTTTTCGAAATTATTTTTATATTTTTGTATAATTTTATATCTTTTTAACTTTAAAGTTGGAGTTAACATTCCATTTTCAATTGAAAACTTTTCATTAATTGTAAAATATTTTTTAATATTCTCAATTTTAGATAACTTTTTATTAATTTTTTCTATTTCTAATTTAATTTCATCTTCTGTTGATGATTTTTTATCTTCACTAAGAACTAATAATGCAACTAAAAATGGTTTGTTATCACCATATACAATTGACTGTTCAAATAATTCTGAATTAACTAATTCGTTTTCAATCTTTATAGGTGAAATGTTATCTCCACCTGGAGTGATTATAATATCTTTTTTTCTATCTGTTATTTTTAAATAAGTATTCTCAAATACTCCTATATCGCCAGTATGGAGCCATCCATTTTTTAAAACTTTATCAGTTTCCTCTTTGTTATTCCAATAGCCTAGCATTACATTCTCGCCTTTAACAAGTATTTCACCATCTTCTGCAATTTTAACTTCGTTACCTCTAAATGGGGGACCCACAGTTTCAACTCTAATATCATTTATAGGGTTACAACTTACAACAGGTGATGTTTCTGTAAGACCATATCCTTGTAAAGTTGGTAAACCAATGGCATTTAAAAAAAAACCAACTTCTTTATCTAGGGCTCCTCCTCCTGAAACAAAGGTTTTTAATGATCCTCCAAATTGAGATTTTATTTTTTTCCTCACAATTTTATCTAATATACTATCTTGTATTTTCTCTAAAAAATTAAGAGGTTTTTTTTGGATTTTTTTATGTCCTAGACTTAGCATTTTTTTAATCAGGTTTTTCTTGACTCCAGTAGTTTTATTAAAACTGGCATTTATTTTTTGATAAAGATTTTGATAAAATCTTGGAACTGCTGTCATAATTTCAGGACTACAATCATTCATATTTTTAATTAGTTTATCAATACTTTCAGCGTAGAAAACTCTTGCATCTACAGTTATCTGAACAAATTGAACTGTATGTTCATAAGAATGGGATAAAGGCAACCAAGTCAAAAACCTAGTTTGATCATTTGTAATTAAAGGTTTTAAAATTTCAATTGCACCTTCGCAATTATTTAAAATACCACCATGACTCAATATTACTCCTTTAGGATTTCCTTGTGTGCCAGATGTATAAATAATACATGCTGCACTTTTTCTCTCAATTTTTGTATTAAAATTATTTTTTTTAGAATTTAATATTAAATTATTAATATTAGTATATTCTTTATTATTTACTTCTTCTAATTTTTCAAAAGAAAATATTTTTTTTATAAAATCATTATTTTTAATTATATTTTTAATTTTCTTAAATTGCTCATTATTAGAAATAAAAATTACTGAAGGTTTACAATCATTTATTATGTATTCATAATCTCTTTCAGCATAAGTAGTGTATGCAGGAACTGTTATTGACTCTGAAAGCATAATAGAAAAATCAGAAATAAACCATTCTGGTCTATTCTCAGAGATTAACAAACATCTATCACCTTTATTCACATATTTTTTTAATTCTTCAGTGAGGTTATTTATTGTTTCAAATGTTTTTTGCCAACTATAATTTTTTTTAGGTTCTTTTAAAGTGGATAATAATATTTTATCTTTATTATTTTGCTTTTCATACTGATAAAAAAATAATTCAGTTAAACTATTAATTTTATTTAATTCCATAATTTTTTGGTGGGCAAAGAGAGAATCGAACTCTCACAGTATTGCTACTATTGGATTTTGAGTCCAACGCGTCTACCAGTTCCGCCATTCGCCCTATTTTAATTGTCATTAATTTGTTTATAAAATAATAGTATAAGAAGAATTATTGTATTAAAAGAAAATATGTTCAAAGAACTATATTTAAAATCAATTAAATTAGCAGGCCATAAAAGATCAAAAGTTTTTTTAAGTTTTTTTTCATTTATAGAAAGTTTTATATTCCCTATACCTCCTGATGTATTTATTATTCCAATGACTATAGCAAAAAGAAAAGAGTGGATTAAAATAGCTTTAATTGCTACGGTATCTTCTGTTCTTGGAGCTTGTCTCGGATATTTTATCGGTTATGTTTTTTTTAATGAAATTGGTATAAAGATTTTTGAATTCTATGGTGTTGACCCATCTTTCTGGAAAAATAAAGTTTCTTCTGATGGAGGTGTAATAGCCTGGATAACCTTATTAGCAATAGCAGGATTTTCTCCTGTGCCTTTTAAACTGTTAACCATAAGTAGTGGATTTATAAATTTTAATATAGCATATTTTATTGTTATTTCTTTATTAACTAGAGGATCAAGATTTTTCTTAATTGCTTTTTTAATCGGAAATTTTGGACCAGCAATGAAATTATTAATTGAGAAGAAATTATTAAAAGTTTCAATTATTGCCTCTGTAATTTTGATAACTTTTGCTTATTTTGTTTATAAATTTTTAACTATTTATTTTATTTAAATATATGAACAATATTTTTGAAATAAAAAAATTTTATATAATTATTTTTATTATTTCTTTGTTTTCATTATTAATAGCTTTGTATATTGAATTTTTTTTAGGCTTTAAACCTTGTAAATTATGTATTTATCAAAGAATACCATACTTAATTGCAATTTTTTTAACATTCTTAGGAATAAGTTATTCAAAAAATTTTGTTTGGTTATACGCATTATTATTAATTTTTTTTTCAAGTTTTCTACTTTCAGGATATCATCTTGGAATTGAGCAAGAAATATTCGAAGAATATACAGGATGCACGGGCAATTCATTAGATATTATAGATAAAAATGAACTGCTTAAATTATTAAATTCTCAATTAAATAGTTGCAAAAATGTTGATTTTAGAATTTTTGGACTATCACTTGCGGCAATAAACTTTTTGCTATCATCAGTAATTTTAATATTAATTTTAAAGGTAATTAAAAATGAAAAAAGCAAATAAAAAAAAAATAGAAGAGTTTATTAGAGTTGATCATGCTGGTGAAAGGGGTGCAATTAAAATTTACGAAGGGCAACTTTTAGCCTTAAATACAATAGTAAAAAATGATGAATTAAAAAAAAAAATTGAAGAAATGCAAATACATGAAAAAGAACATTCTGATTATTTTGAAAAAGAAATTAAAAAAAGAAATATTAAACCAACAAAGTTTTTACCATTGTGGGATTTGTTAGGTGTTGGCTTGGGTTTTGGATCGACTTTAATAGGAAAAAAAGCTGCTATGTTATGTACTGCCTCAGTTGAAGAAGTAATTGATGAACATTATCAAAATCAAATAAATCAATTAAAAAATGATGAAAAAGAACTCAAAAGTAAAATTGTTAAATTTAGAAATGATGAAATCCATCATAAAGATATTGCTTATAAAGAAGGAGCAACCAAAGAGGGATTTTATTCAATAATGGACAAATTTATAAAAACCGGATCTAAAATAGCAATTAGGATTTCAGAAAAAATTTAATTAGGGCTCTAACTCTACGTCCCAATATAAATAATCTATCCAGCTCTTATGTAGAAAGTTAGGTGGAAAGTTTTTGCCATTCTTGTGTAGGTCTTCTGTGGTTGGTTGGTATGGTTTCTGATTTAAAGTCATTCCAGAAAATTTAAGTAATCTTCCTCCTTTTTGAACATTGCAAGATGAACACGCGGTTACAACATTGTCCCAATTAGTTTTTCCACCCTTAGATCTTGGAAGAAGGTGGTCAAATGTTAATTCTTTTTTATCTCCGCAGTATTGGCAAGAAAATTTATCTCTCAAAAAAACGTTAAATCTTGTAAAATTTGGATTTGTTTGTGGTCTAATATAACTTTTTAAAGCAATTACAC
>CACGZX010000014.1 GCA_902577625.1 uncultured Pelagibacteraceae bacterium
ATTAAAAACTATAAATTTATTCAAAGGATTAGAATTTAGACAACAGGTTATTTATAAAAATAAATTTGTTACAATTATAAATGATTCAAAGTCTACAAGTTTTTCTTCAAGTGTAAATTTGTTAAAATCTTACAAAAATATATTTTGGATATTAGGTGGATTAGCTAAAAGAGGCGACAAATTTAATTTACCGAACAAATATTGTAAAAAAATTAGATGTTATATTTTTGGAAAAGATAAAGTTTTTTTTAAAAAAAAATTAAATAAAAAAATACCATATTTATATTTTGGCAATTTGAAAAATATTCTAAATAAAATCTCTAAAGAAATTAAAATAAGAAAAAATAAATATTCTTATATATTATTTAGCCCTTCAGCAGCATCTTTTGATAATTTTAAAAATTTTGAACATAGAGGAAAATATTTTAATAATTTAATTAAAAAAAAATTTTTAAGAGAAATAAATGTTTGATTTAAACAAAATATTTAACTTTTATTATGGATGGTGGAAAAATATTGACAAATTTATTTTATTTTTAATTCTATTTCTTTTCTCACTCGGTTTGTTTTTTTCATTAGTTTCAACATCTATAATTGCATCGGATAAATTAAATACCAATACATATTATTTCTTCATAAAACATTTTTTATTTATTATTCTTGGAATATTCATTTTGATTACATTTTCGGCGATTGATCAGAAAAAATTGTTTCAAATTTCTAAGTATTTATTTCTAATTTTCTTCATATTTCTCGCCTTAGTTCCATTTATTGGTGTTGAGGTTAAAGGTTCAATGAGGTGGATAGATTTACCAATAGTCCCAAGATTTCAGCCTAGTGAAAT
Source organism: uncultured Pelagibacteraceae bacterium (assembly GCA_902577625.1). GTDB lineage: Bacteria > Pseudomonadota > Alphaproteobacteria > Pelagibacterales > Pelagibacteraceae > Pelagibacter. Next base: position 845 of record CACGZX010000014.1, read on the forward strand.
TTTAAAACCTTTTTTGATTATAATGATAGCAACAGTATTTACATTAGATAATCAAAAACAAATTTATTTTAAATATCTATTTAGTTTTTTACTAATCTTTCCTGTAATTTTATTTTTAATTTCACAACCAGATCTGGGCCAAACTATATTAATTGTTCTTACTTGGTTTTCATTAATATTTATATCGGGAATTAATTTATTATTTTTCTTTACTTTTTTTACGATAACTTTTGGAATATTGAGTTATTTAATTTTATATGTATCAAAATTTGAGTACATAAAAAATAGGTTGTTATCTTTTATAGATCCTAATTCGGGTAATAACTATCAATCTGAAAGAGCTTCTGAGGCGATTTCGAATGGTGGATTTTTTGGTCAAGGAATAGGAGAGGGCACTTTAAACTCAAAAATACCAGAGGCACATACAGATTATATTATTTCAGTAATCTCCGAAGAGTTTGGAATTATTATTGTTTTAGCTATCATGATAATATTCTTAATCTTGTCATATAATATATTAAAAAAAATAAACAATGAGAATGACGATAAAGTTAAATTAATTTTAGTTGGAATAGCTTCTATAATTTTATTTCAAACCTTTATTCATATCGGAGTTAATATTAGATTATTACCAACCACTGGAATGACATTGCCCTTTTTAAGCTATGGAGGATCATCAATTATAAGTACATCTATATTATCTGGAATAATATTAAATTTAACAAAAAGAAAGATAAGCCAGTGAAAAATAAAATATTAATTACTACAGGAGGGTCCGGAGGTCATGTTATTCCTGCATTGAATTTATATAATCATTTAAAAAATGAATTTGATGTTTACCTTTATACAGATGTAAGAGGCGCAAAGTATATTCCAAAAGAAATTAGAAAAACAATCTTTGAAGTAAAAAAAGTTCCTGAAAAAAAATATCTTTTTCCTATAAAAATTATTTTTTTATTTTATGCTTTTATAAAATCATTAATACATTTTAAAGGAAACAAAATTGATATTATAATTAGTACTGGTGGATATATGTCTTTACCTATAGTTATGGCTGCCAAAATATTTAACAAAAAAATTATTTTATTTGAACCGAACTCAATAATAGGAAGATCAAATAAATTTTTGTTGAGATTTGCTTATCAAATACTATGTTATGATAAGAGTATTATTCAAAGTAACAACAAAAAATCTATAGTACCCAGTTACAAAGGGGTTGTAATTGATCCAATTTTAAATAATTGTTTTTACTCCAATCAAAATACAGGTGAAAATAAAGATGATAAGTTTAAAATTTTAATAATGGGTGGAAGCCAAGCATCTTTATTTTTTAGCAAACATTTAAAAAGTGAAATTATCCAATTATCTAAAAAATATAAAATAGAAGTAACCCAACAATTATCATCGGGTTTCGATATTGAAAGTTATAAAAAAGAGTATAATGAAAATAATATTAAAAATAACTTATTTTTTTTTGAAGAAAATTTTTTATGTAAAAAAAATAATTTTGATATAGCTATTACAAGAGCTGGAGCATCATCATTGGCAGAATTAGCCCATTTAAATATTCCTTTTATTTCTATACCATTTCCACATGCAACAGATAATCATCAGTTTTTAAATGCAAAAAGGTATTTTGATTTGAATTGTTGCTGGATATTGGAAGAAAAAAACTTTAATTCTGGAGATATTTACGAAATAATTAATCAAATTATTGCTGATAAAAATGAATATTTTGAAAAAAAAAATAATTTAATAAAACTTAATGAAAATAAAACTTGGAAAAATATAAACCAAAAATTTATAAAATATTTCAATGAAAATTAAATTAGCAAAATCAGAATTAATTCACTTTGTAGGGATTGGCGGAATTGGAATGAGTGGCCTGGCTATTATAATGAAAGAGTTGGGATTTAAAGTTCAAGGAAGTGATATTTCAGCCAATAAAAATATAGATAGAGTTAAACAAAAAAATATTAAAATATATATAGGTCATAAAAAACAAAATATTAATAAATCAACTATTTTAGTTATTTCATCTGCAATCAAAAAAAATAATTCAGAAGTATTGCTTGCAAAAAAAAGAAAAATACCAATTTACACGAGGGGTGAAATGCTAGCCAATGTTGTTTCTTTAATGAAGAATGTGGTTGTTGCTGGATCACACGGAAAAACTACAACTACTTCATTAATATCAAATATTTTCTCACATGCAAAAATTGATCCCACTGTTATAAATGGAGGAGTTCTTAATTCTTTCAGTGGTTCAGCAAGGTTAGGAAAAAGTGAGTGGTGCATCTTAGAGTCAGATGAATCTGATGGAAGTTTTACAAAAATACCTCCAACTTATTCTATCATTACAAATATAGATAAAGAACATTTAGATTATTATAAATCTTTAGAAATTTTAAAGAATAATTTTATAAATTTTATTGAAAAAACCCCGTCATTTGGAAAAGCGTTTATATGTTTAGATGATAAAATTAATAAACAGGTTATTAAAAAAATTAGGAATTTGAATTATAATACTTATGGCATAGACAAATTGTCAAATTTTAAAATATTAAACATTTCACAAAATGAAAATAATTCAAAATTTGACATAAAAATTAATTTACCAGGGTCAAAAGAAAAATTAATAAAAAATATTAGAATTCCTTTAATAGGTTTACATAATATTAGAAATTCAACAGCAGCAGCAGCAGTTGCATTTTCAGTTGGAATACCAATTAAAATTATAAAAAAAGGATTGGAAAAATTTTCTGGAGTTCAAAGGAGATTTACTAAAGTTTTTACTTTTCAAAATGTTCCATTTTTTGATGATTATGCACATCATCCAACAGAGATTACCGAAGTTCTCGATGGTGTTAGAGAGGTCTACAAAGGTAAAGAAATCGTTTGTATATTTCAACCTCACAGAATTTCCAGAGTAAAAAACTTACATGAAGAGTTTTCAAAATCACTAAAGAAAGCTGATACAGTAATTTTATGTCCAATTTATACAGCAGGTGAAAATATAAAATTAGGATTTAGTTATAATAGCTTTGCAAAAAAAATAATAAAAAATTCAAAAATTAAATTAATATTAATTAATAATAATTTAGATCTTATAAAATACGTAAAACAAAATATATATGGTAATAAAATAGTAATAGGCATGGGTGCTGGATCAATCTCTAATTGGATTAGAGATTTACCAAAACATATTAAGTAATGAATACTGAAAGCTTCGAAAATAGATTTAAAAAATTTAGTAAAAGTATATATTTTAACCATAGTCTTAAAAAGCTTAATTGGTTTAATATCGGCGGAAATACTAATATTTATTTTAAGCCTAGCAATCTTCAAGATTTAATCGAATTCTTGAAAATTTACAAAAGTGAGGAGAAAATATTTGTTATAGGCGCTGGTTCAAATGTTTTATTTAAAGATGACACATTTGAAGGAGCAGTAATAAAATTAGGTAAAAATTTTTCAAGGATCTCTATCCTAAATGAAAATACATTAATTGCAGGAAGTGGAGTTTTGGATAAATCTTTATCTGAATTTGCATTAAAAAATAATATCAGCGGATTTGAATTTTTATCTTGTATACCGGGTACAGTCGGAGGGGGTATAAGAATGAATTCAGGATGTTTTGGAAGTGAATTTAAAGATATTTTAGTATCTGTACAAGCTATTAATAGGTTAGGTGAAGTTATTACTATACCTGCAAAAGATATAATATTTGGATATAGGTTTTGTAATTTAGCTAAAGATCTAATTTTTTTGAGTGCATCTTTTAGAGGAATTAAAGGCAAAAGTGATCAAATAGAGAAAGAAGTAAAAAATTTAAAAACTAGAAAAGAAAAAGCTCAACCTACGAGAATTAAAACTGGTGGAAGCACGTTTAAGAATCCAATAGAACAAACTAATAGAAAAGTTTGGGAAATAATTAAAGAGTCAATACCAGATAAAACTCAATTTGGAGATGCTGTTATATCAGACAAGCATGCAAACTTTTTTATAAACAAAAATAATGCAAGTTATAAAGATATGAAAGAATTAATAGATTTTGTGAAAGAAAATGTAAAAAATAAAACTGGAATAAAATTAGATCTAGAAATTATTTTAGTAGAATAAATGAAAAAAAAAATTTTAATTCTTGCTGGTGGTTTTTCAAGGGAAAGAGAAATTAGTTTAAAAACAGCAAAAGGAGTTTTTAACCAGATTAAAAAAAAATATAATGCAAAAATTTGTGAACCCAATGGTAATTTGATTAAAAATCTAAGATTATTTAAACCCGATGTAGTATTTAATGCTTTACATGGAAGATATGGTGAAGATGGGTATGTTCAATCAATATTAGAATCTGAAAAAATAAAATATACTCACTCTGGTGTACTATCGTCTTCTATAGCAATTGATAAAGAAATTTCAAAAAATATATTTATTAAAAATAACATTTTAACTCCTAAATACTTTAAATTTAAATTTGATCAATTTACAAAAAAAACTGAATTAAAGAGAAAAATTAAATCTAAACTAAAATTTCCAATTGTAATTAAACCATTTAACGAAGGTTCGAGTGTAGAAGTTTATATATGCAATGAAAAAAATTTTTTTAAAAATTTAAATAAACTTTCACCATATAAAGAAATAATGATTGAAAGATATATTCCAGGAAGAGAAATCCAGGTTGCAATAATGGGTAAAAGAAAGCTAGGTGCTATAGAGTTAGTGCCAAAAAGAAAATTTTATGATTATGAGGCAAAATACAATGCAAAATCAAAAACAAAACATATTATTCCGGTAAAAATTAATAAAAAAAAAATGCATGAAGTACTAAATATTGCTTTAAAAGCGCATAAAATTATTGGGTGCAAGGGTGTTACAAGATCAGATTTTAAATTTTATAAAAATAAGTTTTATCTTTTAGAAATAAATACTCAGCCTGGAATGACCTCGCTATCTCTAGTTCCAGAAATTGCAAAATTTAATAATATTTCATTTTTAAATCTAATTGATTGGATTATAAAAGATGCATCAATACAAAGATAAAAAAAAAAATATTTTATTTATTTTTCTAATTCTAATTTTTTTATCATCTATAAATAATCAACCATTTATTAAAAAAAAAGAAAAATTATATGACTTAAAATATATCGAGGTTATAGGATTAGATAAAGCAACAAATTTGGATATTGAAGAAAATCTAAATTTTTTAAAAAATACTAATATTTTTTTTATTGATAAAGAAATTTTGAAAGATCAGTTAAGCAAATATAATTTTATAGAAAATTATAATATTTTTAAATTATATCCTTCAAAAATTATTTTAGAATTAGAGCAAACAGAATTCTTAGCTCGTACAATAAAAAACAATGAGATTTATCTTTTAGGATCAAATAGTAAACTTATAAACATTGAAAAATTTAGTGATTTCGAAAATCTACCAATAGTTTTTGGAAAATTTACTCCATACAAGTTTATCAATTTTAAAAAAATTATTGATCAATCAGATCTAGATTTTAATAGTATTAAAGAGATATTTTTTTTTCCGAGCGGTAGAATAGATATAAAAAACAAGGACAATATCTTGATTAAATTTCCATTACATAAAATAGAAGAGACTTTAGACGTAGCTAATAAGATAATTAATAGTAATAATTTAATAAACAATATAATTGATTTAAGAATACCAAATCAGTTAATTTTATCTAATGAATGAAAAAAACTTAAATGTTTTTATTGATTTTGGATCATCTAAAATAAGGTTAGGTATATACGATAAAGAAAAATCAAAAAATATTATTATTTTAGAAAAAGATTGTATTTCAAATTTTAATTTAAAAAATTTTGATATTAAAAATTCAAGTGAAATTATTAAAGATTTAATTAAATCAGCAGAAAAAAAAATAAATAATCATATAAAAAATATTAATTTAATGATTGATACACCAGATATGTTTTCTATAGATATTTCAATAAAAAAAAATTCTGACAATAAACAATATTCAAAAAATGATATTATATCTTTGTTAAATGAAGCTAAAAATTTAGTTCACAAAAATTATTTAGATAAAAAAATTATTCATATGACTGTTAAAAAATTTATATTTGATGATGAAGAATTATTCGAAATTCCCAATAAGGAAATAAATTATAATTCTCTAATTATAGAATTAAAGTTTATTTGTTTTGATAATAGAATTTGGGAAAATTTACAATATAGTTTTAATAATAACTACTTAAACATAGAAAATTTATATTGTTCAAGCTATGTTAAATCAAGTAGTTACAATTCTTTATTTAACGATTTTAATAAAAAAGTTATTTTAGATATAGGTTATGGAAAAAGTTCAATAACTGTTTTTCAAGACAAAAGAATATTATATTTTAATATTTTACCCGTTGGTGGAAAACATATAACAAATGATATTTCTCTACTTTTAAAAATTAATCAAGATGAGGCAGAAAATCTTAAAAAAAGTTTAAATCAGTCAGAAACTATATTTGAGAATAAAATAGATAAAAAAGAAAAAGTAAAAACGCCAGAATTATCCAATCAAGTTATTTTTGCCAGAGTCGATGAAATAATTAAACTAAATTTAGCAGACGAATATTTCAACACATTTTTTCAAGATAAAGATAGTTGTATTTTAATTTTTATAGGAGATGGATCAAAAATATTAAACAAAAACTCAATTTATTTAGAAGAAAAATTTGATTTTTTTAATGAAATAACTTTTTTTGAAGAAAACAAAACGATAATCTGTGATTCTGGATTTAATTTTAATAAATTAGGCAAATCCCAAGAAGTGAATTTTCTTAGAAAAAAACCAAAAAATATGGGTTTTTTTGAGAGGTTTTTTCATTTCTTTAACTAAGTCTTGTATTTTCTTGTAACATTTGTTGTATTTTTTTGAACTAAGTAAGCATGTATTTTTATTTCATGTCAATTCTTAATCAAAAGACTTTAAAAAAATTAGTTAAATTTGAAGGTGTTGGTCTTCATACTGGAAAGGAAGTTTCAATTAATATACTACCCTCAAAACCAAATACAGGAATAATTTTTAAAAGAATAGATCTTAAAAATAATAATATTATTTTACCAAATGTTTATAATGTTTCTAATGCAACGCTTTGTACAACCATTACAAACGAATATGGTGTTTCAGTATCTACGATTGAACATCTAATGGGAGCATTGTATGGATTAGGAATAGATAATGCTTTAATTGAAATTAACTCACAAGAAGTTCCAATAATGGATGGTTCAGCAAAAACTTTTGTAGAAAAATTTTTAGAAATAGGTTTTGAATCAAGCGAGGTACCAATAAAACTAATTAAAATAACTAATGAAGTAAGCCTTAAAGATGGCCCAAAATATATTTCAATCGGTAAATCAAATGTAAGTTTAGATATTGATTTTGAAATAAGATATTCAAATTCTTTTATAGGAAATCAAAAAAATAAAATAAATGTTTATGAAGATAATTTATCTGACATATATAATTCAAGAACATTTTGTTTGTACGAGGATATTGAAAATTTAAGAAAGATGGGCTTAGCCAAAGGAGGAAGTTTAGATAATGCAGTTGTCGTTAAAGATAATAAAGTATTAAACTCCGAAGGAACAAGAAATAAATTTGAATTTGTGAATCATAAAATTTTAGATTGTATGGGAGACTTATATCTTTCAGGATATAAAATAATTGGATCTTTAAAATGCTCTCAAGGCGGACACAGCTTAACAAATCGACTTTTGAGGAAAGTTTTTGCAGATAAAAATAATTATACTATATTTGAAATAAAAGAAAAATCTCTTCCACATACATATATAGATAAATCAATACTAAAATCTATTGCATAATAATTAGAATTTTTTTTAAATTCTGTTAAGAATTTAAAATGAAATTTTTTCTTAAATTTTTTTTAATTGTATTAATTGTGTTTATAAGTGCATGCAAAAACAATGATCAAAAAGTATCTATAATTGAAGAAAAGGATTTAGATCTTCAAATGATCGATGCATACAATGAAGGGCTTGATTTGTTAGAGGACAATTATCCACTACAAGCTGCAAAAAAGTTTAATGAAGCTGAACTTTTATATCCACAATCCTTGTGGGCACCAAGATCATCTTTAATGTCTGCATATTCTTATTTTTATGGATCTTATTATGTTGATGCAATCGAAGAATTAAATCGATTTATAGAAATCTATCCTAATCATAAAAGAATACCATATGCTTACTACCTTTTAGGAATGTGTCATTATGAACAAATTGCAGATGAAAGAAAAGATATTGGATCAATTATTTATGCTCAACAAAACTTTACTTATGTTTTAGAAAACTTTCCAGATACAGATTTTGCATTAGATTCAGAATTTAAATTGGAACTTATCCAAGAAATTTTAGCATCCAAAGAAATGTACTTAGCTAGATATTATATTGAAAAAGAAAAGTGGATTCCAGCAATTAACAGATACAAAAATATTTTAGATAAATATGAAACAACTATTTATGTAGAAGAAGCTCTTCATAGGTTAGTAGAAATTCATTATAAAATTGGTTTAATTGATGAGTCAAAAAAATATGCAGCATTATTGGGTTATAATTATCAATCTAGTGAATGGTACAAAGAGTCTTATAAAGTTTTTAACAAAGATTATGAAAAAATTATAAAAAAAAGAAAAAAACAAAGAAATAAGATATCCACATTGGAAAAAATAAAATCCTTGTTAAAAAATGAAAAATAGGAATTTAATAAAAAAAGAATATCATACTAAAATAAAAGAATTAAAAGAACATAATCAGCATTATTATGAAAAAAGTAGTCCAAAAATATCTGATTCAACATATGATGACCTCAAAAAAGAAATTACTGAATTAGAAAAAAAATACAGTTTTTTAAAAAGTAAAAGCTCACCATCTTTAATTGTTGGGGCAAAGCCGTCAAAAAATTTTTTAAAATCTAAACATAGAATTAGGATGCTTTCATTATCAAATGCATTTAGTTATGAAGATTTAAAAAACTTTGAGAAAAAAATTTCTAATTTTTTGAATTTAAAAAATAATAGTATTATTGAATATAGTGTTGAACCAAAAATAGATGGAATTTCAGCTTCTTTAACTTATAAAAACAATAATTTTATTTTAGGGTTGTCAAGAGGAGATGGTGCAGAAGGAGAAATAATCACTGAAAATTTGAAAACAATTAAAGATATACCAAAAATAATTAAAAATAAAAACTTTCCCAAAGATATTGATATAAGAGGAGAGGTATATATAGGAAAAGAAGATTTTGAAAAAATTAAAGATAGATTTGCAAATCCTAGAAATGCAGCATCAGGATCCCTTAGACAAAAAGATCCAGTTGAAACAAAAAAAATTCCACTTAGATTTATTGCTTATACTTACGGTTTTAATAGTAAAATTAATTTTAAAAAACAATCTGAATTTTTAAACCTTCTTAAAAACTGGGGTTTTAATACCAATGATCATAATCAAGTTATTAGTGGTATAGATAAATTGGTTAGTAATCATAAAGAATTGGAAAATAAAAGACATGATTTAGATTTTGATGTAGATGGATTGGTATATAAAATAAACGACTTGGGCTTACAAAAGAGATTAGGTTATGTTGCTAATGCTCCTAGATGGGCAATAGCTCATAAATTTTCCGCTGATAGTTCATACTCAAAAATATTAAATATAGATATTCAAATAGGCAGAACCGGGGCACTAACTCCAGTTGCTAAAATAAAACCTGTTAATATCGGAGGTGTTGTAGTTTCAAACGCAACCCTTCATAACGAAGAAGAAATAATTAGAAAAGATATAAGAATTGGCGATATAGTTAAAGTTGAAAGGGCTGGAGATGTAATTCCACATGTACTCTCTGTAGATTTAAAAAAAAGGACTATTGAATCAAAAAAATTTATTTTTCCTCAGGTCTGTCCGTCATGTGGATCCAAAGTAGTAAAAGATTTTAATAAAATTTCAAAGAAATACGATGCAGTGAAAAGATGTTCTAGCGAAGGATATAAATGTGAAAAAATTGCAATTGAAAAAATCAAGCATTTTGTATCAAAAGAAGCATTTAATATTGAGGGTTTAGGAAAAAAGGTTGTTGAAAAATTTTGGGAATTAAAATTTATAAAGTTACCCTTCGATATATTTGATTTAAATTATAAAAAGATTGAAAAATTAGAAGGATGGGGTGAATTATCTGCGAATAATTTAAAAAAATCTATAGAAAAATCAAAAAATATAGGTTTAGATAAATTTATATTTTCATTGGGAATAAGACACATAGGACAAGAAAATGCGAGGCTTTTGTCACAGCATTTTTTAAATATAAAAAATTTTAATAATTTAGCAAAAAATTTTAATTTTAAAACTCTTGCTAATTTAGATGGGATTGGAGAAACTCAAATAAATTCACTTAAAAATTTTTTTTCAGATCAAATTAATTTAAATGTAGTTAAAAAATTAATTTCGATTTTAAACATAAGAAGCGTTTCTCAAAACACAAAAGGCAAATTAATAAATAAAACATTTATGTTTACTGGTAAGCTTTCAAATATTAGCAGGGCTGAAGCTAAATCTTTAACAGAAGAAAATTCAGGAAAAATTTTGAGCAATGTAAGCAAAAAACTTGATTATTTAGTTATGGGAGATAAGCCTACAACAAAGAAAATTAAACAAGCAAAAGAATTGAATATAAAAGTAATTGGTCAGGCTGAGTGGAAAAAACTTTTAAATTAGACTTAAAAGCCACTTTTTTTCATTAGAATTTAAAAATTTTGATATTTTTGCATAAATATCCATATGATAACTAAACAAATATTTTTTTTCTAAAGTATTTAACATTTTAAAATTTATTAGGTCAGTATCTATTGGGGCAAAAGTTAAATTTTTGAAAAAAATTTTATTTTTATTTCTTTCTACATAAACTAAATTTTCAATTCTAATTCCAAATTTTTTTTTTTCATAATATCCAGGTTCATTGCTAAGAATCATTCCTGGTAAAATTTTTATATTATTATATTTTGAAATAGCTTGTGGACCCTCGTGTACGTTTAAAAAATAACCAACTCCATGGCCAGTACCATGACCATAGTTTAAATTAACTTTTTTTAAAAAAAATCTTGCTCTTTTATCAATTTCTTCTCCGGTATTAATTTTATTTAAGTTAGTATTAAAAACAGCAATATGTCCTTTTAAAACTCTGGTAAAAATATTTTTAATTTTCGAAGAGGGCTTTGAAAAACATATTGTTCTTGTAACATCTGTTGTTCCATATTTATATTGTCCACCAGAATCACACAAAAAAATATCTTTTTTAGTAATTTTTCTATTTGAATTTTTATTTGCTCTATAATGAATAATTGCACCATTTGGACCTGAACCAGCAATAGTATTAAAACTTGGGTATAAAAAATTATTATTTTTCTTTCTAAAATTTTCTAACTTTTTTTCAACTTCTAATTCTGTAAAATTAAATTTTTTTTTATTCTTTAACCAATATAAAAATTTTGTCAAAGCAGCCCCATCAGCTATATGAGCATCAGCCATATTTTTAATTTCGGTTTTATTTTTTATAGCTTTTAGTGCATAGCAAGGGTCAATTTCATTTAAAATATTAAATTTTGACGAGATAATACTTTTGTTAAATATTGAACAACTATTTTTATCTATAGAAAAATTTTTACCTTTCAAATTATTAATTATTTTTACAAATTCTTTAAAGTCATAAAATTTAATTTCTTTGTAATTAATTTTTTTTTTTATTTTTTTAATCTTTTGAATATTTGCAAAAAAATATATTTTTTTGTTATTAAGAATTATTTGGCAATTTGGGATAGGGCTATTAGGATTATCAAACCCCCTTATATTTAGCAACCAAGCACAGTTTTCTGGTGCACTTATAAAAATATTTTGTATTTTTTTCTTTTTAAGTATTGAGCGTAACTTGTTTAATTTAGATTTTATTTTTTCACCTGCTGCATTTTCATTTAAACAGTAAAATTCTTTTGTTTTAGAACTATTTTTTAAATTAAATATTTCATCTATTAAATTATTATTAACAGGTATTAAATTACAACTATCTCTAAAATTTGATTTTAAACTAATTTCAGTAAATAGTTTGGGATCAAATCCTAAGGTAAGTTTATCTTTTAATTTTTTTAATACATCAAACGGTCTGATTTTTGGAATTTCATAAATTTTAAAATTTTTGCCGCATTCAATGCTTGCTTGAAGGGTGTATCTACCATCGACAAATAGCAAATTTTTATCTTTCAATATTAGCGCTAAACCCGCTGAACCAGAAAAGTTAGATATAAATTTTAATCTGTTTGGGAAAGAATATTCAGAAAAAAATTCATCATTTTTAGGTATTATGTAGCCGTCGATATTCTTATTAACCATTAACTTTTTTAGTAAATTAATCATTTTAAAATTATCTTTTCAATTTTTTTTGATATCTTATCCATCCTGGACTTTTAATTTCACTTTCAAAATCAATATCTTGGTTAAATTCAAAATCATCTTCTTTATCTTCTTCAAAATAGTTATTTTTTTTAATATTTTCATGTGGCAATTCATCAATAAATCTAGATGCCAAGCTATCAATCCAGTCACCTTGATAAAATCTATTCATTGAAAACGATATAATAGCCTGTTTTTTTGCCCTAGTGATTCCAACATAAGCCAATCTTCTCTCTTCTTCCAATCCTTTTTGACCTTTTTCTTCAATTGATTTTTGATGAGGAAATAAACCTTCTTCCCAACCTGGTAAAAAAACCACGTCAAACTCTAATCCTTTTGATGCATGTAATGTCATTAAATTCACTTTTTTATCTTCCCAATCTTGATCAAGTGAAGTTGCTAAAGCGACATGTTCTAAAAAACTTTCTAAATTATCATATTCCTTCATTGCATTAATTAGTTCCTTTATATTTTCTAATCTATTTTCATTTTCTAAATCTTTTTTATCTTTTAGCATCTGACTGTAACCAGACTCATCCAAAATAGTTTGTATCAATTTTATATGTCCTATTTTTTTAGTAAATAAATCATTTCTCCATTTTTCTAATAACTTTAATAAAGAACTCAATCCTAATTTTGTTTTTGGTTTTATTTTATTTTCTTGAATAAGCGAAATTGCTGATTTTTCTAAAGTGAGGCTATTTTGTTTTGCATATTGATTTATCTGTTTAACAGTAGTTTCACCAATAGATCTTTTTGGAACATTTATAATTCTTTCAAAAGAAAGATCATCTTTGTTTTGATTAACTATTCTAAGATAAGCAATACAATCTTTTACTTCTGCACGTTCATAAAATTTTATACCTCCTATGATTCTGTAAGGTATTCCTATCTTTAAAAAACGTTCTTCGAACTCTCGTGTTTGAAATATTGCTCTAACTAAAATAGATACATCATTTAGAGAATATTTTTTTTTTAGTTTTTCAATTTCATCACTAACTCCAATAGCTTCATCCTTTCCATTTCTAAAAGAATTAAGGGAAACTAAATCTCCTTTTTCACCTTCAGTAAAAAGATTTTTGCCAACCCTAGCTTCATTATTTGATATTACTTTAGATGCCACTGATAATATATTTTGAGTGGATCTGTAATTTCTTTCAAGTCTAACTATTTTTGTATTTTCGTATATTTTATCAAATTCTAAAAAATTTTTTATTTCTGCACCTCTCCAGCTATAAATTGATTGATCATCATCACCAACACAACAAATATTTTTATTATACTTTGCTAAATAATTAAGCCATTTGCTTTGGATGAGGTTTGTATCTTGATATTCATCTACCAAAATATATTTAAAGTTTTTAGAATACATTTCTGTAATATCAGGATTTTTTTCAAAAATTTTTACTGAATGTAATATTAAATCACTAAAGTCACAGGCATTTAGATCTAATAATTTTGATTGATAAATTTTATATATACTTAGAAAATTTTTTTCTAATACCTCTTTTTTTTTTAATACAACATCCTCAGGGTACCACCCTTTATTTTTCCATTGATCAATCATTGAAAGAATATATTTGGGTGATATTTTTTTCGTATCTATGTTTTCTGCTTTTGATATATTTTTAATTAGTTTAACCTGATCATCCTGGTCGATTATTGTAAAGTTTGAATTTAAACTAACAGCTCTGGCATGTTTTCTTAAAAGCTTTGCGCATACCGAATGGAAAGTACCAAGCCATGGGAGACCAACTGCTCCTTTCTTAAGAATCTTACTAATTCTATTCTGCATTTCTTTTGCAGCTTTATTTGTAAAAGTAACAGCAAGAATTTGATTGGGATATGCTTTTTTCTTTTCTATTATATGAGCAATTCTTGAAATTAATACTTTAGTTTTTCCTGAACCTGCACCAGCGACTATTAAAAGTGGTCCATCAATAGATAAAACAGCTTCTTTTTGTTTTTCATTAAGATTTTTTAAATATTCTAAATTTAACATTTTGCTATTTTTAGTGTAAATCCTACTTTCGGCAACTATGAAAAATTTCTTATCCAAGATCGAGAATTTTAATATTCAAGACTACGTTTTGAAGCTTAGAAAGAAGAATCCTTTTGGAACAATTATATCATTAATTGCATTAATTTTCCTACTATCATTATATTTTACTATACCTTCTTTTTATAATTATGAAAATTTTGAAAAAGAAGTTCAAAGGAAAGTAACCAAAGATTTTAAATTAAATTTAAAAAATATTTCAGGCATTACTTATTTAATGCTACCATCCCCACACTTTCTAATTGAAGAATGTGATATATATTTTTCAAACAATCCTAATGAAAAAATATTAAAAGCAAAACATTTAAAAATTAATATTTTTTCAAAAAACTTATATAAAAAAGAAAAAATAACATTTAAAAGTATCATCATAAATAAAACAGATTTAGATTTACAATTTATAGATATAAAAAATTTTTATAATCATTTAAAAAATAATATTACAAAACCTATTTACATTAATAATAGTAATATTTTTTTTAGAGATCAAAATAGAGAAATAATATCTATATCTAAAATGAAAAAATTTGAGTATTTTTTTGATTTTCAAAACAAATCAAAAAAATTAAATATTTTAGGTAATTTATTTGGATCAAATTTTAAATTTAATTGGACTAAAGATTTTTCTAATCCTTATATAACATCAAGTAATATAAATTTTAAAAATCCTAACTTAAATATTTTAAACGAGTTCAATAAAGAAAATGAAGATTTTATAAAAGCAAAAACAAAAATTATTTTTTTAATAAATAAACTAGATTTAATTTACAAATTTAACCAAGATAGCATTGAGCTTATCGATGATAAAAGCAATAAAATTAATCATTCTAAATTAATTGGAAAAATTAAATTAGATCCATTTTTCTTTGATTTAAATTTAATTTTGTCAGGTATACGTATCGAAACATTGTTAAATAATCTTTTTCTAAGCTTACATAAAGCAAATCAATCTGTAAATTTTAATTTTAACGGAAATTTAAAAATAAATTTAAGTGAAATTAATAATAGGTTATTTGAAAATTTAATTATAAATATTAATTTTTTAGAAGAAAAAATTAGTTTAAATGAATCAAGCTTAAAACTTAAAAAAATTGGAAAAATAAACTTTTCTGACCCTTCAATTTATCAAAAAAATCAAAAATTATTTATAAAATCAAAAATTAAATTTGATGTTGAGAATCAGCAAGAACTATACAAAAGATTTTTAATACCAAGACAAAATAGAATAGACTTAAACAAAGTTTTTTTTGAGGTAGAATACAATGTTGATGATGGAAATTATTTTTTATCTAGTATTAACTTTAAAGAAAGTGAAAATAATCAAATAGTTTTTTATGAAGTTAATAATATTCAACAGTTAAATAGTTTGATTTCAAGTGAATTTAAAAAAGTTACCTTGGATTAATCATTTTTCTTGGATCTACAATCCTGTCATATTCTTTTTCATTAATTAATCCTGATTTCAAAGCTTCTTTTTTTAAAGTTGTTTTATTCTTCAGGGCTTTTTTTGCAATCTTAGCTGCATTATCGTATCCAACATGTGGCGCTAACGCTGTTACTAACATTAATGAATTATCTAATAACTCCTTAATTCTTTTTTTATCAGCCTTAATTCCAGCAACACAATATTTTGCAAAACTTTTTGAAGAATCTGACATGATATGAATTGATTGTAAAATATTATGAATTATTAATGGTTTAAAAACATTTAGCTCGAAATGTCCATGTGAACCTGCCATTGTTATTCCATTGTGGTTTCCAATTACCTTTACGCATACCATAGTTACAGCTTCGCACTGAGTTGGATTTACTTTTCCAGGCATTATAGAAGAACCAGGTTCATTTTCTGGTAAAATAAGTTCTCCATAACCAGCTCGAGGACCTGAACCCAAAAATCGAATATCGTTTGCAATTTTCATTAGACAAACAGCAGTTGTATTCATTGTTCCTGAAAAATTAACTATTGCATCATGTGCTGCTAATGAAGCAAATTTGTTTGGAGATGGTTTAAAAGGAAGTTTTGTAATTTTTTTTATCTCAGATACTATTTTTTTATCAAAACCTTTTCTAGTATTTAGACCAGTTCCCACAGCAGTACCGCCTTGAGCTAAAAAATATATTTCTTCGAGGGCTCTTTTTATTCTTTCAATACATTTTGTTAATTGAAAATGATAACCAGAAAATTCTTGACCTAAAGTTAAAGGTGTAGCATCTTGTAAATGAGTTCTTCCAATTTTAACAATTTTTTTAAACTCTTTTGATTTTTTTTTTAATTGTAAATTAAGTAAATTAAGACTAGGTATTAATTTCTCAGTTGCTGTTATTGCTATTGCCATATGCATGGCAGTTGGAAAAACATCATTAGTAGATTGAGATTTATTTACATGATCATTTGGATGTACTGGTTTTTTAGATCCTTTTTTTCCACCTAAAATTTCTATTGCTCTATTAGCTATAACTTCATTTACATTCATATTTGTTTGAGTGCCAGATCCTGTTTGCCATACTTTCAGGGGAAAATGATTAATTAATTTTCCAGAAATAACTTCATTAGCTGCTTTAACAATTGTTTTGCTTATTTTTTTTTCTAAATCACCATTTTTTGCATTTACGATTGCCGCAGCTTTTTTAATTATTGCGATTGTTTTAATTACTATTGGTCTAACTAAAAAATCTCCAATATCAAAATATTTGCTTGATCTTTGTGTGGATGCGCCCCAATACTTATCCACAGGCACATTAATTTGACCAATACTGTCATATTCTTTTCTATTTTTCATAATTTAGATTTTGAATGTAATGCCATATTTCTTATACATTAAGTTTCGCAAGAATCAAATAGGAGCAATATGACAAATTTTGAAAAAGTAGGTGTCTTCATGAAAACATTTGGACAAGAAGTTAAAACAAAAGCCGAACTTAGCAATGATAAAATAAACGAGCTTAGAATAAGCTTAATTAATGAGGAACTAGAAGAATTGAAAAAAGCAATTAAGGACAATGATATTTTGGAGGTAGCGGATGCTTTAACAGACATTTTATATGTTGCATATGGAGCTGGCCATGCATTTGGAATAAATTTAGACAATTGTTTTAAAGAAGTACAAGAATCAAATATGAGCAAATTAGGTTCTGATGGAAAACCAATTTATAACGAATCTGGAAAAGTTATGAAAGGTCCAAATTATTTTAAACCTGATTTAAGTAAATTTTTATAAATCGAATTTATTTAATCCAACTAGGCTTGATAATTTTTATTTTTGCATTACCACAGTTAAATTCATTTTTTTCATTAAAGTTTTCATTTAAATATTTAATCGAAGCAAAAGGAAATTTATTTTTTATTAAAACTTTGCCAATCTCATAATCATTATGTTTAATAATCTCATCTTTTAGCTCACCTTCAATTAGTTGTATTGGCAACAGCCTTTTAGATAGTTTATTTTTTAATTTAATTCTTGCTGTATTTTCTTGCCCAACGTAACAGCCTTTTTTAAAATCAATACCATTTAATTCTTCAAAGTTGCACTCTATACCAAATATTTTGTTTTTCAGTTGATCGGTATTTTTTTGAGCAATTCCAATTTCATGACTAAACTTATAGTATTCATCAATATTTGAAGCACTTAAATCTAATTTTTTTAAAGATAAATATAGTTTTTCTAAATTAACAACAATTCTTGCGCCCAATTCTTTTTTTCTTGGGTCTAAAAATATAGGATCTTCTCTAAATTTGATTGTGAACCCAGGTAGGTTTTTAGCGCCTTCAAACTCTAAAAATCTTTCATTGCTTAGTGCAGCTACTACGAATTCGTTACTTAGATTAAGTATTTCAACTTTAGATCTAAGTTTGTATAGATCTAATTGATTATAAAGATTTTTAATTTGTAATTTTTCACAATCTAGCAAATATCCATTTTTATGTTTAATAATTAAAAAATCAAAAAGATATTTCCCCTGAGGTGTTAAAAGAGAAGCAAAGCAACTACTAGTTTCATTAACTTTATCAATATCATTTGTTATTAAATTCTGTAAAAATTCTTTCGAATCTTTACCTTGAATAAATAGTACTCCTCGATCTTCTAATATATAAACTTTTTTTTTATTCATAATTGAAAGTAAGCTATTTATAATATAGTTACTTTTCTGAAAAATGTTAGATCTAATAATAAGAAATGGACAATGTTACATCAATGGTGAACTAAAAAATGTTGATGTTGCTATTAAAGATGGAAAAATTCAACAGATTGGTAAAATTTCAGACGAGGCAAAAGAAATAGTAAATGCAGAAGGACAAACTGTTTTACCTGGATGCATAGATACACAAACCCATTTTAGAGAACCTGGATCAACCGATACAGAAGATCTACATTCCGGAAGTAGAGCGGCAATTGCTGGAGGAATTACTAGTGTGTTTGAGATGCCAAATACTAATCCACCAACATCGACTAAGACTGAGTTTCAGAGAAAATTAGACCTCGCCAAAAATAGGATGTATTGCAATTACGCTTTTTATTTTGGCGCAACAGCTAATAATGCGAGTGAATTAGCTGATTTAAAAAACCTAGAAGGATGTTGTGGTATTAAACTTTTTGCAGGTTCTTCAACTGGTAATCTTTTAGTTGCCGATGAAGACGATATAGACATAGTTTTTAAAAATAGTTCAAAAGTTGTAGCTGTCCATTCTGAAGATGAAGCGATTTTAAATATTAATAAAAAATTAATTAAAAATGGAGATGTGCATTCACATCCTATTTGGAGGAGTGTTGAGTGCGCAATGTCTTCTACTAGACGAATTGTTAGAATTGCGGAGAAATATAACAAAAAAGCTCATGTTCTTCATATAACAACAAAAGAAGAAATTGATTTTTTATCACAACATAAAGGCAATATTACATTCGAGATTACTCCTCAGCATTTAACAATTTATGCTCCTGATTGTTATGATAAACTTGGAACCTATGCTCAAATGAACCCTCCTTTAAGAGATAAATCTCATTACGATAGGTTGTGGTATGCGGTTAAAAATAATTTAAATGATACAATTGGATCAGACCATGCTCCACATTTAAAAATAAATAAAGAAAAAGAATATCCTAACTCACCATCTGGCATGCCAGGAGTGCAAACTCTTATGCCTGTTATGCTTAATCATATAAATGATGGAAAATTATCTTTAAATCAGTTGATGAATCTCGTTTGTGAAAATCCAGTTAAGATTTTTGGAATTAAAAATAAAGGATTTATAAAAGAAGGATATGATGCGGACTTCACAATTGTTGATATGAATAAAACAATTGAGATTAAAAATGAAAATATTGAGAGTAAATGTGGTTGGTCTCCATTTGATGGATATAAATTTAAAGGAACTCCTATTGTAACAATAATTAATGGTAAAATTAAAATGAAAGATGGAAAGATAATTGGAGAACCAGATGGAAACCCAATGAAATTTAAATAACTCTTGAAGAAAAACTATTAACCAAAACAACACCAACAACTATAAAAAATAATCCTAAAACTGCTTGCCAACTAAGACTTTGTTTAAAAAAGAAGTATCCGAATATTGCAATTGTAAATATACCTAGTCCACTCCAAGTTGCATAAACAATAGCAATGGGAATTTTATGTAATACATGGGTAAGACAATATAAAGCTGATAAATAACATGTGGCGGCTATAACTGTTGGAACTATTCTTGTAAAATTTTGTGTAGACGGAAGAAGTAATGTCCCGCATACTTCACAGAAAATTGCAATAAACATAAAGAAATAAGCTTTTGTCATTATTTTAAAATATTATTATTTATTAAATCTTCTTTTATTTCATCTAAAATAGCTGGATCATCAATTGTTGCTGGCATTTTATATTCTTCTCTATCAGCTATTTTTCTAACTGTTCCTCTTAAAATTTTTCCTGATCTTGTTTTTGGTAATCTTTTTACAACAATTGCAGTTTTAAAAGCTGCTACTGGCCCAACTTTATCCCGTACCATTTGAATACATTCTTTTGATATTGTTTCATTATCCTTTTGAACTCCTGCTTTAAGAGCTATTAAACCTATTGGCAATTGTCCTTTTAATTTATCAGCAATTCCAATAACCGCACATTCAGCAACTGATTGATGTTCTGATAATACTTCCTCTATTGCTCCAGTAGAAAGTCTATGACCTGCAACATTAATAATATCATCAGTTCTAGACATAATCCAAATATATCCATCTTCATCTATATGACCTGCATCATACGTTTGATAATAACCTTCGTAGTTTGTCATATATGTTTTTTTATATCTTTCATCAGCATTCCATAGAGTTGGGAATGTTCCAGGGGGCAATGGAAGTTTTACAACTATATCACCCATTTCGTTTGGCTTAGCTATACTGTTGTCAGGTTTAATAACTTTTACGTCATAACCTGGTACTGCTTTACAAGCTGAACCATACTTCGTTTTCATCATTTCAATCCCAGTACAATTAGAACTTATTGCCCAGCTAGTTTCAGTTTGCCACCAATGATCAATTACAGGTACTTTTAAAAGAGACTCTGCCCATTTGATTGTATCTGGATCTGCTCTTTCTCCTGCAAGAAATAAACTTTCAAATGAGCTTAGATTGTACTTAGAAAAAAACTTACCTTCCGGATCTTCTTTTTTAATTGCTCTAAAAGCTGTTGGTGCTGTGAATAGAGATTTTACTTTATATTCAGAAATTATTTTCCAAAAAGCTCCAGCATCTGGAGTTCCAACTGGTTTGCCTTCAAATAATACAGTAGTGCATCCTTTAAATAATGGTGCGTAAACAATATAAGAATGACCAACAATCCATCCGATGTCACTTGCTGACCACCAAACATCATCTTGATCAATGTTATAAATATTTTTCATTGTCCACTTAAGAGCAGCAATATGACCTCCGATATCTCTTACAATCCCTTTTGGAATACCTGTTGTTCCTGAGGTATATAATATATATGCAAATTCATTTGCATTCATTTCAACACAATCTACATTTTTTGCGTTCGACAATGCTTCATCCCAACTAATTTCGTTGGGAGAATTTAATTTTACTTCGTTATCTAGTCTTTGAAATAATATTATTTTTTCAATTTTATGAGATGCTAATTTTAGCGCTTCATCAACAAGAGGTTTATATTGAACTGTTCTTCCAGGTTCAAAACCACAAGAAGCTGTAAGCAAAACTTTTGCTTTGCTATCATCTATTCTACTTGCTAATTCATTTGAAGCAAAACCACCAAATACCACTGAGTGAATTGCTCCAATTCTACCACAAGCGAGCATACCAATAACTGCCTCAGGAATCATTGGCATATAAATTATAACTCTATCTCCTTTTTTTACTCCTTGGTTCTGTAATGCCCCAGCAAATTTTGAAACTTTTTCTGTTAATTCTTTGTAGGAAAATTTTTTTTTGTTACCGGTAATTGGGCTATCATAAATTAATGCAGTTTTATCTCCTCTACCGTTATCAATGTGAAAGTCCAATGCATTATAACAAGTGTTTGTAACGCCATCTTCATACCATTTGTAAAATGGAGCTTTAGATTTGTTTAATATTTTTGTTGGTTTTTTGAACCAAAAAATATCTTCGGCGATTTTTTTCCAAAATTCTTCAGGATTTTTTATAGATTCGTTATAAATTCTTTGAAAATCTGATTTCATCGTTTTTTTATCTGATTTGTTTTTTTTGCAAAATTAAGTCCTAAGTTGTATTTAATTTTAAAAAGTTAGTAAAATCAATACAAATTAAAGCAAAAAAAGTCTTCAATTAACTAAATTAATTTGTTATTTAGCACCATGCTTTGGGTCTATTGCGGATAGACGCATAGTTTAAATTTAAACTAAAAAAAACAACTGAGAGGGAGTTTTTTATGAAAAAACTTAAATTGTTTGCTCTTGCAGCTTTAGCTCTTGTGGGCTTTTCAGGTGCAGCAAACGCAGAGACAGTTCTTTTAGCCTCTGACGACTTTGTTGGAATTTCTTTTTGGGTAATTTCAATGGGTATGTTAGCTGCTACAGCTTTCTTCTTTATGGAGAGAGGTTCAGTAGCTGCTGGCTGGAGAACATCAGTAACAGTAGCAGGTTTGATCACTGGTATTGCATTCATTCACTACATGTACATGAGAGGTGTGTGGGTTCAAACTGGAGATTCACCAACTGTTTATAGATATATTGATTGGTTAATCACTGTACCATTACAGATGGTAGAGTTTTACTTAATCTTAGCAGCTGTTAGAAAAGTGCCTTCTGGCATTTTCTGGAGATTGCTAATTGGTTCAACAGTAATGCTTGTAGGTGGTTACTTAGGAGAAGCAGGATACATTAATGCAATGCTTGGCTTTATCATTGGTATGGCTGGATGGGTTTATGTATTATATGAAATCTTCTCTGGTGAAGCTGGAAAAGCTGCAGCGAAAAGTGGTAACAAAGCACTTTCAACTGCTTTCAGCGCATTAAGAATGATAGTTACTGTAGGTTGGGCTATTTACCCATTAGGTTATGTATTTGGTTACCTAACAGGTGGTGTAGATGCTGAATCACTAAACGTGATTTACAACTTAGCTGACTTTATCAACAAAATTGCATTTGGTCTAATTATCTGGGCTGCTGCAATGAGTGGACAAGGCGCAAGAAAGTAAATATCTAAGTAATATTTAATAGGGCGAGTATGTTTTACATACTTGCCCTATTTTTTTTTACCCTTATATATTAATTAATGCCAAAGATTACATATATTGAACATAACGGTAAATCTCACACTATAGAAATTGCGAATGGTTTAAGTGTAATGGAAGGTGCAGTCCAAAATAATATACCAGGAATAGATGCTGATTGTGGAGGTTCTATGGCGTGTGCAACTTGCCATGTTTATGTCAAAGAAGAGTGGTTTAATAAATTACCAAAAAAAGAGGATGGGGAAGAAGACATGCTCGATATGGCATTTGAGCCAAAAAAAAATAGTAGATTAAGTTGTCAATTAATGGTTTCAGAACAAATTGACGGATTAATTGTAAATCTTCCAGAAAAACAAGTTTAATGATTAAAACTGACGCATTAATAATAGGAGCAGGTCCAACAGGTTTGTTTACCGCACACCAATTAAAACTTATTGGTCTAAATTGTGAAGTGGTAGATAATCTTGATAAGATTGGAGGTCAATGTATTGAGCTTTATCCAGACAAACCTATTTATGATATTCCTGCAGTTCCTGAATGTACTGGAGAAGAATTAACAAATAATTTAATTGACCAATTGAAACCTTTTGATGTCAAATTTCACTTAAATGAGAGAGTAGAAGAAGTAAAAAAAAGTAACGAAAATTGGCAAGTAAAAACAAATAAAGGAACAGAATTTAGTACACCAAATATAATAATTGCTGGAGGAGTTGGCTCATTTGAACCAAGAAAATTTAGCCCTAAAGAATGTGAAAAATTTGAGAATAAATCAATATTTTATTCAATAAAAGACAAGACTGTTTTCAAAGGCAAAACAGTATCAATTTTTGGAGGTGGCGATAGCGCACTGGACTGGGCAGTTGAATTATCAAAAGATTCAAAAGTTAATTTAGTCCATAGAAGAGACGAATTTAGGGGAGCAAAAGCAACAGTAGATAAAATGAGGGTTTTAGAAAAAAATGGCAAAATAAACTTATTTACAAAATATCAGCTTAAAAGCGTAAATGGAAAAGGGAATCTGGAAAGCATTGAAGTGGAACATGATAATAAAGAGGTAAAAAATATTAAAACAGATTATGTTTTAGGATTTTTTGGATTAATTATGCAACTTGGGCCAATAGCTAACTGGGGTTTAAATATTGATAAAAAAACAATTAATGTTGATACAGAAAGATTTGAAACAAATCAAAAAGGTATTTATGCAGTTGGAGACATATGTACTTATCCTGGCAAATTGAAACTTATCTTGTCAGGATTTCATGAAGGAGCGTTAGCTGCCAGGGCTTGTTTTAAATTAGCTAGACCAAATGAAAAGTATAGATTTGAATTTACAACAACTTCTACAAATTTATTAAGAAGACTTGGTAAGAAAGAGTGATTGAATTATTTGCAGCAGATACTCCAAATGGAAAAAAAATTAGTATCATGCTTGAAGAGATTAAATTTGAATATAATGTAACAAAGGTAGACCTTTCAGCCGGCGAACAATTTAAACCCAAATTTAAAAAAATTAGCCCATTTAGTAAAATACCAGTCATAATTGATAGTGATAATAAAGAAGCTATATTTGAGTCTGGAGCAATATTAATTTATTTAGGTGAAAAAAGTAAAAAATTTTATGATACTGATAATAGATTAAAAATTAATCAGTGGTTGATGGCTCAAATGGGATACGTGGGTCCTATAATTGGTCAACACCATCAATTTCATCACTATAATTCTGGAAAAAGTAAGTTTGGAGAAGAAAGGTATTTTAAAATTACCAAATCTATCTACAAAGATTTAGATCAAAGGCTAGAACAATCAAAATATTTGGCAGGTGAAAATTACTCAATAGCTGATATCGCTACTTGGCCGTGGATAGCTAGACATGAGTGGCATGACATAGGATTAAAAAAATATAAAAATCTTACTAGATGGTATCTAGAAATAGCTGACAGAGATGCGGTAATTAAAGGATATAACTTTATGAATAAAGAAGAGGTAATTCCCAAACCTTAATCATCTGCAAATACTTTTTCCTCTTTTTCGTGTTTTTCTTGCGCTGCAATTGAAAGTGTTGCAACAGGTCTTGCCATTAATCTTTTTAATCCAATTGGATCGCCAGTATCTTCACAGAAACCATACGTTCCTTCTTTAATTCTTTTTAAAGCAGAGTCTATTTTTGAAATTAATTTAATCTGTCTATTAATAGCTCTCATCTCTACATTTTTTTCAGTATATGAGCTCGCTTGATCGACGATATCAGCAGATGTACTATTGTCATCCATAGAACTATTGTAAA
>CACGZX010000015.1 GCA_902577625.1 uncultured Pelagibacteraceae bacterium
CACCAACTAAAAAAGTTAACAATGGTAAAATTATAAATAAGCCTATTGAAATATAAAATACTGGTAGTTGTTTTCCTTCATTTTCTTGTAATTTTCTTGCGTAATTTCTAATTATTATAATAGAAATTATTGCAGCAATTATTGAATAAAAAAATATATCTAAATTTTCCCAAACAAATCTAGGAACAAATAGACCTTTGATTGTTAAGAAAAAAACTCCAAACATTGGTTCTGTATCTTGAGGCAAAGGTAATGCTCTAAGAGCAGCAAAATACCAAAAAAATATTTGTAATAGTAAAGGAATATTTCTAAAAAATTCTACATACCAAGCTGCTGTTCTTTCAATTAAATAGTTAGGCGAAAGACGAGCTATACCAACTATTACTCCTAGAATTGTTGATAATATAATTCCTATAAAAGCAACTAAAAGAGTATTTAACAATCCTACTAAATATGCTCTAGCGTAAGAATGTGAGCCATCATAATCAATTAATGAAAATTGAACATCAAAGGAAGATTCTTGGGTTAAAAAACCAAAACCAAACTCAATCCCCCTATTATCCATATTAACTTGTGCGTTATAAGTTAAAAAACCAAAAACCAAAATTACTGCTAATAATGTTGCTAATTGTGGGATTATTTTGTTTAGCTTAAAATTCATAAATTAAATATGAGGTACTATAAAAAAAGGGCTAGAAAAATCTAGCCCTTTTTAAAGATTATTAGATAAAAATTATCTTGCAGGTGGTACGTAAAGAATTCCGCCTTTTGTCCATAACTCGTTTGGACCTCTATCAGGCAAAATACCAGTGTCAGCTATATTTCTCTTATAACTTTCACCATAGTTACCAACTTGTTTGATAATTCTTAAACTCCACTCGTTATCTAAACCAAAAGCAGCACCTAATTCACCTTCTGCTCCAACTAGTCTTTTTACTGCTGGATTGTCAGAAGTTTTCATAGAATCTGCATTTGCAGAATTAACACCGTATTCTTCAGCTTCGATCATTACGTTCAAAGACCATCTTACGATATCTTCCCATACAGAATCACCTTGTCTAACAACAGGGCCTAAAGGCTCTTTTGAAATAGTTTCAGGTAAAACTATATGATCATCTGGAGAACTCAATTTAATTCTTTGAGCAGCTAAACCAGATTTATCAGTAGTGTAAGTATCACATCTTCCAGCATCGTATGCTGCAACAACTTCATCCGCTTTTTCGAATGTTACTGGCTCATAAGATATTCCTTTTGAATTAAAGAAGTCTCTCATGTTAAGCTCAGTTGTTGTACCTAGGTTAGTACATGCAGAAATTCCATCTTTGAAATCATTCACAGATGAATATCCTGAATTTTTTCTAACCATGAATCCTTGACCATCATAGAAGTTAACTCCTACGAAAGTAAGACCAATGTCAGCATCTCTAGAAAGTGTCCAAGTTGTGTTTCTTGATAAGATATCAATCTCACCAGAAGTTAGAGCTGTAAATCTTTCTTTAGCACTTAGTGGTGTGAACTTAACTTTGTTCGCATCACCCAATACTGCAGCAGCAACCGCTCTACATACGTCAACATCAACACCAGTCCAATTTCCTGCTGCATCAGCATTAGAAAATCCTGGTAGACCTTGAGAAACACCACATCTTACAAAACCTTTTTTCTGAGTGTTTTTAAGTGTTTTTGATTTCTTTGCCATAGCTTCTGTTGAAAATGCAAAAAGCACTGCAACCATTGCTACAAAAGAAGTCAATTGTTTTATTAATTTAAACATTATTTATTCCTCTTGTTTATTTATTTGTTAACAAATAATTCAAAATTGAATTTGAATTAACTTAAGTAAAGCAGAAACAAGAGATATCATCAATATTAAAAAAAGCTTAATAGATAGGTAAAAATGGCGCGCCCTGGAGGATTCGAACCTCCGACCCTCGGTTTAGAAAACCGATGCTCTATCCAGCTGAGCTAAGGGCGCATTTTTAGAACTTATATAATATAAATTTAACTTTTAAAAATAAATTTTTTAACAATTATTAGAATAGTTAACAGCTCAACCCTACCAATAATCATGAATATGATCATAATTAATTTTGAATAAGAATTTAATTGAAGAAAATCAAAATTATTTAAATCATACATGGAAGAATTAACTGTATTCATCAATGTTAAAATCCCCAGCTTGAAAGACTTTTCAAAATTAATACCAAAAATTGAAAGTAATGATGTGATAGTTAATAAAGAAACTACGAATATTAATACTGAAGTAAAATATTTATTAATATCTTTTTGTTCAATATTTGAATCTATTAAATGAAATTTATTTGTATATATGTAGTTTGGTTTAGAATATGAGAGTATTTCATTTAAAGAATGTCTAAATAAAAAGTATATTTTTAAAAGTCTAATTCCAGAACTAGTTGAAAAAAATGAACCACCAATAATTACAATTATTAAAAATATAAACCATAAATTAGATGGAGAATTATTAAGTGAGATACCAATATTTGACATACTGCTTGTTAATGAAAAAAGAACAGATGAAAAATTATAATCAAAATTAAAAAAAATAAAGAATACAATTAATAAAAATATAAAATAAATTAAAAGATATATATCTTCAGCAAAAAAATTGAGACTTTTATCTTTTAAAAAAAAGATATTATAAAATAAAAATAAACTAAAATAAGAAAATAACATTAAAAAAGAAAAAATTATTTCTTTAAAATTACTATTAACTATATTTCCAATATCATTTACAGGTAAAAAACCTCCTGAAGAAATGATAGTCATAGCAATATTAAAAGAGTCAAATGTTCTGAGATTAATTGATTTTAATACAAAAAATAAAAATAACGTAATAGCTGAATACAACAATAAAATTTTTAAATACTGTTTAAAAGTTTCAGAATAATTGAATGATATAAAATTTGTCAGAGATTTTTTTAAACTATTATCAAAAATATCTATTAGTAATAAAATTGAAAATAAAAAATAAATACCACCGATCCACTGGGATGTTGATCTCCATATAATTAAACATTGATCAAGATGTTTAATATTTTCAAAAACAGTAAAACCAGTTGATGTAAACCCAGATATAGATTCAAAATAACTGTTTAAAAAAGATAGATTATAAATACTAAAATAATATGGAATTGAAATAATAAGTGGTATTAACAAATATCCTATAATTACTGTAAATATTTTAGAATATATTGTAATTTTAATCTCATTTTTTTTTTTTAAAAATGAACTACACCCAATTATTGCTGAAATTAAAAAAGTATAAAAATAAGTATCAATATTTAAATATAAATTAAAATAGTAGGAATAAATTATATTAAAAAAAGATAATATAGATAATAAAATAAAAAAAACTCCTAAATAATTTAGGATAAATCTATTCATGTGCTTTATACAGGGCTTAATCTAAACATGCTCTCAACCAATGGCAATTGATCTTTCTTAGTTAAAAAAACAACAATATCTTCTTTTTTAAATACAAAATTTGATCTTGGAATTATAATTTCATCTTTTCTTAAAACAGCACCAATTCTAATTTCATCTGGAAGCTCACAATTTTTTAACTCTTTATTAATTAATTCTGAAGTTTCAATAATTTCTGCTTCTATAACTTCATAATCGCCATTTAATATTGAGTAGGCTGTTTCAATTGTGCCTTTATGGACATGTTTTAAAATACTAGAAACAGTTGTCATTCTTGGATCGATCAAATCATCAATTTTTAAGGAAGATTGAAGTAGTGAATAATTAGGTTTATTTATTAAAGCCATAGTTTTTTTATTTTTAGAAAATTTTTCTACTAATACGCTTACCATTAAATTATCTTCATCATCGTTAGTTAAGGCAACTACAGTTTCAACATCTTCTAAATTTACCTCTGCTAAAATATCCTCGTCCAAACCATTACCATTTATTACTATAGTATTATTTAATTCATTAGCTATAAATTCGGCTCTTTTTTTATCTTTTTCAATAATTTTTAGCCTTGCGTCCTCAAAACTAATTTCAATATTCTTGGCAAGATTAAAGCCAATATTTCCTCCACCGATAATTAAAATTTTATTTGAAATTTTTTCATTGTGCCCAAATGCTGAAAGTGTTTCTTTCATTTGAAGTGAATTAATTATTACATAAGCCTTATCATTTTTTTTCATCACATCATTCTTTTTAAGAAAGATAAATTTTTCGTCTCTAATAACTCCAAGTATATTTGCATTTAATTTAGGAAATTTTTTAGTTAATTCATTAAGTTTAATTTCAGATAATGGGCATGAATCTTCAATTAAAATCTCTAAAAGCTTAATTTTATTGTCTGCAAATGGAATATTGTCTAGTGCTCCGGGAGATTCTAATTTACGTTGGATTGATTTAGCAATTTCTATTTCTGGAGATATTATCACATCTATAGGTAAATTCTCTTTATTATATAATTTAGAAAATTTAGGATTTAAATAATCTTGAGCTCTCACTCTTGCAATTTTCTTTGGTATTTTAAACAAGGAGTAAGCAATTTGGCAAATCATCATATTAATCTCATCATTTCTTGTGACTGCAATTATCATATCCGCTTCTTTAGAATTAGCATTTTCTAATATTACAGGGGATGTTGCTTTACCTACTATAGCTTTAACGTCTAAAGCTTCATTAATTTTCTGAATATCTTCGCTGGATTGATCTATTACAGTAATTGAGTGATTTTGTTCTGTAAGTAATTTCGCTATAGTAAAGCCAACTCTACCAGCACCACAAATAATTATATTCATCAATTTAAGTCTTTAACACCAAGCAATTTAAGCTTTCTGTGCAAAGCTGACCTTTCCATTCCAACAAATCGAGCTGTTTTTGATATATTACCTGAAAATTTTTTGAGTTGAGTTATTAAATATTCTTTTTCAAAATTCTCCCTAGCTTCTCTTAAAGGATAATCAAGGGTTTCTGTAATCGAGAATTTATCACCTTCACTCTGAGATAAGGATTCTTTGATAATATTTAATATTCTATCTTCATTTTTTCCTTGAGAAAGTATAGTGACTCTTTCAATTAAGTTTCTTAGTTCTCTAATATTTCCAGGCCAACTATAATTTAAAAGATAATTATTATCTTGAAGTTTAAATGGTTTGATATTGTAATTATTACAAATATTATTAACAAAGTAGTCAACTAATAAAGGAATATCCTCTATACGTTTATTTAAAGGTTCAATCGAAATATTAAATACATTCAATCTATGAAATAAATCTTCTCTGAAATTACCATTTTTAATTTCATTTTTTATATCTTTACTTGTTGATGAAAAAACCCTAACATCAACTTTAATATCATGAGATCCATTAATTCTTTTAAATTTTTGGTCAATCAGAATTCTTAAAATTTTTGATTGAGTGTCTAAAGGTATTTCGGTAACCTCATCTATTAAAAGTATACCTCCTGAAGCCTTTTCTAGAGCTCCATATAATATTGAGCCATCCTTTCTTTCTTCACCTAATAATTCAATTTCATATTTATTTGAATCAAGAAGTGCACCATTTAATATAACGAATGGAGCATTTTTTCTTTTTGATTTTTTGTAAATTTTTCTAGCTACAAGCTCTTTTCCAGATCCAGTTGGACCTGAAATGAATACTCTACTTTCAGAACTTGAAACTTTTTCGATCTGGTCTTTTATAGATATAATATTTTGGCTTTTTCCTATAAGGTCAAAGGTATGGAATAATTTATTTTCTAAATTTTCATTTTGTATTTTAAGATTTAAATTTTCAACTGCTCTTTTGATAAAATTCATTAATCTTTGTTTATCAAAAGGTTTTTGTATAAATTCAAATGCTCCAGATTTTAGTGATTTAATAGCCATGTCTATATTTGCGTGGCCAGAAATGATTATTACAGGAATATTTGAATTTTTGTTTTTAATGTGATTTAAAAGTTCTATACCATCATTATCACCTTTATCTAATTTAACATCAATAATTGCAACATCAGGTAATTTTTTATCTATCTCCGAAAGTGCTTGATTATAATTGGCTGCAAGTCTTGTTGAGTATCCAGCTTCAATAATTAAATCGTTGAGTATTTCTCTTATATCAGAATTATCATCTATTATTAAAATTTCAGCAGACATTTATTTTATTATTTTATTGGTAAATTTATAACTATATTAGTTCCTGTATTAATTGAATTAAATTCTATAACACCATTATGATCATTAATAATTTTATTTACTATAGATAATCCTAAACCAGATCCTTTTTCTTTTGTTGTATAATATGGCTTAATAAGTTCCTTTGTATTTTTATTTGGAAACCCAATGCCATTATCAAATATATTTATAGCTATATAGTTCTTTATTCTTTTTATTTCTATACTAATTTTTTTATTAAAATTACCTATTTTTATTGCTTTTTCTTGTATACTTTCTATTGAATTTTTCACTAAATTAAAAATAACTCGGCTTATTTGTTCATTGTCACAAGATAAATTTAAATCTTCATTCTTAGAATATAAAAGATTTATATCGATTGATACATCGGTTTTTTTTAAAAGTTCAATATTTGTATTTACTAGATCAACTAAGTTATTAACTCTAAACATTGGTTTAGGCATTCTTGCAAAATCAGAAAATTCATTAACAAGATTTTCTATTTGTTTTATTTGAGACAAAATTGTATTCAAATTTTTATCGTATTTTTCCTTATCTGAAATATCTATATACTTTTCATATTTTGATTTTAAATTATCAATAGTTAATTGAATTGGAGTAAGTGGATTTTTAATTTCATGAGCAAGTTTTCTTGCAACATGTTCCCAAGCTTCATGTCTCTCAGAAATAACTAATCTTTCTTGTTGTGCTTGTAATTGATTAATCATTGAATTAAAATTTTTATTTAGTAACTCTATTTCCTTATCAGCAGTAATATTTGGAACCTTTGTATTTAAATTTCCTTCTGCTATATCCTTGGAAGCAGAAATTAAATTGTTAATCGATATAAAAAAACGAGACGAAAATCTGATTGCTACAATTATTGACAAAAACAGTAACAAAGTAACTATAATAATATAAATTAATGCAAATGAAAACTTTATTCCAGTTCTTTGATCTTCAACTGTATAATAAAAATTTATTGCTTCCTGTGATTCTTTCAAATAATTTGAAATATCTTGATCTAGAAATTTAACAACATATAAAAATGCATTATTAATTGAAGGTATTTTAATAATTGCTGCTGATTTATTTTCAAAAGCATTAATTATTTTTAAAGGCTTGTCATCATTTAAAACCATCTCAATTGCCCTTTTTTCTACTGGTAAATATTCAGTATCAGATGAAGAAAATAAAATATTTTGGTCTTTATCTATAATATGAATTTGATCAAGATTTCTTAAATATCTTTGAGTATTTAAAAAATTTTGCAATAAATTAATATTTCTTTTAAAAATTTTAATATTTTTATTTAAATCAAATGAAACCAAAACTATATCTGACTCAATTTTATTCCTTTTTTCATTAATATAATTTTTTGCTAATTCGTATGAATTATTAACAGCTAAAGTTATTTTACTATCAAAATATTTTTCCAGAGCAAAAGAAAATAAAAATAAAGAAAATATAGAAATAAGAAGTGATGGAATTAAAGTAAATAATGAAAAAAAAACTATATACTTTCTATTCGCAATAGAACCTCTAACATTAATGTTATTTTTAATAGAACTTGAAATTTCCTTAAATATAATAATAAAAAAAAATAATAATAAGCCTATATTTATGTATAAAAGATAATTTAAATTAATCTCACTAATTAAAATGAAACTTTTTCCTATAAATGTTAAAAATGTTAAAAATGTTACAGATAATGTAAAAATAAAAATTAGTATTATAAATATATGTCTTTTTATAAAACTTAGCATAAATTAAAAATATATATAAATTAGAAAATTAATACATGAATAATTGTTTTATACTACTTGCTGCGGGTAAAGGTAAACGTTTTAATTCAAAAGAAAAAAAACAGTTCATATACTACAGAAATAAACCTTTATTTATGCACTCAGTCGAAAAAGCAAAAAAATCAAAATTATTTAAAAAAATATTACTAGTTACAAACAATCAAATTAAAATACCTAATGTAGATGTGATTAGAGGTGGAAAAGAAAGATCAGATTCATCTTTTAAAGGGTTAAAATATTTATTAAATAAGAAAATTAAAAATGTGTTTATTCACGATGCTGCTAGACCTAATTTCTCTATAAATTTATTAAAAAAATTAAAAAAAAATTTAAAGAATAATAAAGCTGTAGTGCCGTATATAAATACAAACAATTCAACAAAATATAAATATAAAAATAAAATAATTAATTTAAAAAGAGAAAGAGTCTATTTAACCCAGACACCACAGTGTTTTGATTTTAAAACTTTATATAATTTGGCTAAAAATAGTAAAAATTCTGTAACTGATGAATCTTCTTTATTCTTAAAAAATAATAAAAAAATAAAATTTATCAAAGGAGAAGAAGAAAATATTAAAATAACAAAAAAAATAGACCTCTATAAAAATGAAATCAAAACATTTTATGGAATAGGTTTTGACATTCATAAATTGGTCAAAAATAAAAATTTATATTTAGCTGGTGTCAAAATTCCTTTTCACTCAGGTTTAGAAGGACATTCGGATGGAGATGTAATTCTTCATTGTATTATTGATGCGTTACTTGGAGCCCTTAGAAAAAAAGATATTGGGTCTTTATACCCAAGCAATAAAAGTAAATTTAAAAATATAAGATCCCCTAAGATGCTTAGACCTTTAATTAATAATTTAAAAAATAATAATTATTATATAAATAACTTAGATATTAATTTAATCTGTGAAAGACCGAAAGTTTCTAAATATAGAGATAAGATTATTAATTCTTTATCTAAGTTAATGAATATAAATAAAAATATTATAAACTTAAAAGGTAAAACTGTTGAAAAATTAGGTCTAATAGGAAAAGAAAATGCCATTGCTTGTGAAGCAATAATTTCAATTAGTAAATATGAATAAAATAAATTTTTTATTTGTTACTTTATTCGGTATTGGTAAATTAAAAAAAATACCTGGTAGCTACGCTTCCTTAGTAACAACAATTTTTTTGTTTATTTTATTCCATGTACTAAATTTTTCTCCAAACTTTGTTTTAATTGGAGTTATTATTATTTTTTTAATTTCTCTTTTTGCGGTGAATAAATTTATAGAAGATTTAGATAATAAAGATCCAAAAGAAGTCGTAATTGATGAATTTATTGGTCAATCTATTCCTATTTGTCTTTATGAAATTGCTCATGAGGGTACAAAGGAAACTGGTCAGGTTCTTACTTTTTATTTTATTATCTTTATTCTTTTTAGAATTTTTGACATCACTAAACCCTATCCCGTTAGTTATTATGACAAAAATTTTAAGAATAGCTTCGGTGTTATTATGGATGATATCTGTGCTGGTTTATATGTTGTAGCTGTACTAGTTTTATATATGGTAATTACATCATGAAAAAACTTTCCCAAAAAGTTGTAAAATTATTAAATAAAAAAAGTTTAAAAATATCTTTTGCAGAATCTTGTACTGGGGGTTTACTTTCAAGTTCTATTACATCAATAAGTGGTTCTTCTAAAGTATTTACAATTGGATTTGTTACATATTCAAATCAAGCAAAAATAAAAATTCTTAAAGTTCCTAAGAAAATAATAATGAAACATGGTGCTGTAAGTTATCAAACTTGTTTAGCTATGGTCAAAAACTTAAATAAAATCAGTAAAACTAATATTTCTGTATCAATAACTGGTGTTGCTGGACCTAAAGGTGGTACAAAAGAAAAACCTATCGGTCTAGTTTATATTGGTATTAAAAAAGGTAATAAAACCTTAGTTAAAAAAAACCTTTTTAAAAGTAATAAAAGAAGCTTAATTCAAAAGGCTACAGTTATTAAAGCTTTAAATTTAATTTTAAGTTTTACTAAATAGTTTCTCTGCTCTTTTTTGAAAAGCATCAGCTATTTTATTTAAACCAAATTGAAAAGATTTTGTCATAACAATATTTAAAAAATGATTTTTAAGCTCAAAGTCAACATCAAAAGAAACTTCAGTTAAATTGTTATCTTCTCTAAAATGCCATTTATTTTCTAAATGTTTTAATGGACCATCAAGATTAGTTACGTGGATAGAATCATCTTTTTTATTAAATTTTACATCACTCTTATAAGTATCTTTAAAAGGGCCTTTTCCAATTGTTAAATCTGCAATAATTAATAATAAATCACCCTTTCTTTTTCTTTCATAAACTTTTGAACCTAAGCAGAATGGAACAAATTGAGGATATTTTTCTATATCAAGAACAAGATCAATTAACTGTTCTTTTTTACATTCAATTAATCTTTTAACTGATGCTTTGGGCATTAGTTTGACTTAATCTATTTTTTTGAAGAACCGCAAAATCTTCATCGGCATGATAAGAAGATCTAGTTAGTGGTGATGAAGAGACTAATAAAAAACCTTTTGATATAGCAACATTTTTTAATTCATCAAATTCTTCAATAGTATAATATCTATCTAGAGGGTGATGTTTTACTGAAGGTTGTAAGTACTGACCAATTGTTAAAAAATCAACTTCTGCACTTCTTAGATCGTCCATTACTTGAATAATTTCATCTTTATTTTCACCTAAACCAACCATTAAACCAGATTTTGTAAAAATATTTTTATTAATTTTTTTTGTATTTTTTAAAAGCTCAAGTGAAGCAAAGTATCTAGATCCTGGTCTAATTTGTCTATAAAGTCCTGGAACAGTTTCAATATTATGATTAAAAACATCTGGTTTAGCTTCAATTACTTTTTTATAAGAATCTCCTTTTCTCAAAAAATCAGGAGTTAAAACTTCTATAGTTGTTGTAGGGTTTTGCTTTTTTGTTTGAACTATAACTTCATAAAAATGATTAGCACCACCATCTATTAAATCATCTCTATCAACAGAAGTTATTACAGCATGCTTTAGGTTTAATTTTTTAATTGCAGAAGCTATTTTTATTGGTTCTAAAGAGTTTAATGCTTTAGGTTTTCCTGTTATAACATCACAAAAAGCGCAAGCTCTTGTGCATATTTCTCCCATAATTAAAAAAGTTGCATGTCTTTTACTCCAACATTCTGTAATATTTGGACAATTCGCTTCCTGGCAAACAGTTTTTAACTT
The DNA here is from genome assembly GCA_902577625.1 of uncultured Pelagibacteraceae bacterium. Classification (GTDB taxonomy): domain Bacteria; phylum Pseudomonadota; class Alphaproteobacteria; order Pelagibacterales; family Pelagibacteraceae; genus Pelagibacter. Next base: position 11,233 of record CACGZX010000015.1, read on the forward strand.
ATGTTGATTAACTATACTTTTCGTTAAGAAAAATTCTTGGCTATTTGTAAGTTTTGATCTAATCCAATTTGGTTTTTTTTTAATAGGATTAATCGGTTTATTAATTTTTTCAGGATGTCTAATTTTCATTATTTTTAATCAAATAAATTTTTTCACCTTTTTTTCCGAACAAAAACTTTTCTCTAATTAAAATCTCTATATAATCTAAGTCTAAATTTTCAGTTAAAAGTGAATTTTTTACCTCTAAATTATTTGTTTTATTTATTAAATTAATTTTTTTATTGTTTAAATCTTTTAAAATATTTTTTTTTTCAAAATATGAAATTAAACCTCTTTCACCATCTAAAAGGTTAAAAAAAAAGTAAAGAAATAAAATAGTAAATATTAAAATAAAATAATTTTTTTTTAAATTTAAAATCATTAATTAACTTTATTCATTTTTGCATTTTTTCCAAGTCTCTCCTCAATTCTTATAAGCTGGTTATATTTGGCTACTCTTTCAGAACGCGCTAATGAACCAGTTTTTATTTGATTAGAATTGGTACCTACTGCTAAATCTGATATAAACGTATCTTCACTTTCTCCTGACCTATGTGATATTATAGTGTTAAATCCAATTAACTGAGCAAATTTTATTACTTCTAATGTTTCGGTAACAGTACCAATTTGGTTTAGCTTTATTAATATTGAATTAGATGATTTGTTTAGAAAACCTATTTTTAATCTTTCTAAATTAGTTACATACAAATCATCACCAACAATTTGGGTATTTTTTGGTGTTTTTTTCATAAATTTATTCCAAGAAAGCCAGTCATCTTCAGCAAAAGGATCTTCAATAGATTTTATTTTATATTTTTTTATTAGTTTTAAATATTTATCTATAGTTTTATCAGAATTTATAAGTTTTTTAGAATGAATTGAATATTTTTTATTCTTAAATAATTCATTTGCAGCAACATCTAAACATATTGATACATCTTTGCCATTTTTGAATCCCGCTTTTTCAATTGCTTTTACTATTAATTTTAGTGCATTTTCATTATCATTTATCATTGGTGCAAAGCCTCCTTCGTCACCTACAGAGGTGGATTCGCCTCTTTGTTTAATTAAAGATCTTAGTTTATTAATTATTAAAAAACTCATTCTCATTGCCTCTACAATTGAATTTGCTTTATCAGGTCTAATCATAAATTCTTGTATTCTAAGACCATTATTCGCATGAGCACCCCCATTAATTACATTCATTAACGGATAGGGTAATTTGAAATTTTTTTTAATAAAAAAAGTTTTATAAAGTGGTATTTTTCGAATTCTTGCAGACAATTTTTTAACTGCCATAGAAACTGCTAATAAAGCATTTGCTCCAAACTTCTTTTTTTGTTTTGTTCCATCAAGTTTAATTAAAATGTAATCAATTTTTTCTTGATTATGAATATTTTGATTTTTAAGTTTTTTTGAAATTATTGTATTAATTAATTTAACTGCATTTAATACACTTTTACCTAGGTATTTTTTATTTGATTTATCTCTTTTTTCATATGCCTCATGAGATCCAGTAGAAGCTCCAGATGGGCATATCGCTCTAGCTTTCATATTATTTGCAAAAACTTCTGCTTCAACTGTAGGATTTCCACGGCTATCGTAAACCTGTCTTGCTATAACTTTTGTTATTTTACTCATTTATGTTTAACTAGATTGTCAATTTCAACTATCTGAGAGATTAGGCTTTCTAATTTATCTAGTGGAACCATGTTAGGACCATCGGATGGTGCATTATCTGGATCTTGATGAGTTTCTAAAAAAATTGCTGCTATACCAACTGCAGTCGCAGCTCTTGATAAATATTCAACAAATTCTCTTTGCCCTCCACTTTTTTCACCAAGGCCTCCGGGTTGTTGAACAGAATGAGTTCCATCAAATACAATTGGATAACCATTTTTTGCCATTATGGGTATAGATCTCATATCAGAAACAAGTGTATTGTAACCAAAGCTTGCACCTCTTTCTGTAACAAGAATATTTTCATTGCCTGAATCTGAAATTTTTTTTGTAACATTTGTCATATCCCATGGGGCTAAAAATTGTCCTTTTTTAACGTTGATAATTTTATTAGTTTTAGCTGCAGCAACTAATAAATCTGTTTGTCGACATAAAAAAGCAGGTATCTGCAATACATCAACATGCTTAGATACAATAGAACATTGTTCAACATTGTGTACATCTGTTAATACTGGGATTTTTAATTCTTTTTTAATCTTATCAAATACAGGTAAAGATGAATCCAAACCTGCACCTCTTTTTCCTTTCAAACTAGTTCTGTTAGCTTTGTCAAATGAAGTTTTATATATAAAACCAATTTCAAATTTTGATGCAATTTCTTTAATTTTACCCGCCATATCCATTGCATGCTGTTCAGTTTCAAGTTGGCAAGGTCCAGATATAAGAGATATTTTTTTATTATTTGATATCTCAAAATTATTACATTTAACAACTTTATTTAACATTAATAAAATTTCGCAGCTTTGATAAATGATGAAAATAAAGGATGTGGAGACAAAGGTCTAGATTTAAATTCTGGATGATATTGAACTCCTATAAACCATGGGTGGTTTTTAAGTTCAATAATTTCAGGTAATTTACCATCTGGTGACATGCCAGAAAAAAGCATCCCTTTATTTTCAAATTTATTTTTTAAATTGTTATTCACTTCATACCTATGTCTATGTCTTTCATATATGGATTTGGACTTATAGATTTTTTCTATCAATGAATTATGTCTTAATTTAGCTTCGTATAAACCTAATCTCATAGTCCCACCTAAATCTTTATTTGTTCCTTTTATTATTTGACCATTTTTATTCCATTCACTTAATAAACCAATAATAGGGTAACATTTTTTATCTAACTCAGTTGATCCAGCATTTTTGATTTTTAAAGCATTTCTAGCAAATTCTATCACTGCCATTTGCATACCAAAACAAATACCTAAAAAGGGAATTTTTTTTATTCTCGCATAATGAATAGCTGATATTTTACCTTCTGTTCCTCTTTTTCCAAATCCTCCAGGGATTAGAATACCGGATACATTTTTCAAAGCTTTATTAATTTGACTGGGTTTTAATTTATCAGATTCAATTCTAACTAAATTAACTTTTATATTATTATTTATTCCACCATGAATTAATGCTTCATCTAAAGATTTATAAGCATCCTTTAAATTTACATACTTTCCTATAATTGCAATATTTACTATTTTTTTTGTATTTAAAACAGTTTTAGTAATTTTTTTCCAAGGTAATAAATTAACTTTTTTCCTTGGTTTTATCTGAAAATATTTCAGGACTTGTTTGTCTAATTTTTCATTATAAAAACTTATAGGTGCTTCATAAATTGTCCTAACATCAACAGTTTCTATGACGTTTTCAATTGAGACGTTGCAAAAAAGTGATATCTTTTTTCTTTGATCTAATGGTATAGATTTTTGAGATCTACAAATAATTATATCTGGCTGAATACCAAGACTTCTAAGCTCTTTAACTGAATGCTGTGTTGGTTTAGTTTTAATTTCATCTGATGATTTCAAAAATGGAACAAAAGTTAAATGAATAAAAAGACTTTTATTTCTACCAACTTCATTGGAAAACTGACGAATAGCTTCAACGAATGGTAAACTCTCAATATCACCAACAGTTCCTCCTATTTCACAAATAACAAAATCTTCGTTAGTTATATCGCCTTTTATAAATTCTCTAATTCTATCTGTAACATGAGGTATAACTTGAACTGTCTTACCTAAATATTTACCTTTACGTTCTTTTTTAATTATATCACTGTAAATTTTTCCTGTTGTAATGTTGTCAGATTTTTTTGCTGATATATTTGTAAATCTTTCATAATGACCAAGATCTAAATCTGTCTCAGCACCATCATCAGTTACAAAAACTTCACCATGTTGAAACGGACTCATTGTTCCTGGATCAACATTTAAATATGGATCCATTTTTCTAACTCTTACTTTGTATCCTTGAGATTTCAAAAGATATGCTAAAGATGCTGATGAAAGTCCTTTTCCTAGGGATGAAACCACGCCGCCAGTGACAAATATATATCGCGCCATGGAAGTACTTTATAACTGCACTTAGGATAAAATGAAAGTATTAATTATTATTCTCTGGAATCTTAGGCGCTTCATCAGAATTTTCCTCAATTTTATCTAAAACTGAAGAAGTGGGTGTAAGATCATCTCTAGAAACTATGGTTAATGCAAGACTACATATAATAAATAATGTTGCAATAATGGCTGTTGTTTTTGTAAAAAAATTACCAGCAGACCTTGAAAACATAAAATTATCCTGGGATACACCTATACCCAAAGCACCTCCTTCTGATTTTTGCATAAGAACAAATAGAACGAGTAAAACTGCTAGGATAATATTTATTACTAATAGTATGTTTTCCATGATGACTAATTAATAGATTTTTTTATGATATCAATAAAATTCTTAGTATTTTGTGATGCCCCACCGATCAAAAAACCATTAATAGAACTAACTTTTTTAAAATTATTAATATTTTTAATATTAACTGAGCCACCATAAACTATTTTTGGGTTTTTTAGTTTCCAAAATCTCATTATAATTTTTTTAATAACAGAAATTTGTTTTTCAAGATCTCTATTTTTTGGAACCAATCCAGTTCCAATTGACCAAACAGGTTCATATGCAAAAATTATATTATTGTTTTTTTTAATATTTTTAAGTCCATTAACTATTTGAGAATTTAAAATTGAATTAGTTTTTTTGTTTCTTTTTTCTTTCAATGTTTCTCCAATACAAAAAATAATTTTTAATTTATTATTTAAAGCTGATTTTATTTTACTATTTATTAAATTATTATTGTCACCAGTAAATCTATTTTCAGAATGACCTATAATTACATATTCCGCACCAATAGATTTTATTAAATTTGCATTTATAGAACCTGTAAATGGTCCAGGTTTTTCAGAATAATGACAATTTTGAGATCCAATTTTAACATTGCTATTTTTTGATAATCTGAAAAATTTATCTAATAAAGTATATGGCGGACAATAGACAATTTGTACTTTTTTAAATTTTTTATCTTTTGAAAGTTTAATCACTTTTTTTACGGAATTTACTGATTTATTGTCACCAAACATTTTCCAATTTGCAATAAAAAACATATTATTTGTCATTGTCGTAAATTTAATTTATAGGTTTGTTTTTTATAGATCAATAAAATTAAAACTAAATGTTAAATAAACTAAGAAATTTTTCAAAAGGTAAGCTTGCAGGGGTTCTTGTGGGTATAATAATTATTCCATTTGTTTTTTGGGGAATGGGAAGTGTTTTTAGCGGTGGCAATACAAATAGTATTGCAAAAATAAATAATCACAACATCTCAACGCAAGATTTTGCTGATTTTGTAAATAATTCAAATATTAGCTCAGAAGTTATAAAAGAAAATATCAATAATAATATCCTAGAACAGCTTCTATCACAACTAATCTCAATTTCTCTTATTGATTTAGAAATAAATAATTTAAAAATTTCTATTTCAGATGAAAATTTAGCTGAAAAAATTAAAAATCAAAAATCCTTTCAAGACGAGAATAATAATTTTTCTAGAACTAAGTATGAAAAATTTTTGTTAGAAAGCAACACTAGATCAGTTGAATTTGAACAAAATATTAAAAATAATGAATTAAAAAAAAAATTATTTACATATATAGGTGGTGGTATCAGATCTCCATTTTTTTTAGTTAATAAAATTTATAAAGATCAATCAAAAAAAGTGGAAATTGACTATTTAGATTTAAATTTAATATATAAAAATAAAAGTGATATTAGCTTAGATAGCATAAAAAAACACTTAAACGAAAATAAAGAAAAATTTTTAGTTGAAAAAGTTGATATAACTTTAGTTAAATTAACGCCAGAAAACTTGACTGGAGATAATGAATATTCAGATAGTTTTTTTTCAAAAATTGACGAAATAGAAGATTTAATAACAAATAATGTACAAATTAAAGAAATTGAAAAAAAATATAATTTAAAAACAGAAACTATAATTGAATACTCTCCAGGAAAAGATGGCGAAGAATTGTTGGTTGAAATTTATAAAACAAGAAATAATGAAAGTTTAAATTTAATAGATAAAGAGAATTTTTTTTTATTGTATGAAATAAAAAATTTAAAAAAAGTTTTGCCTAGCTTAGAAAATTATGAGTTTCAAGCAAGAGTAAGAGATGATCTTTATGAGATTAATAAGTACGATATGCATACTGATTTGATGAAAAAAATTCAAAAAAAAGAATTTAAAAATGAAGATTTTTTAAAATTATCAAATGGAATTATTGAAAATTTAAAAATAAAATCTTTAAACGATACAAGTAAATTTACAAAAGATTCTGTTAGTTTGATATATTCCCTTGGTATAAATAATTTTTCATTAGTTACTGATGAAAATAATAATATCTATTTGATTAAAATAAAAAATATTTTTGAAAATAATTTAGATAAAAATAATCAAAAAACCACAACATTTGTAAATCAAACAAATACCAAATTAAGAGATAATCTTTATAGTTCATATGATTTATTATTAAATGAAAAATATAAGATTAATATTAATCAAAAAACTCTAGATAGAACTAAAAATTATTTTAAATAATCAATGTTAAATGTTGATCTTAAAAGTTTTACAAAAAATCATAAAAAAAAAATAAATCAAGTTATTTATTATTCCACAAAAACTAATGGTTTAAATGAAATTGATAATTTAATAAATAATTTTTTAAACGAAAAAAATAGTTTTGTTTTTGAGTCTGTTGAAAAAGGAGTTATTAAAGGGAGATATACAATTTTTGGAAGTAATCCTGATAAAATATGGGAATTTAATAATAACAACTGTTTTGTTTATAAAAATAATAAAAAAAAAAAAATTAAAGGAAATCCAAAAAAAACTATAGAAAATATAATTGAAAATTTTAAGTTTAATATACCTAAAGGTCTGCCTCCAATTTCGTCCATACTTTCAGGATATTTTTCTTACGATGTAATTAGATATATTGAAAGCATACCAAGCTCATGCAAAGATGATCTTAAAATACCTGATGCTCGAATTTTACGACCTCAAAAATTAATAATTCATGATAATTATAAACAAAAAATTTATTATATAGTTAACTGTTTTTCTGATGAAAAAATAAATAATTATAAAACAAAATTTAATTTAATAGATAATCAGATTAAAAATTTAATTTTTGTATCAAATTACAATGCGAATTTACCTTATTTTAATCCTAGAAAAAAAATTAAAGTTAAATCAAATATTTCAAAAAATAAATTTCTTCAGAATGTTAAAAAGGCTAAAAAATACATTAAAATAGGTGATATTTTTCAGGTAGTTTTAAGTCAACGTTTTGAAGCAAAATTAACTAAAAACCCTATTGAAATATACAAAAAACTTAGAATTAATAACCCATCACCTTTTATGTATTTTTTTAATTTTGAGGACTTTCAAATAATCGGTGCAAGCCCAGAGATTTTAGTTAGATTAAGAGATGGCAATATTACTATAAGGCCAATAGCCGGGACCAGACCTAGAGGTAAAAATAAAAAAGAAGATAAATATTTTGAAAAGGACTTATTGAAAGATAAAAAAGAACTTTCTGAACATTTAATGCTTTTGGATCTTGGTAGAAATGATACTGGAAAAGTATCAAAAATTAATACTGTTAAAGTTACAGAAAAATTCGTAATTGAAAGATATTCACATGTTATGCATATAGTTTCGAATGTGATTGGTAAATTTAATAAAAAGTATTCAAAATTCGACACACTTCTCTCTGGTTTTCCTGCAGGAACAGTTTCTGGAGCGCCAAAAATTAGAGCAATGGAAATCATTGATGAATTAGAAAACACAAAAAGAAAAGTATATGCTGGAGGGATAGGTTATTTTTCTGCAAATGGGGATTTTGACACATGTATAGCATTAAGAACAGCTGTTTCAAAAAAAAATAAGTTTTATGTTCAGGCAGGTGCGGGAATTGTTGCGGATAGTAAACCGATAAACGAATATAATGAAACAATTAATAAAGCTAAAGCTTTATTAAAATCTCTAGAATAAAATGAAAATATTATTAATTGATAATTACGACAGTTTTACCTTTAATCTCTATCATTATCTATCCTCATTAAAGACAAATGTTGAGGTATATAGAAATGACGAAATAAATGTAAAAGAAATAATTAAAAACAAATATAATAAAATTGTAATATCACCTGGTCCAGGAAATCCAAATCAGTCTGGTAATTGTTTAAAAATAGTTAAAAAATTACACAAAAAAATTCCAATTCTGGGTGTTTGTTTGGGTCATCAAATAATTGGTCAGGTTTTTGGGTCTAAAATAGTTCAGGCTAATAAATTAATGCATGGGAAAACAAGTAAGATTAATTCTTTTAGAATTGGCATTTTAAGAAATCTACCTAAAAATTTTGAAGCTACAAGATATCATAGCTTAATAATTGATAAAAAAACTCTATCTAATAATCTTCAAATAACTGCTTTAACAGATGATGGTGTGATAATGGGTATTATGCATAAAAAATACAACATTCATGGTGTTCAATTTCATCCTGAAAGCATAAAAACAACTATTGGCATGAAAATATTAAAGAATTTTGTAAACTATAAAGAATAATGAAACAATTTCTAGATAAGCTTAAAAATAAAGAAGATTTATCTTTTGAAGAAAGTAAATCGGCATTTAATATGTTGATGAGTGGAGAGATAAATGAATCAGAAATTTTTGATTTTCTTACTCTATTGTCAGCTAAAGGAGAAGTATCAGACGAAATAGCTGGGGGAGTTTACATTTTAAGAAATAAGGCAAAAAGAGTAAATATTCAAAATTGTATTGATACATGTGGCACTGGAGGTGATGGCATGAATACTTTGAATATATCAACAGCTTCTGCCATATTGCTGTCGAGCATGGGAATTAAAATAGCCAAACATGGAAATAAGGCTGTTTCATCAAAATGTGGTTCTGGTGATGTGTTGGAGGCTTTAAATATAAAAATAAACTTAGAACCTAGAGAAATAGAAGAACAAATAAATAAATATAACTTCGGTTTTATGTTTGCACCAAATTATCATAGTGCAATGAAATTTGTTGGACCAACAAGAAAAAAAATTGGAAAAAGAACAATATTTAATATGATTGGCCCATTAAGTAGTCCAGCTCTAGTTCAAAGACAAGTTGTTGGTGTTTTTGATAAAAGATTATTAAAAATCTTCGCAAATGCTTTAAAAAATTTAAAAATTAAATTTGCATGGATTGTAAATAGCCATGACGGATTAGATGAAATATCTCCCTATGCTAAAACCAATATTGTTCAATTAAAAAATAATAAAATTACAGAATTAGTAATTGATCCTAATAAGTTAAATGTTGATGCTAAAAATTTTAATAATTTACTTGGTGATGACGCAAGATTTAATGCAGATAAAATGATAGATATATTTAATGGTGAAGATAATGACTTTTCAAAAGCTGTTTGCTTAAATGCAGGAGCTGGTTTAATAGTTTCAGAAAAATATTCTAATTTTAAAGATGCTTATAATGAAGCAAGAGAGCATATTTTATCTGGTAATACTTACAAACATTTAAAAAATATTCAAAGTGCCTGAAAATATACTAGAAAAAATAATTAAAAATAAAGAAAAAAAAGTTAGTCTGTTAAAGAAATCTATATCAATTGAAAGCTTAAAAGAAAAAATTGATAAAAATAAACGTTTTATAAATTTTAAGGAAAAAATTAAAAATAATGAAACTAAAAATAAAATTTCAATAATTGCTGAGATAAAAAAAGCTAGTCCATCTGCAGGTATAATAGTTGAAAATTATGATCCTGTTAATATTGCTAATATCTATAATTTGAACAATGCTACCTGTTTATCGGTTTTAACTGAAGAAGATTTTTTTTTAGGAAATCTGTTACATATAAGTAAAATTAAACAAAAAATTGATCTTCCAGTATTGTGTAAAGATTTTTTCATTGATCGATTTCAAGTATACCTTGCAAAGAGCTATGGTGCAGATGCAATATTAATCATATTAGCAGGAGTGTCTGACGAAGTTGCAAATACATTGTATGAGGAAGCTATAAAATTAGATATGTCAGTTATTGTTGAAGTTCATAATGTTGAAGAAGCTAAAAGAGCTTTAAAATTTAATGATGCTTTAATTGGTATTAATAATAGAAATCTTAAAACTTTAAAAACTGAAATAAACACAACCTATGATATCCATAGTGTTTTAGTAAAACATAGTGGTCCTTTAATATCTGAAAGTGGAATTAAAAATAAAGATGAGCTTTTAGAAATTAAAAATAAAACAAATATTAAAACTTTTTTAATAGGTGAATCACTTTTAAAAAATCTAGAAAAAAATTCTATTTTTTCAGTTTTATAGTCAAAAAACCCCTTTTTTATTGGATTTTAAGCTATTGTTAATTTAAAAGAACTTTTATAGAACATGGATGTACTTAATTTGTTCTATGTTAACTAAAAAACAAAAAAACCTGCTTTTATTTATCAACAAGAAGTTGAGATCATCTGGTGTGTCTCCTTCTTATGAGGAAATGAAACAGTCGTTAAATCTTAAATCAAAATCTGGAATTCACAGATTAATAAGTGCTTTAGAAGAAAGAGGTTTTATAAAAAGATTAGCACATAAAGCAAGAGCTTTAGAGGTTATTAAACTTCCTGAAACTGCCTCAGCAAATGACATTTATAATTCATTTTCTCCAAGTGTGATTAAAGGTGGTTTAGACAGAAGTAATTCATCATTTAAAGATACAGATATACCTGTTCTTGGAAGCATTGCAGCTGGTACTCCTATAGAAGCTATTCAAAATGAGGTTACCAGAATTCCTTTGCCTGAAAATATTGAAAAAAATGGTGAATTTTTTGGATTAAAAGTAAGTGGAGATTCTATGATCGAAGCTGGAATAAATGATGGTGATACTGTTATAATTAAAAAAACAGATACTGCAGAAAATGGAAAAATTATAGTTGCTTTAATTGACGATCATGAAGCGATGCTTAAAAGATTAAGAAGAAAAGGTAAAACTATTGCACTTGAAAGTGCAAATAGAAATTATGAAACTAAAATTTTTGGTCCAGATAGAGTAAAAGTCCAAGGTATTCTAGTATCTTTATATAGAAACTTCCACTAAAATAGTCTAAATATCTTTAATGTCAAAAGTAGCAACAAGATTTGCTCCATCGCCAACCGGACCTCTTCATATAGGTGGTGTGAGAACAGCACTATTCAACTGGTTATATTCAAAAAATCAAAAAGGATCTTTTTTTTTAAGAATTGAAGATACAGATAAAGAAAGATCAAAGGAAGAGTATAAAAATCAAATAATACAATCTCTTAAATGGATAGGTATTGAACCAGACGGAAATGAATACATACAATCAAAAAAAATAGACGATCATATTAAAGTTGCCAATGAATTACTAAAAAATGGACATGCTTATAAATGTTATTGTACAAATGAAGAGATAGAAGAACAAAAAAAGAGAGCAAAACAAAAAAAAATTCCTTACATTTATGATAGAAAATGGAGAGATAAAAATGAAACTGATGCTCCTAAAGATATAAAACCCACAATTAGGTTTAAAAGTAAAATTGAAGGATCTTCTTTACTAAAAGATTTAGTTCAAGGTGATATCGAAATTGAAAATAACACTATTGAAGATTTTATAATATTAAGAAATGATGGATCGCCAACATATAATTTATCTGCTTCTGTTGATGATCATCAAATGAATATTACCCATATAATCAGAGGTGATGACCATAAAATTAATACCTTTAAACAAATGCAAATTTATTTAGCTATGAAGTGGGAGTTACCTTCTTTCGCACATATACCCTTGATACATACAACAGAAGGAAAAAAACTTTCTAAGAGAGATAAAGCATCAACATTAGATGATTATTCAAAGGTTGGAATAATGCCAGAAGCATTAAGAAATTACCTTCTAAGATTAGGGTGGTCCTTTAAAGACAAAGAAGTATTTACTGAAGAAGAAAGCATTAAATATTTTAATTTGGAAGGTGTGGGAAAATCTCCGTCAAAACTTGATATGAGCCGTATATTATCAATGAACGAACATTACATTAAAAATATTAATGAAAATCAACTTTTTAATCAATTAACAAAATACTGTGAAATTTATAAGGAAAAAATACCAAGTGAAAAAGGAAATAAAATTAAATCTTCATTAATATTTCTAAAGAACAAAGCTAAAACTTTAGAAGATATATACAATAATTCTAAGTACATAATTCAAGATAAAGTATCAATTAATCAAGATGATATAAAACTAATTGATGATAAAGCAAAAAAAATAGTATCTGAATTTTCAAGTCGTATTTCAAAAATAGAAAAATTAGATAAGCAAAACTTAGAACCAATAATTAATAATCTCATAAAAACAAACGTAACAAACTTTAAAGGTGTTGGACAACCACTAAGAATATTTTTAACTGGATCAAAATTCGGTCCTGGAATTTATGATATAATAAGTTCACTTGGGAAAGACGAAGTCATAAAAAGATTAGGAAGTAAGATAACTTGATAAGACAGAACAGGCCTCATCTGCGGATGAAGTTTTTGATTTGATTTCATTTAATGTATTATTAATTTCATTAATTTGTTTATCCATAAGTGTCGGATTTTTTAATAAATAAACAACTGATTTAAAAATTTCTTCAGAGTTACATTCATTTTGAATAAGTTCTGGAATAACTTCTCTATCATTAATTATATTAATAATATTGGCATACTTTATTTTTACTAAAAATTTAACAATCATAAAATTTAAAAAATTCATTTTATAAATAATAATAGATGGAACCCTTGAGTTACATATTTCTAGTGAAACTGTGCCAGATTTTGAAACTGCAAATATAGAGTTAGATAATATTTGAGATTTAATATTTTCGTTAGAAACAACTTCAATATTATTTAATTTAATATCTTTAACGTACTCATTTATATAATTTTTATTTTCATCGGTAGCATGAAATACAAATAGATAATTATTAAATTTATCATTCATTAATTTAATAAAATCAATTAAAATTGGCACGAGGAGAATTGTTTCAGACGCACGACTACCAGCAAATAAAGATATAATTTTTTTGTCTTTATTTATTAAATTAGATAAATCAGTTTTTGCTTTATTATTACGTTCAAGCAATGGATGTCCTACAAAGGTGTTATTAATATTTTCTTTATCAAAATATTTCTTTTCAAAATTAAATAATAAAAGAACGTGATCTAAGAATTTTTTAAATTTTTTAATCCTACCCTCTCTCCAGACCCAAACTTGAGGAGCAACATAATGTATTGTTTTTATATTAGGGTTGATTTTCTTAACTTTTTCAGCAACTCTTAAGGTAAAATCAGGACTATCAACACTAAATAAAATATCCGGTTTAAATTCAATTATCTTATCTACAGTTTCGTTGATTTTTTTTCTAATCTTAAAAATATTAAGTAAAACACTTGTAAAACCTATGTATGTTATTTCTTTAAGGTCATAAATAGATTTTATACCTAAGGAATTTAAATGTGTTCCTCCAACACAAGAATATTTAATATCTAAATTATTTTTCTTTAATTTAGAAATGACAGTTGATGCTAATTTATCTCCTGATGGTTCTCCGGTAAGTACAAATATTTTTTTCATTTAACTGTAATAAACATTTTATTTTTGTTAGCCCAATTTATGCATTTGATTTTATCCAGAAATACATTCTGTTTATTCTTTAAGACTATTCCTTTAATACCTGCCATTTTGCACTGTTTTAGTGTTTTTAAACCTACTGTGGGTAAATCAATTCTTAGATCTTGTTTTTTCTTTGGAAATTTTACTAAAACACCGTTGTTTATAAATTTATTACTTTTACATTTTTTAAGCATTTTTTCTGTACCACCTCTACCTTCAATAGCCATAATTTTATTATTTCTAATTACCGTTCCTTGACTATGGTTATACTTCCCTAATTTATTTAGAGTAATTATAGCTTTTTTAATATCTCTTTTATCTT
>CACGZX010000016.1 GCA_902577625.1 uncultured Pelagibacteraceae bacterium
AATTAGTTCAATTTTGCAATCTGCCATATTAGCAAAAAATCTATTATGAGTTGCAAATATTATTAATCTATTTTTATTTTTTAATTTAAGTAAAATTTTAAAAACTTCCCTTGCATTTTTCATATCTAAACTTCCAGTTGGTTCATCGGCAAGTATAATTTCAGGTGAATTAATTAATGCTCTTGCAATGGCAACTCTTTGCATCTCTCCCCCCGAAAGTTCTGAAGCCAGATGGTTTTCTCTATTGCTTAGGCCAAGTTTTCTAATTAATTTTTTTGCATCTATTAGTGCTTTATTCTTATTTTCATCTATTGATAATCTTGATAAATAAATATTTTCAATAGTTGTAAAGTCAGACAACAAATTATTATCTTGATAAATAATGCCAATTTTGTTTGCTCTTAATTTATCATTATCAGACTGCAACTTATGATTAATTACACGATTTGATATTTTTAATGTACCAGAATTAGGAGTATCAATTAAAGAGAGTAAGTTTAAAAGTGTTGATTTGCCAGAACCCGAAGGACCCATTAATGAATAAATCTTGCCTGCTTTAAACGAAAAATTAATTTTGTTTAATACTTTTATTTTTTTTTTAATGTTATAATTTTTAGTAATATTTTTTAATTCAATTAAATTAGTCATATTTAAGGGCTCTTGAAGTATTCATTCGAGAAGCTTTTATTGCAGGATAAATAGAAACAATAATTGTTATTATTATAGAACAAATAGCAATTAAAAAAATTGATCCAGGATTAATTTCAGATGGCATTTTGCTTAAAAAATATATTTCTTCAGGAAAAAGATTAATACTAAAAACATTGCTCATGAATTCTCTAATATTTTCTATATATATAGAAAACAAAACACCCAGTATAATTCCAAATATAGTTGCTAATGATCCAATAATAAAACCAACCATAAAAAATATTTTTGAAATTGATTTATTCAAAACACCTATTGATTTAAGTATTGCAATTTCTCTTGTCTTGTTTTTAACCAATATTGTTAGACCTGAAATTATATTAAAAGCAGCTACAATAATTATTAATGAAAGAATTATAAACATTACATTTCTTTCAACTTTAAGAGCAGAGAACAAAGATTTATTTAAATCAGACCATGTATAAACATAGTATTCTTGAAAAATACTTTCTAACTTTTTTTTAGTAATTTCAATATTTTTTGGATTTTTTAAGTAAATTTCTAAATTTCTATTAGAAGTTTTTAGATCAAATAAATTTTCTAAATCATTTAAATTAATAAAAGCAACGTTATGATCAAAATCTGATATTTCACTATCAAAAATTGAATCAACTATGTATGTTTTTTGTTTAGGTAAATTACCAACTATTGTTTGAACTCCAGTCGGTGACATAATTAATATTTTATCACCTACTTTAATGTCGTAATTAAAACTTAATTCTTTACCAATTGATATGTGACTGGGGTTTAATTTTTTATTACCAAAAAAACGTCTACTTTCAACAACGTCTAATTTTCTATAATCTTCGGGTAAATATCCTCTCAACAAAAGACCTTTTGTATAGTCTTTATTTATAAGAACTCCTTCCCCACTGTTACTATAGACAAATACTTTGGATAAATCGTTTAGTTCTTTATTAGTAAATAAATTTTCATCAATTGGGTTTTCATAGGGTTTTATTACCGCGTGTGGATTGAATCCTATAATTTTTTCAACTAACTCAGTTCTGAAGCCATTCATTACAGACATAACAATTATTAAAACGGCAACACCAAGACTAATTCCAATAAAAGAAAAAATGGAAATTACATTCAAAAATCCATCTTTTTTTCTAGTTTTTAAATATCTTAGAGTTACTTCTTTTTCTAATTGTGAGATCAATTTATTTTTTTTTATTAATTATAATTTTGGCTATATCGTCTATAGACAATTTTTTTGTTTCTTTTCCAATTTCATTAAATTCAAATAAGTCGCCCTCAGTTTTTTTACCAATCATAATTTGAAATGGTATTCCTATTAAATTAAATTTTTTTATTTTTGAAGAAAAATTTTCCTCAGTATCGTCCACTATAGTATCAATTTTCTTTTCATTTAAATATTTATAGATTTTGTTTGCTTTTTCTAGAT
The DNA here is from genome assembly GCA_902577625.1 of uncultured Pelagibacteraceae bacterium. Lineage (GTDB taxonomy): Bacteria > Pseudomonadota > Alphaproteobacteria > Pelagibacterales > Pelagibacteraceae > Pelagibacter. The sequence goes on from CACGZX010000016.1 coordinate 2,117, forward strand.
TTGAATTATCATTTTTGTTAATAAGTGGAATAATTGCACAATCATATGGTGATACTGAAATTGGCCAATTCATAACTTCATTTTTATCATCATACTTTGCTTCAATAATTGCTCCAACTAATCTGGAAACACCCACGCCATAAGATCCCATTTTAACAAATTCTTTTTTACCTTGAAAATCTACTGATGCATTCATTGGTTTTGAATACTTGTCTCCAAAATAAAAAATATGTCCAACTTCAATACCTTTGGTGTGAAGTCTAAATTCTCCAGGTACATTCTTTTCAAATTCATTTTTGTTAAATTTTTCATCAGTGACGGCGTAAAATTTTTCAAATTTTTCTCTTAGCTCATTTAATGATTTCTTTTCTAATTTTGTATTTTCACTACTAACGTCAAATATTCTTTTATCTGTATAAATTTTACTTTCACCAGTATCAGCTAAAATAATAAATTCATGTGATAAATTGCCTCCTATTGGTCCAGTATCTGCTGCCATTGGTATTGCGGATAAATTTAATCTTTGAAAAGTACGCAAATAAGAAAGAAAAAATTTATTATAAGAAAAATTTGCTTCTTCATCATTTAAATCAAAAGAATATGCATCTTTCATATAAAACTCTCTACACCTCATTATTCCAAATCTAGGTCTCAGTTCGTCTCTAAATTTCCACTGAATATGATAAAGAAGTTGTGGCAGAGATTTGTAAGATTTTATGCTAGTTCTGAATATGTCGGTTATTAATTCCTCATTAGTTGGTCCATAAAGCATTTCCCTATTTTGTCTATCTTTTATTCTTAACATTTCTTCACCATAGTCTTCGTATCTTCCACTTTCTTTCCAAATTTCACTTGATTGTATTGTGGGCATTAAAATTTCCTGAACACCAATTCTGTCCTGCTCTTCCCGAACAATTTGTTCTATTTTTTTCATTACCTTAAATCCAAGTGGTAACCATGAATATATTCCAGCTGAAGATTGCTTTATCATTCCAATTCTAAGCATTAATTGATGTGATTTAATTACAGCTTCTGAAGGATTATTTTTTAATATTGGTATAAATGATTTTGAAAAGAGCATTTGTTATATTCTTATCACATTAATATTAGTTATTGGTTTTTTTCCAGTTTTTTCTTTTGCATATTTTCTGCATGTTTTTTTTAGTCCATCAATTAAATTTTCTTGTTGTTTGGCATTTTTTAAAGAAAATGTTTTAGCAAGCTTTAAAACTTCCTCTTCTAATCCATCAAAAAATTCTTCTTTTTCAAAAATTGGTAAACCTTTAATATTAAGTAAAGGCTTAGTACTTAAGATTCCTTTATTTGAAATAATCAGAGTTAAATCAATAAATCCATTGTTGGCTAAATTTTTCCTTTCTTTAATAAAAACCGAATCTTCTTCTATTGAAACTTCTCCATCAACACACAGTCTGCCGCTTGGTGCTTTATCATAAACGTATGGTTTGTTACCAGGGTAAATTTTTACTATATCTCCATTTTCTACTTGAACAGGACATGGAATTTTCATTTCGTGAGCGAAATTGATTTGCTCTTTCATGTGCCTATGTTCTCCATGTACTGGTATAAGGCAATTGGGTTTAATCCAGTTATACATATCTTTTAAATCTTCTCTATTTGGATGGCCAGAAACATGAACAAACTCTGTTTCTTCTGTAATAACATATATACCATCTCTTAAAAGTTTATTATGTACGTTGTAATGCTTTCTAACATTACCTGGTATTATCTTTGATGAAAATATTACTGTATCATCTTTTTCAATAAATACATCTGGATGTGTAAAATTTGAAATTCTATTTAAAGCACCCATAGGCTCACCTTGGCTGCCGGTACAAAGATAAACAATTTTATCTCGTGCTAGATTTTTTGCATCCCTTGGATCAAGAGGCTCTATAACATTTTGAAGATAACCACACTGCCTGGCAGCTTTATATATTCTTTGCATCGATCTACCAACTAACGATATATGTCTACCAATTTTCTCTGCACAGAAAAAAACAGTTTCCATTCTAGCAACATTAGAAGCAAAAGAAGTTACTAAGATTTTTTTTTTTTGACGTGACATAACATTAAGCATATTTTTTCTCACATCTGCTTCAGATCCAGCTCGTCCTATACTAAAAACATTTGTTGAGTCACATATCATAGCTAAAACACCATTATCACCAATTTTTTTAAGTTTATCTTCATTAACTTTATTACCTACCAATGGATTAGGGTCAACTTTCCAATCTCCAGTATGAAAAATGGTTCCAGCTGGAGTATCAATTTTTAAACCATTTGGTTCAAGAATTGAATGAGTTAAAGTAACAAACTCTATTTTAAATGGATTGAGATCAATTATTCCATTAAGTTTAACAATTTTTAAATAAGGAACTATATCAATTTTTTTTTCCTTAAATTTTTCAGTAACAAGAACGGCTGTAAACGGAGTTGCATAAATTTTACATTTTAATTTTTTCCAGACATAAGTTATAGCTCCAATATGGTCCTCATGAGCATGAGTTAAAACAATCCCTAGTAAATTATCCTTTTTATCAACAATAAACCCAGGGTCAGCATATATTAAATCTATACCTGGAAGAGCATCATCAGCAAAAGTTACACCAACATCAACAATAATCCATTTTTGAGAACCAGGTTTTCCATATGCATATAAATTCATATTCATCCCAATTTCACCAGATCCACCAAGGGGACAAAATATTAATTCATCTTTCATAGTAATTTAGAAATTTTTAATAAACCTTTAATTGTAATATCTTTGTCAATTTTAACTTTTTGTCTAATTGATTTTATAAACAAATGAGAATAACCACCTGTTAAAACTATTTTATAATTTTTTTTGGTTTGAGTGGTAATTTTATCAATTATACTTTGTACTAATCCAATATAACCCCAGTAAAAACCAGATCTTACTGCATAAATTGTGTTTTTTCCTAAAATATTATTAACTTTTTTTAATTTCAATGATGGAATAAGTGAAGCTTTACTAATTAATGTATTTAGTGAAAGAGATAGCCCTGGAGCAATAATCCCTCCTAAATATTTATTTTTAACGATTATATCAAAAGTTGTTGCAGTACCAAAATCAATAATAATATAATTATTTTTATTATCATTCACAGCTATCGCATTACAAAGTCTATCTGATCCGACTTGCTTTCGATTAACATTAATTTTAATTAGCTTACTTAAATTAAATTGTTTTACTTCAATAGATTTAATTTTAAGTTTTTGTTCAAGAAAAAGTCTGATAATTTTGTGCACAGAAGGTACAACGCTACTAAAAATGATATTATTAATATATAATTTTTTATTAAAAAAAAAAGAAAATTTTTTTTTTAAATATTTTTTATTGATTAGACTAGTTTTTAAAATTAATTTCTTTACTAATCTATTATTTTTTGAGAATAGACAAATTTTAACATCAGTGTTTCCTATATCTCCTATAATATACATATTACATTTCTAATCTATTCAAACCTTTATGCAAATAGTTTTAATTTATTAATATAATTAAACTCAATACTTTTGATTATTTTTGATTTTTTTAGTTTAATACCTGTTTCGCTTAAAATATTTGTAGTTGGATAATTTGCAATTTTTGGACTTTTTATTAAATTAATTCCAATACCAATTATAATAAATTTATTATCTTCGTTAAAGATTATTTCCTGAAGAATTCCACAAAATTTTTTTTTATTTATTAACAAATCGTTTGGGGATTTAATTTTAATTTTATATCTAATATGTTTAAATAAAGACTTTTTAATTATTTCACAATTTAATGTAGTCATTTTTTTTATAGTCAAACTTTTTTTTATTTTAAAAAAAATTGTCATAAATAAGTTTCCTTGAAATGATTTCCATTTGTTTCCACGTTGGCCTCTACCCATTTTTTGAAATTCACAAACAATTATGCCACTCTTAACACCATTTTGAATTTTTTTTATTGCCAGGTCGTTGGTACTATTAATTTTTTTATAAAAGAATTTTTTAAATTTCATTAAATAATATTTATTTTTTCAATTATCTGAATTAACCAACTTGGATAAATAAAATAAAAAAGAATAAATATTGATGAAAGAATTAACGTTAATTTTAATCCCATATTGTGATTTACCTCATACTTTTCTTTATCCTTATCAAAATAAATAATTTTAATTAGTCTTAAATAATAAAAAGCTGCTATCACCGTAGAAAGCAGTCCTACAACTGCTAAAAAATACATCGACTCTTCTATTACAGCAGAAAATACGTAAAATTTTGCAAAAAATCCTGCCAGCGGAGGAATACCAGCCAATGAAAACAATACTAATAAAAATGAAAACGATAGCATTGGATGATTTTTTGATAAACCTGATAAATCTTCTATATTTTCAAAGTATTTTTCATCTCTTTTCATCATAAAAAGACAACAGAAGAAAGCCATATTCATAAATAAATATATTGTTATATATGTTATTGAACTATGAATGCCTTGATTAGTTCCAGTTGCAAGTCCTGCTAATGCATATCCCATATGACCAATTGAGCTATATGCAATTAATCTTTTTAAATTTTTTTGTCCTATTGCAGCAATAGCACCGAACAGCATTGAAGCAATTGAAAGAAAAACTATTATCATTTGCCACTGATCAATTAAGTTAATAAAGGGTACATATAAAAATCTAATAAATACTGTTAAAGCAGCAATTTTTGGAAGAATTGCGAAAAAAGTAGTGACTGAAGTTGGAGAGCCCTCATATACATCAGGAGCCCACATATGAAAAGGAACTGCTGATATTTTAAATGCGAGTCCTACTAAAATAAATACTATTCCAAAAGTTAATCCATAACTATTTTCTGTTAAATTTTCAGCAATTATAAAAAAATTAGTAGATCCTGAAAAACCATATATTAAAGAACATCCGTAAAGAAGAAGTCCAGATGATAGTGCACTTAGAACAAAATATTTTAAACCTGACTCAGAGGATAATAGATTATCTCTATTAAATGAAGCAAGTACATATAAAGCCAAAGATTGTAATTCCAAGCCTATATAAAACAAAATTAAATCATTTGAACTTATCATTACCATCATTCCCAAAATTGATGATAAAGCTAGTATTGGGTACTCAATTTTATTTATTTTAATTGTTTGAATGTAATTGTTTGAGGATATCAATACAAAAATACCAGAAACAATTGTTAATATCTTCATGAAAGTTGATAAATTATCTATTTGATAACTTTCGTTAAATAATTTTATATTTTCATTAAACGGGAAACTAAACATTAATGCCAAACAAGAAAATAAAGAAATTATACTTAAGTTATATATTAAAGTAGAGCTATTTTTTTTAAATACGCCAATTAATAGTAATGCCATTATAGATAATGCTAGAAAAATTTCTGAATATATAAAATTTAAATTAATCATTTATTTTTTTACTAAATTTAAATTATATTTGTACATTTCTATTAAATTTTCTATTGATACTTCAATAGTATTTATCAAAGGCTCGGGGTAGAATCCAAAAAAAATTATTGGTATACCAAGGCAGCAAAGTATTAAAATTTCAGATTTATTTAAATCTAAAATTTTTTTTAATTCGTTGTTTAATAATTCACCAAATATAATTCTTTTATAAAGCCAAAGCATGTAAGCAGCGCATAAAATCACTCCTAAACTTGCGATTGTTGCAACTAAAAAGTTTTTTTTAAACGCACCTATTAGAATTAAAAATTCTCCCACAAAACCAGTTGTACCTGGAAGCCCGATTGCCCCGAGTGTAAATATCATTAAAAAAATTGCATATTTTGGCATTACAGAGACTAAACCAGAATAATTATTGATTAATCTTGTGTGCATTCTTTCATAAATTACACCTACTGAAAAAAATAGTGCTGCTGAAATCAATCCATGGCTTATCATTTGATATATGCTTCCCTCCAATCCTTGCTGTGTAAAAGTAAATATTCCAAGTGTAACAAAACCCATATGTGCAACGGACGAATATGCAATTAATTTTTTCATATCTTCCTGCATAAGAGCTACCAATGAAGTGTAAATAATTGCCACTAAACTTAAAATGTATATTAATGGGATAAAATATTCTGAAGCAATAGGAAATAGCCCAACTGAAAATCTTATGAAACCATATCCTGCCATTTTTAATAAAATTGCAGCTAATAAAACTGATCCTGCTGTAGGAGCTTCAACGTGAGCATCGGGCAACCAAGTGTGAACTGGCCACATAGGTGTTTTTACTGCGAAAGAACTAAAAAAAGCTAACCATAGAAGATTTTGATATTTCGCATCTATACCGATATTATAAAGATAAACAACATCAGTTGTTCCGGTTATCCAATAAATAGAAATTATTGCTATTAGCATTAGAACTGAACCAAGAAGTGTATAAAGGAAAAATTTAAATGCTGAATAAACTCTTTTTACGCCGCCCCAGATTCCAATTATTAAAAACATCGGAATTAATCCAGCTTCAAAAAATAGATAAAACACTACTAGATCTAATGAGCAAAAAACTCCTATCATTAAAGATTCCATTATCAGTATAGCGATTAGAAAATCTTTTAATCTGGTTTTAATAGTATTATTTACAGAAACAACACAAAGTGGTGCAATAAATGTTGTTAAAATAATAAATAAAATCGAAATTCCATCAACACCAACTTTATAATTTATAAATCCTTTTATCCAAGATCTATCTTCTAAAAACTGAAATTCAGAAGTTGATGAGTCAAATAAATACCAAAGGTATAAAGATAAAACAAAATTAGCGGATGAAACAAACAAAGCTAAGTATTTACTAGTAACGTTTGTATTATTTTTTGATTTTGAAAAAAAAAGAAATATTGCTCCTAAAGTTGGTAAAAGAATTAGTGAAGATATAATAGGAAAGTCCATTATTTTAATATTAAAAAAGTTAGTAAAGCTGAGAATCCTAAAAGCATAATAAATGCATAATGATATATAAATCCATTTTGAAATTTAACAGCTATTAGGGAAATATTTTTAATTAAATTTGAAATACCATCTGGTCCAAATCTATCAATGAATCTTAGATCTACTTTTTTCCAAAAATATAAACCTATATTTTTAGAAGGTTTAACAAATAAATAATTATATAATTCATCAAAGTACCATTTGTTTTTTAAAAAATTATACAAGGGCAAATTTCCATTAACAATTTCGCTTGTGATTTTTTTATTTTTAATAAAAAAATAATAAGCAATAGGTATAGATAAAACTACTAATAGTGGAGTTAAAAATATAAACCAAAGTGGTGGATGATCTTGGCTCAAAGGTTGTAAAAAGAATATTGAATTATTCCAAAAATTAACTGATGTTTCGGTTCCAATAAACAAATCTTTAAACAAGAATCCTGAAAAAATAGCTCCAACTGCTAAAAATGCTAATGGAATTATCATAATCATAGGTGATTCATGTATATCTTTGATGTTTAATTTTTGGTTGTTATAAGATCCGTGAAAAGTTTTTAACATTAACCTCCATGAATAAATTGAAGTTAGTAGTGCTGTAAAAATACCTATTCCAGCTGCGAAATAACCAAATGAATTTCCTCTTAAGTAAGCAAACTCTATAATTGCGTCTTTAGAATAAAAACCTGATAAAAAAGGAAAACCTGTTAAAGCAAGTGTTCCTATTATCATTAATAACCAAGTGTATGGCAATTTTCTCCATACACCTCCCATATTATTAATATTTTGCTCATCTTTAAATGAATGAATAACTGAGCCTGATCCTAAGAATAACAATGCTTTAAAGAAGGCATGAGTAAATAAATGAAACATTGCAACATTATAAGCTCCAACTCCTGCTGCAAAAAACATATAACCTAACTGACTACATGTTGAGTATGCTATTATTTTTTTTATATCATCTTGAACAACAGCAATTGTTGCAGCGAAAAAAGCAGTAGACATACCAACTATTGTTATAAGATTTAAAGCAAATTCTGAATATTCGTATATCGGTGAGCATCTGACGACAAGAAATACACCGGCTGTAACCATTGTAGCAGCATGAATCAACGCAGATACTGGTGTAGGGCCTTCCATTGCATCAGGTAACCATGTATGCAAAAATATTTGTGCTGATTTTCCCATGGCACCAATAAATAAAAGAACACAAATTAAATTTATGGCATTAATATTTAATCCAAGAAATGACAAATCTTTATCTAATGTATAAGGTATTAGCTTAAATACTTCATTATAGTTAACTGTACCAAATAAGTAAAAAATTAGAAAAATACCTAAAGCGAAACCAAAGTCACCTACTCTATTTACTACAAAAGCTTTTATAGCAGCAGCGTTAGCAGTTTCTTTTTTAAACCAAAATCCAATCAAAAAATACGAACATAAACCAACTCCTTCCCAACCAAAGAATAGTTGTAAAAAATTATCTGAGGTAACCAAAATTAACATTGAAAAAGTGAATAAAGATAAGTATGACATAAATCTTTGTTTATGAGGATCGTGTGACATATAACCTATAGAATAAACATGGACCAAAGAAGAAACTAAGGTTACAACAACTAACATTACAGATGAGAGAGCGTCAATTTTAATAGACCAGCTAGCGTTTAGTGAACCTGAACTAATCCATGTGAAAATGTTTAAATTATTTATATAATTTTCATTCAATACCTTATAAAAAATTAAAAAAGAAAATATTGCTGAGATTGAAACAAATAAACTTGTTATGATTTCAGAATTTCGTGATCCAATTAAATTTCCAAAGAATCCAGAAATAAATGCTCCTAAAAGTGGTAAAAAAATAATTAAATATTCAATTTCCATTTTATCCTTTTAGTTTATCAATTTCTTGAACTCTTATAGTTCCAGAATTTCTGTAATATATTACAATGATTGCCAAACCGATTGCTGCTTCAGCTGCAGCTACTGTTAAAATAAATAAAGTAAATATTTGTCCAGATAAGTCATTAAGATAAATTGAGAAAGCAACCAAGTTAATATTAACTGCCAGTAAAATAAGTTCTATACTCATTAAAATAACAATAATATTTTTCCTATTTAAAAATATTCCAACTACTCCAATTGTAAAAATTGTTGCTCCAAGTATTAGGTAATGTCCAAGACCAATTTCAAACATCTATTTTTACTCCTTTATTTTTTTCTACATCAATAACTTCAACACCTTCGCTTCGTTCTCTGGATATTTGTTTAAAGTAACTTTGTCTTTTAATTCCCTCTCTATGTCTAAAGGTCAAAACAATGGCTCCTATCATTGCAACTAAAAGTATCATTCCGCTTAATTGAAATAGATGGATATAATCAGTGTATAAAACCTTTCCTATTTCGTGAGTATTAGTAGTATTTAAATCGATACCCAAATTACTAAAATTTTTTAATAGTTCGGGCTTGTATTTCCATCCACCAGCTACAATAATTAATTCAAAAAAAATAACAGTACTTATTAATAATCCTATTGGTATATGTTTAGAATTCTTTTCACCGCTAAGCCATTCGTTTTTTTGTTGTGAAACATTCAACATCATCACTACAAATAAAAAAAGTACTGCGACAGCACCAACATAGACTATAAGCATTATCATTCCGATAAACTCTGCTCCAATCATTATGAAAAGACATGAAATACTTATAAAATCTAAAATTAAAAAAAAAACAGAATGAACAGTATTTCTTGAGACTGTTACCATAACTGCAGAAAATACGGCTATTATAGAAAAAATATAAAAAAATATAGAGTGAACAATCATTTTTATCTGTATGGATTGTCAGCTTTAATGTTTGCCGCCAATACACTTTCCCATCTATCACCGTTATCTAATAATTTTTGCTTATTGTAATATAGCTCTTCTCTTGTTTCCGTAGAAAATTCAAAATTTGGACCTTGTACAATAGCATCGACAGGACAAGATTCTTCACATAAACCGCAGTAGATACATTTTAACATATCAATGTCGTATCTTGTTGTTTTTCTACTACCGTCTTCTCTTTCAGCAGATTCAATCGTAATTGCTTGAGCCGGGCATACAGCCTCACATAATTTACAAGCTATACATCTTTCTTCTCCATTAGGATATCTGCGTAATGCGTGCTCTCCTCTAAATCTTGGGCTAATTTTTCCTTTTTCAAATGGGTAATTCAAAGTTTTTTTAGACTTAAAAGATTCTTTTATTGCAATTAATAAACCATTCAAAAAATCTATTAGTAAAATTGTTTTTAAGATACGTGAAATTTTCATAATTAGTTTACCGGTAATAAATTAAAATAAAATAAGTAACTAGCTGTAATTACTACCCAAATAAGTGAAAATGGAAGAAAAATTTTCCAACCCAATTTCATTAATTGGTCATATCTGTAACGTGGAACAATAGCTTTAACTAAAGAAAATAAAATAAATAATAATAATATTTTAAATATTAACCATAACGGTGCAGGTATTAAGGTAAAAGGATAAAGGTTTATTGGTGATAACCAGCCACCTAAAAACAAAATTGATCCCATTGAACACATTAATAAAATATTTGCATATTCACCTAACCAAAACATTGCATACATCATTCCAGAATATTCTGTTTGATAACCCGCAACCAATTCTGCTTCAGCTTCTGGTAAATCAAATGGTGGACGATTTGTTTCTGCAAGAGCTGAGATAAAAAAAATAACAAACATTGGGAACAATGGAATTACAAACCATAAATTTTGTTGAGCTAATACAATATCTTTCAAATTTAAAGATCCTACACAAAGCAATACATTAATTATTATTACACCTATTGAAACTTCATACGAAACCATTTGAGCGGCTGATCTAATTGATCCTAAAAATGGATATTTAGAATTTGATGCCCATCCACCCATTATAATTCCATATACTCCCAAGGATGAAACAGCAAAAAGATATAAAATACCAACATTTATATCAGCTAAAACGTATTCTTCACTAAAAGGAATAACAGCCCAAGAAATTAGAGCTAAAGTCATTGTAACAATAGGTGCTAGAATAAAAATAACTTTATTCGCACTAGCTGGAATAATTATTTCTTTAAAAATATATTTTAAAGCATCAGCTAAAGATTGAAATAAACCAAAAGGACCTACAACATTTGGACCTCTTCTTTTTTGAACAAAAGCCCAAACTCTTCTATCAAGCCAAACAATCATTGCCACCGAAACCAATACAGGTATAAGTAAAAAAAGAACTTTATAAATTTCGTCAAATAAAATAATTAAGTTTTCTATCATTATCCTTCGGTTCCAGTTTTATTAAGATTTTTTTTTGCATTATCACAATCAACCATAGTTTTTGATGATCGTGCAATAACATTTGAAAAATAATAATCAGAATTGTCTACATAAATTTTTTCATTTAAAAAATTAAAATTTAAATTTTGATTAATATTGATTTCTTTATTTAAATTTAAATAATTGAACATACTATCGATTAATTCATTCTTATTTTTAAATAATTTTTTTCTTTTTATTAACTCAGATAAATTATTTATTATTTCCCAATCCTCTATAGCTAAACCAGGTGGATATGAAGCTTTATATGCTTTTTGAATTTTTCCTTCTAAATTAGCAAAATAACCATCTTGTTCTGTATAGGTTGATCCGGGTAAAATTACATCAGCAATATCTGCTCCTTTATCTCCATGACTACCAATGTATATTATAAATTCATTTTTCTTTTTAAAATTTAAATTATCTTGTCCAATTAAAAAAATTATTTCAAATTCATTATTATTAACTTTGTCTAAAACAATATTTTTTCCATCTGTTGAACTTAAAATATTCAAATCATAAGAGCCTACTGAAGATGCATTTTTGGATAATATATTTAGAGAATTCCATTCTTTATTTATTTTTTTTTTAGACAATAAATACTTTTTCATTTCTTCAAAAACATATTGCCCTGATTTAAGACTCAATACCTCTTCACCAATAACAATTAATGGTTTATTTGAATTTTGTATTTTAGATGATAATTCATGATTTTCTTCAACAATATCCTTGATTACTTTTGTTTCATTAGGAAGAGCCGTGTAAGGATACGTTAAGTCTCCCATGTCTCCTATCGAAAAAACTTCAAAGTTATTTTGCAAATAGCTTTTTCTAATTCTGGCATTTAATATTGTGGCTTCATATCTTGGATTTGTACCAATTAGTAAAACAAAATCAGATTGTTCTATTCCATTTAATGATGAGTTAAAAAGATAATTTTCTCTACTACTAGAATTAATATATAAATTTTTATTTCTAGACTCTAGGAAATTTGATTTGATGGTTTTGTTAAAAAATTCTTTTGTTATATATTGTGTTTCCATATTTGTAAGATCGCCTGTGAATCCAGCAATTTTATCTGAGGGACTATCTTTTATTTTTTCTACAATTATTTTATTTGCATCTTTCCAGGATATTTTTTTAAAATCTCCATCAATTTTATAGTATGGAGTATCAAGTCTCTGATTTTTTATACCGTCACATGCATATCTTGTTTTATCAGATATCCACTCTTCATTAATATCTTCATTAATTCTTGGTAATACTCTTTTTACTTCCCAACCATAAGTGTCGACTCTAATATTTGAACCTACAGAGTCCATTACGTCTATTGTTTCAGTTTTTTTTAATTCCCATGGTCTAGCTTCAAATACATAAGGCTTTGAAGTCAATGCACCAACTGGACATAAGTCAATTACATTTGCAGAAAGTTCAGACTCCATTGATTTTTCTAAATAAGTTGTAATTTGCATATCTTCACCTCTTCCAATCGCTCCAAGTTCGGGTACACCTGCAACTTCTGTCGCAAACCTGATACATCTTGTGCAATGTATGCATCTTGTCATTTGAGTCTTTATCAGTGGACCCATATATTTTTCAGGTACTTCTCTCTTATTTTCTTTATATCTGGATTTGTCTATTCCATAAAACATTGACTGATCTTGTAAATCACACTCTCCACCTTGATCACAAACTGGGCAATCTAACGGATGATTGGCAAGTAAAAACTCCATAACACCCTTTCTTGCCTTTTCTACTTTTTCAGTATTTGTTTTTATATTCATACCTTCTGAAACTGGCATAGCGCATGATGCAACTGGTTTTGGAGATTTTTCAAGTTCAACTAAGCACATTCTGCAATTGCCTGCTATTGATAGTTTTTCATGGTAGCAAAATCTTGGTATTTCTGCACCTGCTTGTTCACAAGCTTGAAGAATAGTTAAACCTTCATCTACTTCCAAATCTATTTCATTAACTTTTATTTTAATCATTATTTTTCTAATAAATGTTGATCCACTAAATAAGGAATCTTCTTGTTTCTATCCACTAATGGATTAAAATTATTTCTTTTAACTACTTCCTTTTTAAAATGTCTTAACAATCCTTGAACAGGCCATGCCGAACCTTCGCCAAAAGCACATATGGTATGACCTTCAATTTGTTTTGTTACATCCATAAGCATATCTACTTCATCTCTTGAAGCTTCCCCTTTAGCCATTCTTTCTAACATCCTCCACATCCAGCCAGAACCTTCCCTACAAGGTGTACATTGACCACAGCTTTCATGTTTATAAAATCTTGCTATTCTGGCCATGCATTTAATTATATCTTGGTCTTTATTTATAACCACAATGCCTGCTGTTCCAAGGCCTGTTTTATTTTCAATACATTCATCAAAATCTAGCTTTATTGTTTCACAGATTTTTTTTGGTATTAAAGGCATAGATGATCCACCAGGAATAACTGCTTTAAGATTATCCCAACCTCCTATTACACCACCCGCATGTTTTTCAATTAAATCTTTTAATGGAATACCCATTTCTTCTTCAACATTACATGGGTTATTAACATTTCCAGAAATACAATAAATTTTTGAACCAGTGTTTTTTGCTCTACCTAGTGAAGCAAACCACTTTCCACTTCTTCTTAATATAGTTGGAATAACTGCTATTGTTTCTACATTATTAATAATTGTTGGACAACCATACAAACCAATTAAAGCTGGGAAAGGTGGTTTTAATCTTGGTTGACCCTTGTTTCCTTCAATACTTTCAAGTAACGCAGTTTCTTCACCACAAATATATGCGCCTGCTCCATAATGTATATATATGTCTAAATCCCAACCACTATCACATGCATTATTTCCAATTAATTTATTTTCATATGCTTCATCTATTGCTTCTTGAAGTTTTTTTCCTTCATTGAGATATTCTCCTCTTATATAAATATAGCATTTGTGTGCATTTACTGCGTAAGATGCTAATAAACATCCTTCAATTAATTTTTGTGGTTCAAATCTTAAAATATCTCTATCTTTACAAGTTCCTGGTTCTGACTCATCAGCATTAATTACTAAATAATGTGGTCTTGATCCAATTTCTTTTGGTGCAAAAGACCATTTAAGACCAGTCGGAAATCCTGCACCTCCTCTACCTCTTAATTCAGATAATTTAACTTCATTTATTATCCATTCTCTTCCTTTATTAATTAATAATTTAGTATCATGCCAATCGCCTCTTTTTTGTGCAGATGTTAGATCTGGACCGGAGTCGTTGTACAGGTTTGTAAAAATTCTATCTTCGTCTCTAAGCATTTTTAATATTTAATAATGTTTTTCTGTTATTTTCTGGTTCAGAGTTCTTTCTTCCTCTATATGAACCAGGTTTGGGTTTTTCTCCTCTAAAAATTTGATCTATAATTTTTTCCGTTTTTTTATCATCTAAATCTTCATAATAGTCTTCATTAATTTGCATCATTGGAGCATTGATACATGCTCCAAGACATTCTACTTCCATCCAAGAACAGATTTTATCTTTAGATAATTCTTTTTCATTTTCTGATATTTTTTTTTTACATACGTTTACAATATCATATGCTCCACGTAGCATGCATGGAGTAGTAGTACAAACTTGGATAAAATACTTTCCTACTGGTGCTAAATTATACATTGAATAAAAGGTAGCAACTTCGTAAACTTTGATGTATGGAATTTGTAAAAATTTAGCAATGTATTTCATTGCTGAAAGTGGTATCCAATTATCATTTTGTTTTTGCGCTAAATATAACAATGCCATTACAGCACTTTGTTTTTTTCCTTCTGGGTAATTTTTAATAATATTATTTGCTTCATTTAAATTTACTTTATTAAATTCAAAATTTG
This sequence comes from uncultured Pelagibacteraceae bacterium, assembly GCA_902577625.1. Classification (GTDB taxonomy): domain Bacteria; phylum Pseudomonadota; class Alphaproteobacteria; order Pelagibacterales; family Pelagibacteraceae; genus Pelagibacter. Next base: position 17,322 of record CACGZX010000016.1, read on the forward strand.
ATGGTTGTTCTTTTGATATTTTTTTTATACTCATCTGTCTATTTCTCCAAAAACAACATCCATTGATCCTAAAACAGCTGGTACATCAGCTAGCATATGGCCTTTTATTAAATAATCCATTGCTTGCAAGTGTGAAAAGCCTGGAGCTCGTATTTTACATTTATAAGGTTTGCTTGATCCATCAGATATTAAATATACTCCAAATTCACCTTTGGGAGCTTCTACAGCAACATATATTTCATCTTTTTTAACTCTATAACCTTCTGTAAATAATTTAAAATGATGTATTAATGCCTCCATTGACTCTTTTAATTCTTTTTTTGGTGGTGGAGTAATTTTTGCATCCAGGGTTTTAATTGGACCAGATGGTATTTGAGCAAGACACTGATTTATGATTTTTACACTTTCTCTCATCTCTTCTACTCTGCATAAATATCTATCATAACAATCTCCGTTTTTTCCAACTGGTATTTTAAAGTCGAATTGATCATAACATTCGTAGGATTGTGATTTTCTTAAATCCCACGGAACACCAGATCCTCTTAGCATTACTCCAGAAAAAGAATAGTCCAAAGCATCTTGTTTAGACACAATGCCAATGTCCACATTTCTTTGTTTGAAAATTCTGTTGTCAGTTAATAAAGTTTCTAAATCATCAATAATTTTTGGAAATTTTTGACAAAATTTCGCTATATCTTCATCTAAACCTCTTGGTATATCCTGATGAACCCCGCCTGCTCTAAAATAATTAGCATGAAGTCTTGAACCAGACACTCTTTCATAAAAAGTCATTAAAGTTTCTCTTTCTTCAAAGCCCCACAATGAAGGTGTTAGTGCGCCTACATCTAAAGCCTGTGTGGTAATATTTAAAATATGACTAAGAATTCTTCCAATTTCACAGAACATAACTCTAATAAACTGAGCTCTAATTGGAACTTCTACATTTAAAATTTTTTCAATAGCTAATGCAAATGCATGTTCTTGATTCATTGGAGCAACATAATCTAGTCTGTCAAAATAAGGTATAGCTTGTATGTAAGTTTTATTTTCAATTAACTTTTCAGTTCCTCTGTGTAGCAAACCTATATGAGGATCTGCATGTTCAACAACTTCCCCATCTAATTCAAGTATCAGTCTTAGAACTCCATGTGCTGCTGGATGCTGAGGTCCAAAATTTAAATTTAAAGTTTTTTTTTCTTTAGTCATTTTTTTTTGTTTGTTTCTTAATATATTCTGTTCCTTCCCAAGGACTCTCATAATCAAAATTTCTATAATTTTGTTCTAGTTTAACAGGTTCATAAATAACTTTTTTTTCATCCTCGCTATATCTAACTTCGTTATGACCGGTTAAAGGAAAGTCTTTTCTTAAAGGGTGCCCTTCAAATCCATAATCGGTTAATATTCGTCTTAAATCAGGATGATCTTTAAATTTAACTCCATACATATCAAATACTTCTCTTTCCATCCAATTTGATGATGGAAAAACTGATGTTAAAGAAGAGACAATTTCATTTTCATTTATCGAAAAATCAATAAGAATTCTTGAGTTAAATTCATGACTCAATAATAAATAAACAAGTTTAAATCTTCTTTCTTTTTCAGGATAATCAACTGCTGTAATATCTATTAATTGTTTAAATTTAGTTTTATTATTATTTTTTATAAACAATATAACTTCTAGTAAATCATCACTTTCTATATTTAAACAAATTATTTTATGATTTATTTTTGAACTTTTAATTTTTGTAGTAAGTTCTGAATTTATTGTTTTTTCCAAGTCAGATAAATTATTCATTTTATCTTTGCAAAGATCCTTTGTTTCTTATTTTTTTTTGAAGTTGCATTATCCCATAAAGTAAGGCTTCAGCGGATGGCGGACATCCTGGTACATAAACATCAACGGGTACAACTCTGTCACATCCTCTTACTACTGAATATGAATAATGATAATAACCACCACCATTTGCGCAGCTTCCCATTGATATAACATATCTTGGCTCTGGCATTTGATCGTACACTTTTCTTAATGCGGGTGCCATTTTGTTTGTTAAAGTTCCGGCAACAATCATTACGTCAGATTGCCTTGGTGATCCTCTTGGAGCAGCACCAAATCTTTCAAGATCATATCTTGGCATTGATGTTTGCATCATTTCCACAGCGCAACAAGCAAGACCAAAAGTCATCCAATGTAAAGAACCGGTTCTTGCCCAATTCACTAAATTATCAAAAGAAGTGGTTATAAAACCATCTTTACTAAAATCTTCTGCAAGTTTTTTAAATTCTTCCGGTATTTGTTTTTCTTTTTCTGTAGATATCATTTTTTATTCCCAATCTAATGCACCCTTTTTCCATTCATAAACAAAACCTACTGTTAAAATAAAAAGAAAAATCATCATAGATACAAATCCAAACAAACCAATATTGCCTAATGAAATAGCCCAAGGAAACAGAAAAGCTATTTCCAAATCAAAAATTATAAATAAAATGGCAACCAAATAAAATCTAACGTCAAATTCCATTCTTGAATCATTAAACGGCTCAAAGCCGCACTCATATGCAGAAAGCTTTTCTGGATCAGGATTTTTTGGAGATAAAGCAAAGTTAAGAATTATAAACACAAAACTTAAACCTAGTGCAATTATTAAAAAAATAATTATCGAAAAATAATCTTTTAAAAATTCCGCAAGCATCACATTCTATATATAATCTTTTGAATTAAATGAAAGTGCAGTTAAAGTCACATTTCATTGAGTATTTATAACTAATAACCATGATTATCATATTAATGGCGGGAGTGAAGGGACTCGAACCCTCGACCTATCGCGTGACAGGCGATCGCTCTAACCAACTGAGCTACACCCCCGTGTTTTGGTGGGCAGTAAAGGACTCGAACCTTTGACCCCCTCGGTGTAAACGAGATGCTCTACCAACTGAGCTAACCGCCCTAAAAACAGGCTACTAATACATCAAGGTAGAGTTAATGTAAATTGTTAATTATTGAATGCTAGCTTGTGATTTTTGATCTTTATCACTTTTGGAAATATTTTCTACTTCTGTCCATTCAATTCTTTTTAATTCATTTTTGAGAGCTACTTTCAATACTTCATCTACATTTTCTACAACCGTTATTTTTATATCTTCACGAACTTTTTTTGGAATATCAGTTAAATCTTTTTCATTTTCTTTAGGTATAATCACTTGCTTTATTCCAGCTCTATGAGCAGCTAACAATTTCTCTTTCAATCCACCAATTGGTAAAACTTGTCCAGTAATTGTGACTTCACCTGTCATTGCAATATGTTTGTAAACAGGATTATTTGTTATTGCTGAAACTATAGATGTAACCATAGCAATACCAGCAGAAGGACCGTCTTTTGGAGTAGCACCTTCTGGTACGTGAATATGAAAATCTTTTTTTTCAAATATTGGTGGTATAATTCCATATTCTAAACTTTTTGATCTAACAAAAGATTTTGCAGCTTTAACTGACTCTTGCATAACATCACCTAGCTTTCCTGTAATTTGCATTCTACCTTTTCCTGGCATATGCACTGTTTCTATTTTTAAAATTTCTCCACCAAATTCAGTCCAAGCTAGACCAGTAACTATTCCTACTTTATCTTCAGACTCCACTTCGCCGTATTTAAATTTTTTAACTCCTAAGAAGTCATGAACATTTTTGTCATTAACTATAACTTTTTTTTCTTCACCGCTTACTACCTTTTTAACTACTTTTCTTGCAACTTTGGATATTTCTCTTTCTAGGTTTCTTACTCCAGACTCTCTTGTGTAGCTTCTAATTATTTCTTTGATAGTTCCATCAACTAAGTCTAATTCTTCTTTGTTAACACCATTTTCTTTTATTTGTTTTGGTAGTAAATATTTATTTGCAATATTTATTTTTTCATCTTCTGTGTATCCAGGTATTCTTATTACTTCCATTCTATCTAGTAATGGAGGTAAAATATTTAAAGTATTAGCAGTAGTAACAAACATTACATCTGAAAGATCATAATCAACTTCTAAATAATGATCGTTAAAAGTAGTATTTTGTTCAGGGTCTAGAGCTTCAAGTAAAGCCGAGGACGGGTCACCTCTGTAATCGTTTCCAACTTTATCAACTTCATCAAGTAATATTAAAGGATTTTTTGTTCCTGCCTTTTTCATCATTTGAATAATTTTTCCTGGTAAAGATCCAATATAAGTTCTTCTATGTCCTCTTATCTCGGCTTCATCTCTAACTCCACCTAGTGACATTCTTACAAACTGTCTGTTTGTTGCTTTAGCTATAGATTTTCCAAGTGATGTTTTTCCAACTCCCGGGGGTCCTATCAAGCACAAAATTGGACCTTTTATTTTTTCCATTCTTTTTTGCACAGCTAGGAATTCAATAATTCTCTCTTTTACTTTTTCTAATCCATAATGGTCTTCATCCAAAGTTTTTAGGGCTTTATTTAAATCTATATCTACTTTATCTTTTTTAAACCAAGGTATATCAATCATCCAATCTAAATAATTTCTAACTACTGTAGCTTCAGCTGACATTGGACTCATGTTTTTTAATTTTTTAAGTTCTGACATACATTTTTTTTGAACTTCTTTAGGCATTTTAGCTTTTTGAATAGCTTTATTTAAATTTGAAGTTTCATCTTTTCCATCTTCAATTTCTCCTAACTCCTTTTGAATTGCTTTTAATTGTTCATTTAAATAATACTCTCTTTGTGTTTTTTCCATTTGAGTTTTAACTCTTCCTCTAATTTTTTTCTCAACACCAATTATGCTTGTTTCATTTTCCATTATTTTAATAACACCACTTAATCTTTTTTTAACATCAGTAGTTTCAAATATTTGCTGCTTTTCAGAAATTGTGGTGTTTAAGTGAGATGCTATATTGTCTGCTATTTTTGATGGGTCTTTCAATTCCTTAATGTTAGAAATTATTTCTGATGATATTTTTTTATTAATAGAGGTTAGTTTTTCTAATCTTCTTATTGCTGTAATTGCTAGAGGCATTAAATCTTCGTCAGTTGAAGTTAGGTCATTGATGTATTCATAAGAACATGTAATAAATTTTTCATCATCTTTGAAATCTATTATCTTAACTCTTTTGTTTCCTTCTGCTAAAACTTTTACTGTTCCATCTGGTAATTTTAAAAGTTGTAATATTGAGCTTTCACATCCATACATAAATACATCTGTTTTTTTGGGATCGTCAACTTCTGAATTTTTTTGAGTTACTAAAATAATTTTTTTATTATCTTTCATAACTTCATTTAATGCAGTTATTGATTTATCTCTCCCAACAAACAAAGGTATAACCATACTCGGGAATACGACAATGTCTCTTAAAGGTAATAGAGGTGATGTGTGTTTAACTTCCATAGTGTAAATATGGATATTATATTGAATTTTGCAATAGTAAATTATGGCTTATTAACCTTGTTCAGGCTGCTGAAGTTTTTTCTGACTTAGATTTAGCATCCTTGGAGTGTATTATTAATGGATCGTTTTGACCTTTTGCCACACCTGCATCAATAATAACTTCCTCAACATTATCTTGACTAGGTAGGTCAAACATCGTTTTTAAAAGTATATTTTCTAAAATTGATCTTAAGCCTCTTGCTCCAGTTTTTTTATTAATCGCTTTTTGTGCAATTTCTTTAATTGCAGTATCTTTGAAAGTCAATTTAACTCCCTCTAATTTAAATAATTCTTTATACTGCTTAATTAATGAATTTTTTGGTTCTTCTAATATTTTAATTAAAGATTTTTCATCTAAATCTTCTAGGGTTGCATTAATTGGAAGTCTACCGATAAATTCTGGTATTAAACCATATTTTAATAGATCTTCTGGTTCAAGACCTTTCATCCATTCGCCTATTTTTTTATCTGCAACACTTTTAACTTCTGCACCAAATCCTATTGATGAGCCCTTGTCTCTTTGAGAAATAATTTTATCCAATCCTGCAAAAGCTCCACCACAAATAAACAAAATATTAGTTGTATCAACTTGCAAAAATTCTTGTTGTGGATGTTTTCTTCCACCTTGTGGGGGTACACTTGCAATCGTACCTTCCATTATTTTTAATAAAGCTTGCTGAACACCTTCGCCAGAAACATCTCTTGTTATTGAAGGATTTTCAGATTTTCTACTTATTTTATCTACTTCATCAATATATACAATTCCTCTTTGGGCTTTTTCTACATTGTAATCAGCTGACTGTAAAAGTTTTAAAATAATATTTTCAACATCTTCACCAACATATCCCGCTTCTGTTAAAGTTGTTGCATCGGCCATTGTAAATGGGACATCTAAAATTCTAGCTAGAGTTTGCGCTAATAAAGTTTTACCACACCCTGTAGGTCCTAATAATAATATATTTGATTTTGCAAGTTCTACTGATTTGCTAGTTTTATTTTCATAGTTAAGTCTTTTATAGTGATTATGAACTGCAACAGACAAAACTTTTTTTGCATAATTTTGACCAATTACATAATCATCTAATACTTTGCAAATTTCTTTGGGCGATGGTAATCCATCCTGATGTTTAACAAAATTATCTTTATTTTCTTCTTTAATAATATCCATACAAAGTTCTACACATTCGTCACAAATGAAAACGGTAGGACCAGCAATTAATTTTCTAACTTCATGTTGGCTTTTGCCACAGAAAGAACAGTAAAGAATATTTTTATTGTTTGTGCTCATAATTTTTATTTCGAATCAGTTTAGTTACTTTATTACATTTAAGATATTCTAATCAAGTATAGGTTGTGGAAAATCTATATATAGTAATTAATTATCTGTTAACCACTACTTTATCTATAAGACCAAAATCTTTTGCATTTTCTGGTGTCATAAAGTTATCTCTTTCTAGTGCTGACTTTATTTCATCAACAGATTTATTAGTATGTTTTGAATAAATTTCATTCAATCTTTTTTTTAATGATAGAACTTCGTTTGCATGAATTTCAATATCAGTAGCTTGACCTTGAAATCCTGCTGAAGGTTGATGAACCATTATTCTTGAATTTGGAAGAGAAAATCTTTTTCCTTTAGTACCAGCTGCCAACAAAAACGATCCCATACTTGCAGCTTGTCCAATACATAAAGTTGAAACATCAGGTTTTATATATTGCATGGTATCATATATTCCTAAACCAGCTGTAACAAGTCCTCCTGGACTATTTATATAAAGAGAAATTTCTTTTTTTGGATCTTCAGATTCTAAAAATAAAAGTTGCGCTGTAACTAATGATGCTACACTGTCATTTATTGGTCCAACAACAAACACAATTCTTTCTTTTAACAATCTTGAATAGATATCATAAGCTCTCTCACCTCTACTTGATTGTTCAACAACCATTGGGATAAGCGTATTAAGATGTTCAGGTATTTTATTCATAAGTTGATTCGTTATACTTATACAACTTGTGATTACTTTTTGCTAACTTTTTTTACTTTTGACGTTTTCTTTACTGCGGTTTTTGTTTTATTTTCACCTGCTGTCTTTTGAGATGAGGTGTCTTTTTTATCAGAAGAATGTTTTTTATCATGATTGTGATGTTCTTTCATGTGCTTTTCATTTTCTTCTTTTAAAATTTTTTCTGCTTCATCTTTAGTAATTTCTTTTAAATTTGATTTAGCTTTTAATTTAATTTCTTTTAAAATTTTCTCTTCATATAACTGTCCCCTTAAATTACCTAGAACTGCAGGATTTTTTTGATAATATTCTTGAAGCATTTTTTCTTGTCCTGGCATCATTCTAAGTTGTTTTTGTATTTCAACTTGCATATCTTGCTCACTTACATTAATTTTATTTTGCTCACCAAACTCATTCAAAATTAATCCAGTTTTTATTCTTTTAATTGCTTTTTTTTCAAGATCTTTTTTATTTTTGTTTAATTCTTCCTCATTCATACCTTGTGAGAGGATTTTAATTTCTTGTTCTTTTAAATTTTCTGGAATTTCATCTAATTTAATTTTATCTATTTCATTTAAAATTTGGCTATTACTTATTGAGTCTAAAGAATTTTTATATTCTTCATTAATTTGCTTGGTAATCAAACTC